>CAZXKG010000134.1:0-6588 GCA_964641695.1 uncultured Conexibacter sp.
GGCGGCACTATAGACGGCGCTGTCCATCGCGTGCAACCCCCAACTGCGCGGGGTTGACCGATGTTAGCCCACATCCGGGAAACGGCACGTACATCAAGTCGGCTTGATCGTCACGTCAAGACGTTTCTCTCAACACACAAATCACATCGTGGAAGTGACATCTCACGGCTTAGCCGCCAACAGGTTGGACCAGCTGTGTACAGCCCATTTCATCGCCGTTGGATCTCAACCGCCTCCGCACGGTTTCGGAAGCGTGTGGGAGATGTACTCGGCGCACATCCCCATTACTCAAGCCGTTTTCTGGGCTACATGAACTTGATTAAGAAGTTCGCGTCCCAAGCACCACGAAATACAGCTGAGAAAGCCACGAGGAGACACATTGAACGCCATCGAAAGCGCATCGAATCGCCGCTACTGGGCAGCACTCGCATTCGCGTCTGTCCTCGTACTTCTCGGCTACCTCGTTGCGTCAACGACCCCGCGTGCGGCCGCTCAGGCCGAGGACTGCGCCAACGCTGCGATCCGCGACGCCCAGGGTTCGACCTTCCTACCGGACTGCCGCGCTTACGAGCAGGTCAGCCCGACGGTCAAGAACAGCCACCACGCGCTGCCGGAAGGCGGCGTGATCGTGCTGCCGAACGAGGATTCGATCATCTACGGGGGCGTGCCCGGCGCATCGTTCCCCGGTTCGGTCGGCACCATCGCGAACAGGTATCTCTCCACCCGCGCGGCCGACGGCACCAGCTGGGGGCTAGAGCCGATCACGCCCCAGCCGGTGACCCCTTCGCCCGGTGCCAACAACGGGAGCACCGGTCTGGCCGCGATCTCGCCCGACGGCCGCCGCCAGCTCTTCACAACCCCGGAGCGTTTCGATCCCGGTGATGTCCACTACAACCCCGCCAACCCCAATCTCAACAACGATGTCTACCGACGCGAGGCGGACGGCTCGCTGACGTGGATCAGCCGCGGCAGCGACGGCACCGGTTCCAACCTCCCCCAGATGGCGACCCCCGATCTCGAGCAGGTCGTGTTCCGTAGCGCGATGTCGCTGGATCCGCAACGTCCGGTGTCCGTGGCTCAGTGCACAGGCTTTTTCAATGACGCCCCCCGATGCTTGTATGTCTCCGATGGCGGGACGCCGGAGCTGCTCAGCGTGCTCCCCGACAATGAGACCCCGACGGCCACGATGCCGGGCGGGACGGTCCACGACAATGCCAGTAGCAGTACCGCATTCAACGCGCTCAGCTCTGACGGCCGTTACGCGGTCTTCTACGGGTCGCTCAGTCCCTCCGGGCAGCCTCCCGTCACCCAGCTCTACCTACGCGACCGTCAGGGAGTGACCCCAGGTTCGTCTCTCCCTGGCGAGACCACGCTGATCAGCAAGTTCGGTCCTGATAGCGCCTCACCCGGCGATCCCGGTGAAGGTGTGGTCCGGTACCGAGGCGCTCGCTGGGGGGACAGCCCCGGCGAGGTCACGGTCTACTTCTCCAGCTGGGACGATCTCCTCGGTGGTCATCCTGGCGGTGGGCTTTACGCCTACGACTCGCTTACTGATTCGCTCAGCTTCCTGGCGCCAGCAGCCTACCGCCAAACCTACCCCGGCAGCGAGACAGAAGAGTGCAGCCTGGCCTACCCCAACAGGTGCTCAGACCTGATTCAGATCTCCGATGACGGTAGTCGAATCTATTTCGCGAGCGCCCATGTCCTCGACGGCCCTTCGGGAACCGAGCCCGATCAGAACGAACAAGGGCGTACGAACCTTTATGAGCTCGATGTGGCGTCGGGGGAAAGTACGTTCATTGCAAAGCTTGCCGGGAGCTTGTCGCAGGAGCGAACCCTTCCGACTGGAGAGGCTGGTTCAGTGCAGCAAGATATCGGGCTCCACCCGATCGACGGCAGCGGCGCGGGGCAGCTGTCAAGACTGAGTAGTGGCGACGGACGCTATCTGGCGTTCACGGCAAAGAGTGATCTGACCGGATTCGGCAATCCCATCGGGCAGATCGAACGGGTGTATCGCTATGACGCGGTAGACGACGAACTGATCTGCGTCTCCTGCGGTGTTCAGTCAGGCGGAATCAGTCTCATGGGAATGGCAAACGCCCCCGGATTCGCCAGGTTGAGATCAGATCCCCTTGGAGGAGGGCTTGGGGCCGCCTACAGCGACCTCTACCAACCTCGCTGGATCTCCGATGACGGCCAGTACATCTTCTTCAACTCCCGAGCCGCGATCGTGCCCGAGGACACCAACGGCCTCCCCGACCCTTACGTCTGGCACGACGGTGAGGCATCTCTGCTCACTCCGCCGAACTCACCCGACGCGTCGGTGCTCCTGAGCGCCGACCCAAGCGGCAACACCGCCTACATAGCAACGCGTTCACGCTTGGTCAGCCAAGACACCGACCAGCTCTACGACGTCTACGCGGTCAAGGCCGACGGCGGCATCCCGAGCCAGATGGCGAAGGCCGACCCGGCATGTCAGGGCGATGGCTGTCAAGGCAACCCGGCCGGCCGCCCGGCGACCGAGCAGGCCGCCTCCGGCTCCTATGACGGCGCCGGCAACCCCTCGGCCGATCGGCCACCGCGCAGTTGCGCTGCCCCAGAACGTCGCGCCCGCAACCTGACTGCGCAAGCGAAGCGCCTCAAGCGCCAGGCTCGCCGTGCCTCGGGGGCGAGATCCCAGCGGATCGCCCGGAAGGCGAAGCGCACGACCCGCCAAGCGAAGCAGGCACGCCAGCGAGCCAGGACCTGCCAGCGGGAGGCACGCTCGTGAGCTCGCCCCCAGCCGCATTCGCACCCATCCCCGCCCTCCCGGAAGGAACCTCGATGAGCGAGTCCCCCTCCAGCCATCCCCGTCGCCCCTCGCGTCCGAATCGCGTCACGCACCTTCAACTCACCTTCGCGGCGTTCGTCGCCGCGGCAGCGGCGCTGCTTCTCGCCGCCGCCCCGGCGCTCGCCGCCCCGGCGCTCGAGACCGAGCTGCGCCACTACCCGACCAACATCGCCCCAGGTGAGACCGGTATCTACATGGTCACCCCGGTCAACGTCGGTGACGCCCCGACCGCAGGCACCACCACGTTGACCGTCGAGCTGCGTGACGGTCTGACGACCACGGCTGGCCCGCTGATCGCGACGGCGTCCGGCACCGGCTGGACCTGCCCGACGGCGTTCGTGCCCGGCGCGGACGCGGTCATCTGCACCAGCGCGACGGTCGTCGGCGCCGGCGCCGAGTATCAGCCCCTGACGGTTTGGGTCACCGCCGGTGCCGGGGAGTCAGGCACACTCGAGACGACCGCCGAGGTCACGCTCGGCGCCGGCCCCTCCATGTCGGTCTCCGACCCGACCACGATCAGCGCCGATCAGCCCGGCTTCGGCGTCTCCACCTTCGCCGCCAAGGCCCGCAAGGCCGACGGATCCTGGGAGACCCAGCTCGGCGGACGCCCCTACTCGGCGACCACCAGCTTCGACTTCAACACGACGACCTCGGCCGTCGACTTCGAGAACCTCTTCCGGCCGGTCGGCTCGACCAAGGACATCGAGGTCGACCTGCCACCGGGCTTCGTCGGCAACCCGCTCACCGTCAGCCAATGTCTCAAGTTCCGGTTGTATCTGGGTGGTGTCAGTGGCTCGGCAGCCGACTGCCCACGCTCCAGCCAGGTCGGGATGGCGACCGTTCGCGTAGCGAGCGTCATCCAGTCCATCCCCTACTTCACCCCGTCGACCTTCCGTGTCCCGGTCTTCAATCTGATTCCGGACGCTGATCAGCCGGCCGCCTTCGGCTTCAACTTCCAGGGCAACGTCGTGATGATGTCCGCCGGCCTGCGCTCCGACGGCGATTACGGGCTCAAGGTCATCCTCAACGACGTCTCCCAGGGCCTACCCCTGATCGGATCGACGGTCACCTTCTGGGGAACCCCGGCCCACCCCAGCCACGACGCCGAACGAGGCGGCCCCGCCGGGATCGAGCCCCGACCGTTCCTCGCCAACCCCACCGACTGCGATCGCACCTACGCGACCGCGATCCGAGCGCGCTCCTGGGAGAACCCGGGCGCGCCGTTCACCCAGCCGATCGAGGACGTGGCCCCGCCGTCGACCGGCTGCGAGAAGCTCGACTTCTCCCCGCGCGCCTCGTTGCAGCCGACCTCCAGCCAGGCCGACTCCCCGACCGGTCTGGACGTCGAGATCGAGATCCCTCAGACCGACGCCGCGAACGTGCTGGCTACCGCCCACCTGCGTGATACGAAGGTCGTCCTCCCCGAGGGCATGTCGGTCAACCCCTCCACGGCGAATGGTCTCGCCTCCTGCTCGCCGGCCCAGGTCGGCTTGGTGAGCAAGTCCCCGGCGCGCTTCAACCTGGCAGCGGACTCCTGCCCTGCCGCCTCCAAGGTCGGCTCGGTGTCGATTGACACCCCGCTGCTGGCGGATCCGCTCTCGGGCAGCGTCTACGTCGCTCAGCAGGCCGCCAACCCCTTCGACTCGCTGCTCGCCCTCTACCTCGTGGCAGATGGTCCGGGCATCATCATCAAGCTGGCTGGCGAGATCGCCCTCGATCAGAGCACCGGCCAGCTCACCGCCACCTTCCTCGACAACCCGCCGCTGCCCTTCGAGCAGCTGCGGCTGCGCTTCAAGGACGGCTCCCGGGCGCCGTTGATCAACCCTTCGACCTGCGGCACTCACACGACTACCGCCGAGTTCAGCTCCTGGGCCGGCCATCAGGTGAGCCGAAATGACACCTTCCAGGTCTCCTCGGCCCCTAACGGTCAGCCCTGCGCTGCGACCAGCCAGCAGCGTCCCTTCAACCCGGCGATCAACGCCGGCCTCAGAAACGCGGTAGCCGACAGCTACAGCCCGTTCATCCTCAACCTGAGCCGCCCCGACGGCCACCAGGAGCTCGCCGGCCTGAACGTCAGCCTCCCCGAGGGCGTCACCGCCAAGCTCGCCGGGGTCAGCCAGTGCGCCGATGCGACGCTCAACGCGATCAGCGACGCCGAGGGCAGCGGCTCAGCCGAGAACGCATCCCCCTCCTGCCCCGCCAACTCCCAGGTCGGAGTGGCGACGGTCGGAGCCGGAGCGGGCGCCAACCCCTACTACGTGCAGACCGGCAAGGCCTACCTCGCCGGCCCCTACAAGGGAGCCCAGCTCTCCCTGGCGGTAGTGGTCCCGGCATTGGCGGGTCCCTTCGACCTCGGAACCACGGTCGTCCGCAACAAGCTCAACGTCGACAAGCGCACCGCGCAGGTCTCGGTCGAGAGCGACCCGCTGCCGCGGATCCTCCACGGCATCCCCCTGAAGCTCCGCGACATCAGGGTCAACGTCAACCGAGCGGGCTTCATGCGCTCGGGAACCAATTGCGAGCCGATGCAGATCACGAGCCAGATCAAGGGCTCGCACGGCAAGACGGCCAGCCCGTCGAACCGCTTCCAGGTAGGCGACTGCGCGAGCCTCGGCTTCAGCCCGAAGCTGAAGCTCGGTTTCGGCAAGAACAAGAAGAACACCAAGCCCAACGCTCATCCACCGCTGAACGCAAACCTGTCGTTCAACGAGGGCGACTCCAATATCTCGAGGGTGGAGGTAGCTCTGCCCCAGGGAGTTCTGCTTGATCAGGAGAGGATCGGCCGCATCTGCAGCCGGGCCAACTACGCAGCCAACACCTGCCCCGAGGAGTCAAGAGTCGGCTACGCCAAGGCAACCACCCCGCTGCTCGATGACCCAGTAGAGGGTCCCGTCTACCTCAAGGCATCAGACAACCCACTCCCTGACCTAGCCGCTGACCTCAACGGCCAGATCGACATCGACCTGTTCGGCAAGATCGATCAGAAGCAGAACAAGAAGGGTCTCAACCAGATCAGGAACACCTTCGACGTCGTTCCCGACGTCCCGGTCAGCTCCTTCCAGCTGACCTTGGACGGAGGCTCAGATGGCCTGCTGGTCAACAGCCGCAACATCTGCAAGTCGAAGGCAGCCCGCAAGGTCTCGATCTCGATGAGCGCCCACAACAACATGAGCCTCTCCGAGAAGCCCTTGATCGGAAGCGCCTGCAAGAACAAGAAGCCGAAGGGCAAGAAGAAGGGCAAGCGGAAGAACAAGCGAGCCTCGCTCGCCCTGAGAGAGCTCGGGCGCTGAGATGGGTGCCCCGGCCAAGGCAGGCGGGGGACGAAAGCAGCCAGCGACGGCGAAGCTCACTGGCGGAAATAGCTCCTCCCAGGATCGAATTCCGCCGCTGAGCTCACGCCAGAGCACGCGCTCTTCAGCCGAGCGCCCACCCCGCGGGCGCTCGGCTGGGGGTTCGTCGCTCCCCAAGCCCCCGCAGGGTCACGGCGGCTACAAGCGCAAGGTCCAACGCAAGCCTCCACGCAGCGACGGCACCCCGCCCCGCTACACCAACCAGAACTCCAAGGAGCTGATGCTCGAGGCGGCACGCCGGGCCGCCGAGCAACGCGGCTACGAGGCGATGCGGATCAGCGAGGTCACCGACCCGATCGGCGTAACTCGCCAAGCCTTCTACGCCCACTTCCGCGACAAGCGCCACTGCCTGAGCGAGGTCGTCGATCCGAAGCTCGCTGCGATCGAGCGGATGGCCGCCTCAGCATC
>CAZXKG010000135.1:0-6510 GCA_964641695.1 uncultured Conexibacter sp.
GGCTGCTCGACTGCGCCGGACCATCGGGCGAAGCCCGACGGTCCTCCTGGGGAGATAAGCGCGCGACTCGCAGCCCTCTGGGCTGCTCGACTTCCGATCAGGCCAGGCGAGTTGTCGCAGGCGCGTAGGAGGCGGTCGAGGTCAGGCCGCCCGCAGCGGGTCCACCCAATCGAGGTCGTCGAACCGCGCGAAGTCGCGATCGCGCGTGGCGAGCATCGCCCCGCACTCGATCGCGGTTGCGGCAAGTGCCGCGTCGGGGACGAGATCTCCGCGGGCGTCGCCCTTGGTCAGCAGACCGGCCATAACGCTCCAGTAGCGCGGGCCCGACTCGACCACGATGCTGTTGCGGCGGGACAGGAGCCCGTCGAGGAACGCGATCGCGTGGTCGAGCGGAGACGGCGCTACGAACACCCGGGGATGGGTCACTACGCGGAGGAACCCGGAGATGGTCTGGGGCGTGAACAGGGTGATGCCGTCTCCGTCGACGCGTGCCTTCAGCCAGTCGGCGACCCGTACCTGCTCCTCACCCTCCTGCCGGTGCGCATAGACGAGAACGTTCACATCCGGAAGAAGAAAGCTGGAAGGCACAGCTATCGATCCCCGTCGAGGATCGATAGCAGCGCCGCGTTGTCGGTCAGATCCACTCCAGGCAGGATCCCTCGCTCACCTCGGAAGACGACCGGCTCCCAAGGCGGATCGGAGGACGCGCGCTTGCGGAGGAACCGCTCCCTGAGCGCCTCGGTGACGACCGTGCTCACGGTGTCGCCGCTTTCTGCGGCCTCGATCTTCGCTTGCTTCAGCACCGCTTCCGGGATGTCGATGGTCGTTCGCATCATCTCAATGTAGCAGCGCCGCATCATGATGCAGGCGCCCCCTTGACGCCCATGAGACGATAGTTGTATGAACAACGACCTCGGGGAGAAGACAAGTCCGAACCAGCCCGGGGTCCCCGGTCTTCCGGATGACCTGCGGCTCGGCGCGGTTCACGTCGTCGTCACCGACCTCGATCGCTCCGCAGAGTTCTACGAGCGCGCGATCGGCCTGCGCGGGTCCGAGCGCGGCGAGGAGGACGGCAAGCGGACCGTCTCCTTCACGGCCGGCGCCGATACCGAGGACGTGCTCGTCCTCCACGAGCGTCCCGACGCCCGCTCCGCGGGTCGTCATGCGGGCCTCTACCACTTCGCCCTCCTTCATCCCACCCGCAACGAGCTCGCCCGCGCCCTGCGCCGGCTGGTCGACACCGGAACCCCGATCCAGGGCGCGTCAGACCACGGCATCTCGGAGGCGATCTACCTTCCCGACCCGGACGGGAACGGGATCGAGCTCGCAGCCGACCGACCCCGCGATCGGTGGGGCGATCTTCGCGACCCGACGACGATCGGTCCCGCGCCGCTGGACCTGCAGGAGCTGCTGTCCACCGTCGCGAGCGAGGAACCTGCGCCCCACGTCGACCGCGACCTTCGCGTCGGGCACCTGCACATGCACGTCGGCCACGTCGAGCAAGCCCTCGCCTTCTATCGGGACATCGTCGGCTTCGAGGTGATGACCCACTTCGACACGGCGGCGTTCGTCTCAGCCGGCGGCTATCACCACCACCTCGCGCTCAACGTCTGGCGCGGGCCGGGCGTCCCTCCCGCCCCGGACGACGCGGTCGGTCTCCACCACTGGACCGTGGTGATCGACCCCAAGTCGCTCAACGAGCTCCGCGATCGCTTCGAAGCCGCCGGCGTCGAGATCGACGAACACGGCGCGGGGATCCTCGTCCGCGACCCCTGGAACGCGGCCACCCTGTTCCTGCCCGGCTGAGCAAGGCGTCCCCCGTGTGCGGCGGCCGTGCTCGGCCGAGCCCGAGGCTCAGCCGGGGATAGACGGCGGCGCGCCCGTGCGGAACAGCGTCGCCAGATACAGGATCACGCGCTCGTCGCCGCGGTTGGCAGCGTGGTGGTGCGTGTTCGGCTGCTCGACGATCCACTGCCCCTTCTTCAGCTTCGCGGTCTGCCCCGGCTTGATCTTGCGGACCAGCTTGGGATGATCGTCGGCCGGCCCGCGGCGCACGGCCACCGAGCCGGTCTCGACCGTGTACGTGAGCACCCCGCCCTCGATGAAGGCGATCTGCGTGCCGGGATGGTGATGGAGGGCCAACTTCGCCCCCGGCTTGACGATCACCCGCGTCAGACCCAGCGTCCGTCCCCGAGTCCCTCGCGGCTTCTTCGTCTGCGCCAGCGGCTCGCGAACCACCGGCGCGGGCGCCTTGCGATCCGCCGATCCAAGTGCCCAGCCCAAAGCGGCGCCGGCGCCGAGAACGACGAACAGGGCCGCGACGACGGAGATCAGCTTCAACGGGCGCATGAGCGGGAACCTTCCCACAGCGTCAGGCGGCGGGTGGCGCTTCCCTGCCGATCATCGCCTTGCTGTCGCTGGTCCGGATCAGCACGAGCGCCAGCACCAGGCCGATCACCGCGAAGCCGGCGCCGACGAGGAAGGCGCTCTGGAACCCTTCGGTCAGCGCGACCGCGACCCCGAACGCATCGCCGGTCGCCTGCGCCGCCGCCAACGGCGCGTCGGTGACCGAGTTGGCGATGGTCGAGAGGACCGCCAGCCCCAGTGCACCACCAACCTGCTGAGACGTGTTGATCAGGCCGCTGGCGAGCCCGGACTCGGAGTCCGTGACCCCGGCGACCGCCGCGATCGTCATCGTCACGAAACCACACCCGAGGCCGACCGCCGCGAGCAGCGAAGGGCCGAGGATGTCGGTCACGTAAGTGCCATCGGCATCCACCCGCGACCACCAGACGAGTGCGACCGCGACCAGCACCAAGCCGAACACGAGGACGGGCTTGAAGCCGATCTTGGTCGCGATCTGAGAGCTGACCGCCGCCGAGACGATGATCCCGACCGAGAGCGGCAGGTAGGCGAGCCCGGCCTCGATCGCGCTGTAGCCGAGCACCTGCTGCATGTAGAGGGAGGCGAAGAAGAACATGGAGAACAACGCGGCGCCGACCAGCAGACCGACCGCATTGGCCCCGGTCAGGGTTCGCAGGCGGAAGATCGAGAACGGGACCAGGGGAGCGACGGCACGTCGCTCGATTAACACGAACGCCGCCAGCAGAACGGCGGCTATCGCCAGCCAGACGATCGTCTCGGTCGACCCCCATCCCGCCTTCTCGGCGTTGACGATCCCGTAGACGAGGATCGAGAGTCCCGCGGTGACGGTCACCGCGCCCGGGATGTCGAACGAGCGGTGCTCGGCCTCCGAGTGGCTCTCGGCGATCAGGCGCGGCGCCATCAGCGCCGCGGCGATCCCGATCGGGACGTTGACCCAGAGGACCCACTCCCAACCGAGGCCGTCGGTGAGGACGCCGCCGAGGAGAACGCCGACGGCACCACCGGAGCCGGCGACCGCGCCCCAGGCGCCGAGCGCCTTGTTCCGTTCAGCGCCTTCGGCGAAGGTGACCGTGAGGATCGACAGCGCGGCGGGCGAGATCAGCGCGGCGCCGAGCCCCTGGAAGGCGCGGGCGATGATCAGCTGGATGTCGCTGGAGGCGAAGCCGCCGGCCAGCGACGCGATCGAGAACAGCAGCAGCCCGGCGATGAACATCCGCCGCCGGCCGAGCAGGTCGGCCAGCCGGCCACCGAGCAGGAGGAAGCCGCCGAAGGTGAGGATGTACGCGTTGACGACCCACGAGAGGTCGTCCTGCGAGAAGCTCAGCTCGGTACCGATCGTCGGCAGCGCGATGTTCACGATCGATGCGTCGAGCACGACCATGAACTGGGTCACGCAGAGCAGCGCGAGCGCCTTCCAGCGCTTCGCCGCGTACTCCCCCGTAGCCGGGTTCATCGTCCCCCCTCCTCGTCGGCTGTGGGCTCGTCCTGCGAACCGGCGCCGACCGCGACGGCCGGAGCCCCTCCTGCCGCGCTCGCTGCGACCGGCACCTGGTCAGGAGCAGACTTGACGTTGATCCGCGGCAGGATGCGATCGAGCCAGGCGGGGAGCCACCAGGCGCGGCGGCCCAGAAGCTCCATGATCGCCGGCACGAGGACGCTGCGGATGACGAACGCGTCGATCGCGATCGCCGCGGCGAGCGCCACGCCGAACAACTTCAGCGTCAGGTTGCCGCCGAGGGCGAAGGAGCCGAAGACGCAGATCATGATCGTCGCGGCCGCGGTGATCACACGGCCGGTGCTCGCGAGGCCGTGCTGGACGGCGCCCGATGCGTCACCGCGCCGCATCCACTCCTCGTGGACGCGGGACATCAGGAACACCTCGTAGTCCATCGAAAGCCCGAAGATGATCGCGAAGACCATGACCGGCAGGAACGACTCGATCGGGGCCGTCGCATCGAGACCGATCACGCCGCCAAGCCAACCCCACTGGAAGATCGCGACGACGACGCCGAACGAGGCGCCGATGCTGAGCAGGTTCATCAGCACCGCCTTCAGCGGGATCAGAACCGAGCGGAACGCGGTCATCAGCAAGATCGCCGAGAGCAGGATCACGATCCCGAAGAAGAGCGGCAGCTTGCTGCTGATGTAGGTCGTGAAGTCGTCGTAGATCGCGGTCACGCCGCCGACGTGGACGTTGAGCCCGTACTCGCCGGCGACCGGCGGGATCGTGTCGTCGCGCAGCGACTTGACGAGATCGCTGGTCTCGTTCTCCTGCGGAGACGTCGTCGGGAAGATCTGGATCATCGCCGTGTCGCCGCTCTCGTTCGAGATCGGCTCCATCACCGCGGCCACCCCGTCAGCCGACTCCAACGCTCCGCCGAGGGCGGCGAGGCCCGCCTCCGACTGCGCGGACGAGATCCCCTCGGGAACGTCGACCACGATCTGCAGCGGCCCGTTGAACCCGGGGCCGAAGCCCTCGGCGAGCAGGTCGTAGGCCTGACGGGTGGTCGAGCCCTCGGCGTCGGTCCCGGCGTCGGCAGAACCGAGGTCGATCGAGAACACCGGGATCGCGAGGACCACCAGGAAGGCGGCCGATCCGATCGCGCAGGCCCAGGGGCGGCGCTGGACCATCTTGCTCCAGCGGGTCCACGCCGGGCTCTCCATCCCCGGCTCGCGCCGGCGGTTGGTGCCCGGGATCCGCAGGCGGTCGATCCGCGTTCCGACCTTGCTGAGCATCGCGGGAAGCAGGGTGATCGCCGCCAGCATCGTCGTCAGCACCGCCAGCGACGCGGCGATCGCCGGCGCGTAGAGGAAGCTGACTCCGATCGCGAACAGGCCGAGCATCGCGATCACGACGGTCACCCCGGCGAAGACGACGGCACGCCCGGACGTGTCCATCGCGGTCACTACCGCGTCGTTGACCTCCATCCCCTCGCGCAGGCAGGATCGGAACCGGGTGACGACGAACAGCGCGTAGTCGATGCCGACCCCGAGTCCGATCATCGTCGCCAGCGCGGGCGCGAAGTCGGCCGTGTCGACGACGTGGGTGAAGAGGGTGACCAAGCTGAGCGCGGTACCCAGCGAGACGATCGCGGTGATCACCGGCATCGCCATCGCGACGGCCGAGCCGAAGACGACCAGGAGGATCACGATCGCCGCCAGCAGGCCGATCAGCTCGCTGGTCGATCCCATCTCCTGGTCGACGAAGCGGACCGAGTCGCCGCCGAGCTCGACCTGGAGGCCATCGCCGGCGGCCTCGTGGGCGGTGTCGATGATCGCCCTGATGTCCTCGGGTGGCAGCTCGAAGCCGGCCTCGTCGAGCTGCACGATGCCGAAGCCGATCGTGCCCGACTCGGAGACGGCGCCGCCGCCTTCGGGGTCGTAGGGAGTTGCGGTCGAGACGACGTGGTCGAGCCCGGCGAGCTCCTTCATCAAAGCGTCCACCCGCTGCTCCACGTCCGGGCTCTCCAACCCGTCGTCGGCGGCGAAGACGATCTGGATCTGCTCGCCGGACTGGGCCGGGAAGCGGTCCTCGAGCAGGTTCAGCGCCTGGCTGGAGTCGGAGTCCGGCAGCTCGAAGTTGTTGGAGAACTTCTCCCCGGCGGAGCCCGCGGCGGCGCCCGCCACGAACAGGGCGACGATCCAGGCGAGGACCGTCAGCCGGCGATGTCTGATGCAGAAGTCAGCAAGCTTTCTCAATGTGAATCCACCTGGCGGGGCATTGGGGTGTGCGCGTGCAGGCCGACTCGACGTCTCCCCGACGGAGAACGGCCGGCGACCATGATGCACGACTCGACGGACGAACGTATGTGCGATCGGTCCCTTCCCGAGGCGGCGGGGCCGCGAAGGCTCGACCCTCTACCATGCGCCGCCGCCCGATGAGCACCGATGTGACACCGCAAACGCCCGACCCGGGCCCTGAGCAGACGACCCGCGACGACATCCGCAACGTCGCGATCGTCGCCCACGTCGACCACGGGAAGACGACGCTGGTCGATGCGATGCTCTGGCAGTCAGGCGCGTTCCGCTCCGGCCAGGACGTGGCCGACCGGGTGATGGACTCGATGGATCTCGAGCGCGAGAAGGGGATCACGATCCTCGCCAAGAACACGTCGCTCGTCTGGC
>CAZXKG010000136.1:0-6348 GCA_964641695.1 uncultured Conexibacter sp.
GCATATAGGCGGCGCTCCACTTCCGGCATCCCCCGCAGGGCGAAGCCCGAGGAGGTGCCGTGATCTAGGCGCCGCCGCGTGTGGGCAGTGCACCGGAGTACCGGACGGAGGCGTAGGCGGTCCTGCGTAAGCCGACATCCCCTCCGGGCCGACGGAGGACACTCCGGCAGTTATCTCCGCCCGGACGGAGGCGGACGGGGTCCCGCGTAAGCCGACATCCCCTTCGGGCCGACGGAGTATTTCTCGGCAGTTGTCTTACCCCGCAGGGCTTGGGGCCCTGGCGTCGAACGGTGATGCAGATGAGATCTCTCGCCCAGCTCCTACCCGGAAGGCACGCTCCTGCGCCCAAGCGGGGCAGCAAGACGAACGCCAAGCGCAAGACGACCAAGAAGGCATCGAAGGCACCTGAGCGCAAGCTCGAGCAGCGCCACCTCGACCTGATCGGCCTGGCCTGCATGGCGGCGGCCCTCTACCTCGGCTTCGTGCTCTACGCGGGCTGGGACGGTGGACTCGGCGGCAGCGGCCTGAAGACCGCGTTGACCTGGAGCATCGGCGCCGTCGCCTACGTCGCGCCGATGCTGCTCGCCGGCCTGGGGATCGCGCTGATCGTGAAGCCGCTGATCCGCTACCCGGGAGCTTTGAACGCGGGGGCGCTGCTGCTCCTCGCCGGGCTGCTGCTGGCGTTCGCCGCCGGCACGTTCGGGCTGGGAGTCGACCACCCGGTGCGCGAGGGGTACTTCGACCCCGATCATCTGACCACGCACGGCGGAGCCCTCGGGGAGAGCCTCTACTGGGCCTCCGCGACCCTCTTTCAGAGCATCGGCGCGCACATCATCGCCGTCCTGCTCGTCTTCAGCGGCGCCCTCCTGCTCAGCGGCCGCCCGCTGCTCGGCCTGATCAACACCGGCGCCGAGGCGGCCGGCCGGGCGGGTGAGCTGACCGGCGGTCTGACCCGAACGGTGCTTCATCGACGCCCCGCGGGGGAGGGCGATCCGGCGACGGCCGAGGAGGAGACGTTCGTCGGCTGGTCGACCGACTCGTTCCCGGCCGCCGACGATCCCGGCGAGCAGCCGACCCTGCCGCTGCCCGAGGCCGAGACGGACGAGATCGGCTTCGACGACGAGGAGGCCGAGGAAGACGAGGAGGAGCAGCTCGAGGCGGATGTCGAGGAGGAGGAGCCCGAGTCCGAGCCGGAACCGGAGGCGCTCGGGGAGCCGGATCAGATCCCTGAGCCCGCCGACGCGGAGATCGAGATCGCGCGGACGCCGATGGGCGCGAAGCGCAACGGGATCACCGAATCCGACGAGATCGACTACAGGCTGCCGACGGCGAAGATGCTGCGGCGCGGGACCGAGGACAAGGGCCCGGACCGGCGCGACATGGAGCGGACCGCGCGGTCGCTGCTCGAGGTGCTCAGCCACTTCAAGATCGACGCGAAGCTGATCGGGACGGTCACCGGCCCCCATGTGAGCCGCTTCGAGCTGCAGCTTGCCCCTGGGACCAAGGTCGGCAAGATCGCCCAGCTCAAGGACGATCTCGCCTACGCGCTGGCCTCCACCGATATCCGCATCCTCGCGCCGATCCCCGGTAAGAAGGCGGTCGGAGTCGAGGTTCCGAACGCGCGCCGGAAGATGGTTCGGCTCGGCGACATCTACGCCGGGCGTCCGGAGTCGGCGTCACCGCTGCTCTCCTGGCTGGGCAAGGACATCTCCGGTCAGGCGATCTCGATGGACCTCGCGAAGATGCCGCACGTCCTCGTCGCGGGCACGACCGGCTCCGGCAAGTCCGGCTGCGTCAACGCGATCCTGACCTCGATGCTGCTGCATTCCTCCCCGAACGAGCTGCGCCTGGTCCTCGTCGACCCCAAGCAGGTCGAGCTCAACCACTACGACTCGACCCCTCATCTGCTGACCCCGGTCGTGACCTCCCCGAGAGTGGCCGCGAACGTGCTCGAGAACCTCGTCGCTGAGATGGAGTCCCGTTACACGGTGATGGGCAAGGCCAGGGGCCGCAACCTGGAGGAGCTGAACAAGATCCGCAGGCGTGAGGGTGAGGCGCCGCTTCCCCACATCCTCTGCGTGATCGACGAGCTCGCCGACCTGATGATGGTCGCCCCGGGCGAGGTCGAGGACTCGATCATCCGCCTCGCGCAGAAGTCGCGCGCGGTCGGGATCCACCTCCTGCTCGCCACTCAGCGTCCCTCCACGGACGTGATCACGGGAACGATCAAGATCAACATCCCGGCTCGGATCGGGTTCTCCGTCGCCTCCCAGGTCGATTCCCGGGTGATCCTCGACCAGGGCGGGGCGGAGTCGCTGCTCGGGCAGGGGGACATGCTCTTCCGCCCGGTCGGATCCTCGAAGCTCCAGCGGGTGCAGGGGGCGTTCGTCACCGAGGAGGAGATCGCCAAGGTCGTCTCCTTCTGGAACCGCCAGGGGGAGCCGAGCTTCGATCAGGATCTTCTCACCGAGAAGGCTCCGGTCGACGTCGACGGGGACGGCGGCGGCGAGTTCTCCCCGGACGAGGACGACCTGCTGGAGGACGCGATCAAGATCTGCGTCGAGACCGAGACCGCGTCGGTGTCGATGATCCAGCGCCGGCTCCGCGTCGGCTACACGCGTGCCGGGCGGTTGATCGACATGCTCGAGCGGCGCGGGGTGATCTCCGGCTACGAGGGCTCGAAGCCGAGACAGGTTCTGATCACGGCGGCGGACGTTCCCAGGATCCTGGCCGGCGCCGGCGCCGAGGAGACCCAGGACCTGGAGACTGTCTGAGGCGGAGCGTTCGCGCGGCGGTAGTCTTGCCGCGTGGCTGAAGGGCAGAGCAACGATCCCGGAGCCCCGGGGTTCGCGATCGGGGCCAGCCTCAAGGAAGCCCGGCAGCGGATCGGCATGGGGGTCAAGGAGGCCGAGGAGCGGACCAAGATCCGCGCCCGCTACCTGAGGGCACTCGAGGCGGAGGACTGGGAAGCGCTCCCCGGGCCCGCCTACGTTCGCGGCTTCCTTCGCACCTACGGGTCGCTGCTCGGGCTCGACGGGGGCATGCTCGCCGACGAGTACCGGCGGCGCTTCGAGGCGGCCCCTCAACCGGGATCATCGATCGGCGGCGAGTCGATCAGGTCCTCGCGGAGCCGTTCCGCCGACAACGGCGGACCCTCGCGCGGGATGATCGCCGGCGGCGTGATCGTCCTGATCGTGCTGCTTCTGATCGTGCTCGGCGTCCTCGGCGGTGGCGGGGACGATCCCGACGTGCCCGCGAGCCCGGCGGTCGAGCGAGAGGGCAAGGGTGATGGGCACCGTGGTAAGCGGGACCGCAACCCCAAGTTCGCGCTCACGATCTCACCGGCGAGCCCGATGACCGTGTGCTTGGTCAGCGGCGGCGATGCGATGATCGACTCCCAGGTACTCGCCGCCGACGCCCGGGAGCGGTTCTCGGGCTCGCGCAAGTACCGGCTCGACCTCGCGGATCCCGGCGAGGTCACGATCGGCATCGACGGCGAGAAGGAGCAGCTGGTGGGAACCGGGCAGCAGAGCTTCGAGATCACCTCGAAGGGCGTGAGCGAGGTCGCCTACGCGGGGCCGGGCTGTCCATGAGCGTTCGCGCCGGGATCGTCGTCACGGGAACGGAGGTGATCACCGGACGGATCACCGATCGCAATGGGCCGTGGGTCTCCGAGCAGCTCGAGCGGCTCGGCTGCGAGGTGTCTCACATCATCTGCGTCGGCGATCGCCCCGAGGATCTGAGGACGACCCTCCGCTTCCTCGCCGACGCCGGAGTGGACCTGATCTTCACGAGTGGCGGCCTCGGCCCGACCGCGGACGACCTCACGGCTGAGATCGTCGCCGAGTTCGCCGGGGTCGAGATGGTTCTCGACGAGGGGATGGAGCGGCGGATCACGGAGATCATCGCCGGCTTCGCGGCGCGGATGAAGTTCGATCCCGAGGGGCTCGCGGCGGGAACCCGCAAGCAGGCGATGATCCCGGAGGGGTCGCTTCCGCTCGATCCGGTGGGGACGGCTCCGGGCGTCGTCGTCGAGGTCGAGGGAGCGGTCGTGGTGATCCTGCCCGGGCCGCCGCGGGAGCTGCAGCAGATGTGGCCGGCCGCGATCGGGGCCCCGGCCGTGGCCAGGGTTCTCGATCGTGCGGATCGCTTCACCGTGAGGACGATGAAGATGTTCGGGATCCCCGAGTCGACCCTCGCCAAGTCGCTTCGCGAGATCGAGGAGCACGCCGAGATCGATCGGCTCGAGATCACGACCTGCCTGCGCGGCGGGGCGGAGCTGGAGATCGACGTTCGCTACCGGGAGGGTGAGGAGGGCATCCTCGATGCCCTCTTCGCGGGCCTGCGGGAGCGCCACGGGGAGTTCGTCTACACCGACCGCGGCGAGAGCGTCGACGAGCTCGTCGCCGGGCTTCTGTCCGGGATGCGGATCGGCATCGCCGAGTCGTGCACCGGGGGGATGCTGAGCGCGCGGCTGACGCGCCGACCCGGTTCGTCCACGTACGTCGCGGGCGGGGTGGTGGCCTACTCGAACGAGGCGAAGACGGAGCTTCTCGACGTCCCGGCGGACCTGATCGAGGCCCACGGCGCCGTATCGCCGGAGGTCGCCCGAGCGATGGCCGAGGGGGCGATCGAGGCTTTCGCTGCGGACCTCGGAGTGGGGATCACCGGGATCGCGGGGCCGGCGGGCGGAAGCGAGGAGAAGCCGGTCGGCTACGTCTGCATCTGCGTCGTCGATGCGGAGGGCAACGCGATCGAGCGCGACCCGACGCTCCCGGGTCGCCGTGACGACGTTCGCGAGCGCGCCACGGCGGCGGCGATGCACATGATCCGCAGGCTCCGCCTCGGCGATCGCGACTGAGCTTGGACCCGAGCGACCGCCCGCGGCGCGGCGATCAGGAGCCGGGCTCCTCCCCGAAGAGCTCCAACATCGCCTCGAGGGTCAGCTCCGGAGCTTCCTCCGGGACCCAGTGGCTAACCCCGGGGACGACCTCGATCGAGAGCTGTGGCGCCATCCGCTCGTGTCCGGCGAGCATGTCGGGACGGATCACGGGGTCGGCCTCGCCGACGAGCAGACGTGACCTCGTGGACATCGGCACGTCGCGGAACTTCCCCTTGACGATCGCCGGCAGCTCCTTGAGCAGGAACGAGCGGTAGACCCCCACGCATGCCTTGGCGCGGGCGGGCTCGCTCCACTGGGCGACGAAGCTCTCGAGCTGGGCCGGGGTCCAGGTCGACGTCGGGTCGACCGCGCTGAGCTTGAAGATGCTGCGGACGAAGCCCGGCACCCGCTCCACCACCGCCTTGCCGAGGATCGGCGTGGAGATCAGGAACATGTAGGAGAAGCGTTTCAGCGAGCGGACGTAGGGCATCAACCCCGGCTCCGGCGTCGACCAGGGGTGGCTGATTCCCGCGGCGAGGTAAGCGGAGACCCGTTCGGGGGCGCGCATGCAGAGCAGGAAGCCGATGAAGGCGCCCCAGTCGTGCCCGGCCAGGCGGACGCGTTCGAGGCCGAGCTCGTCGAGCAGCCCGATCATGTCGTCGGTGAGTTCCTCCTTGAGATATCCGCGGCTCGGTGCGTCGCTCCATCCGAACCCGCGAAGGTCAGGGCAGTAGACGCGGTAGCCGCGTTCGGCCAGCGGCCCGATCTGGTTGCGCCAGGCGTACCAGTGCTCCGGCCAGCCGTGGATCAGCACTACGGGATCGCCGTCGCTCGGCCCGGCGACGGCGACGTGGAAGCGGACTCCACGCACGTCGATGTAGTTGTGCTCGACACCGGGGAGTTCTGGCATAGGTCGGTTCATCGCGTCACAAGATATTCGTCTTCCTTGACCGAGCGTCACATTCCGACACACACGCGTGCGCTGATCCGGCGTAGCGTCGGGACCGTCGTTCCCCTCGGCGCCGATCGTGGCGGTCGGGGAGACCCCAACATATGTTCGGTTCCGTCCGGGCCGCGTTCTAGCTTTCAGCCCTCCGGTTGCCCGGGAAGGCCGAGGGGCGCGAGCGCGCTCGTCGAGGGGCCGCAGGACGTGAGACCGCTAACCAGAGCCGCCGCGGCGGCGGATGAGGTGATTTGAGAATGGCAGCAGCGAACAAGCCCACGCCGATTGAAGCCGGTTCCAAGGATGCGAAGGCGAAGGACGCGGCGCTCAAGGCTGCGCTGACGCAGATCGAGCGCGAGTTCGGACAGGGCAGCGTGATGAAGCTGGGCGCGGACTCCGTGATCGAGGTCGAGGCGATCCCCACGGGCGCGCTCTCGCTCGATCTGGCGCTTGGCGTCGGCGGTGTTCCGCGCGGCCGGATCGTCGAGATCTTCGGCCCGGAGTCCTCGGGCAAGACGACGCT
>CAZXKG010000137.1:0-6026 GCA_964641695.1 uncultured Conexibacter sp.
TGACATCACCGACGAAACCCGGGTGGATGCCCTGGCGGGCACGGCGAGCTTCAGGCCCGGCGCGACGAACCCGTCGGCGACCGGGCCCTCGGCGAAGGCGACGGTCGCCGATACCGGCGCCGGGCCGTCGCCGAGCAGCTTCGGGGTCAGCCGCTCGAGGCCGTAGCGGGCGCGATCGGCCTCGCCGGAGCGCTCGAAGGCGACGACCGTGACGTAGCCGGAGCGGAGTTGCTTCTCGAGCTCCGATTCGGCCTCGGCCATGCTGCGGGCGGCCGAGACCGGCAGCGACGCGCGGAACCCCGCGCTCGGGGTCGCCTCCGCCGCAGCGTCGGGATCGTCTGCGGCGAGGACGTCGAAGCTGAGCAGCGCCCGCTCGGCGAGGGGCTCGGAGACCGGGACGTAGAGCCGCGCGATGTCCTCGTCGTGGATCGCGGCGCGGACGTCGGTCAGGTGGTCGGTGAGCGCCGTCTCCATCTCCTCCGGCGCGGCGAGCACGATCGCGGTCCGCTCGTCGATCAACTCGAGGAACGACCCGAAGCGGTCGGTCGGAAGCAGCTCGGCGAGCGGCATCTGCTCCTCCTCGTCCTCGTCCCCCGGCAGCCCGGCCTCCGCCGCCAGCCTGTGGTCGGGGTCGATCTCGGCCGCGGGATCGAGCTCGATCGCCTCGGCATCGCCGAGCGAGCGCTGGGTGAAGGTGGAGAACCAGCGGATCGACTCGACCTCGTCGCCGAAGAGCTCGATCCGGGCGGCCTGATCGACGGTCGATCCGAAGACGTCGAGGATGCCTCCGCGAACGGCGAACTGCCCACGGTCGGTGACCTGCTCGACCCGCTCGTAGCCGCAGCCGACGAGCAGCTCGGCGACGTCGTCGAGGTCGATCTCCTCCCCGCGGGAGATCGAGAACCCCGCCGGCCGCAGGGACGCGTCAGGAACCGCCTCGGCGAGCGCCGGCGCGCTGGCGACGACGATCGGCGGCTCGTCCCCGGGCCGCTCCACGAGCGCGTCGAGAGCGGCGATGCGAAGCCCGACGAGATGGGGCGGCGGGGCCAGGTGCGACTCGTAGCCGGTCCCCCGCGAGGGGTAGTAGCGGACCCGGCGCGGCGCCAGGTAGGCGCTCAGCTCGTTGGCCAGGTCGCGCGCCCCGCGGTCGTCGGCGGCGACGGCGAGGACCGGCCGGCCGGCCAGCCCCGGGTCGGCCTCACTGAGGGCCGCCAGCAGGTAGGGACGCAGGCTCGGCGAGACGGGCGCCGAGACGGTGGAACCAGGAGTCGCCGCTTCGAGCTCGGCGGCGAGGGCCGCGAAGGAGCGATCGCCCTCGGCGATCTCGAGGAGGGGACGAAGCGACACCTATCCGCCGTAGCCCGGTCGCTTGCCCTCCCGGGCCCAGGCGACCTGACCCTCGCCCTCGGCTCGGGAGCGGCCCTCGACGTCGTCCCACTCGTGCAGCATCGACTTCAGGCGGGAAACCGCAGCGGGGTCGTGAGCGGCCATCTGCGCGGCGATCTGCAGCGCCGCCTCCTCGGTCCGCGGCGCCGGGGCGACCTTGTGGACGAGTCCCCAGCGGAGCGCCTCGTCGGCGGCGATCTCCTTCGAGGTGAGCAGCGCGTACTTGGCGACGGAGAGGCCGCAGAGGGTGACGAGCCTGGCCGCCCCGACGGGGACGCCGAGACCGGCACCGGGAAAGCGCAGGCGCAGGTTCGAGCCGCCGATCCGGATGTCGCAGGAAACGGCGACCTCCGCACCGCCGCCGACGACCGCTCCGTGGCATGCCGCGACGGTCGGCTTCGGGAACCCGACCAGGCCGTCGTAGAGATCGGCGAAGAGCTGCATCCTCCGCACCGATCCCTCCGGATCCAGCTCCTCGCGAACGTCGGCTCCGGCGGAGAAGCCCATGTGGTCGGTGGAGGAGACGACCAGGACGCGCACCTGCTCGTCCTCTCGCGCGGCGGCGAGATGGCCGAGCAGCTCTTCGAGCATCGCCGTGTTCATCGCGTTGCGGGAGTCGGGACGGTCGAGCTGAAGCAGCGCGACACCGCCCTGGTCGACCTCGTAGTTGGTCAGCAGATCGCTCATCCTTCGTCGGCCTCCTAGCCGTCCGAGCCCGCTTCGGCGGACTCCTCTTCTTCGATTCGATCGATCAACCGCTCGGTCTCGTCGGCGGCCGCCGAGATCAGCTCGCGCACCCGCGTCGCCGGCTCGTCGAAGCGGCCGAGCACGAATCGGGAGACGATCTCCGGATCGGTCGAGTCGGGCCTACCGACTCCGATCCTCACCCTCTGGAAGGCGCGGCTGCCGAACCCCCGATCGAGGCTCTTGAGCCCGTTGTGACCGGCGACCCCGCCGCCGATCTTGGTCCGGATCTCGCCGAAGGGGAGGTCGATCTCGTCGTGCAAGGCGATCACGCGGTCGAGCTCCAGCCCGAAGCTGCCGCGTGCGGGCCCGGCGGCGTTGCCCGACTCGTTCATGTAGGTCTGCGGGAGCAGGATCGCCGCGCGGGGGCCGCCGGGGCGGATCCGGCCCTCGGCGAGCAGGCCGCCGAACTTCTCCTTCGCCTTCGGCAGATCCCAGCGCCGGCTGAGCTCGGCACCGACCTCGAAGCCGATGTTGTGGCGGGTTGCCGCGTACTTGCGACCCGGGTTGCCGAGCCCGACGATCAGGAAGTCGATCGGCCCGCTGCGGCCGCGACCGCGCAAGTGGGGCTAGCCCTCGGAGTCGCCCGAGTCGCCGTCGCCGCCCTCGGTGCTCTCGGCGGATGCGTCCTCGCCGACGACCTCGGTCTCCTCCTCGACCTCGGTCGTCTCCTCGACGACGCGCGGTGGGTTGAGGGTCGCGACGGTGATCTCCTCGGGGGAGTCGGCGACGAGCTTGACGTTCTCGGGGATCGCGATCGCGTCGAGCTGGATCGTGTCGCCGACCTCCATGCCGGAGACGTCGACGGTGATGTAGTCGGGGATCGCGGTCGGCAGCGCCTCGATCGTGACGGTGCGAAGGACGTGCTCCATGATCCCGCCGGCCTTGACGCCGGGCGAGCTCTCGGTGCCCTCGATCTCGACGTCCACGTCGGCCTGGATCTCCTGGTCGAGATCGACCTGCTGGCAGTCGAGATGGACCAGATCCTCGCGAACCGGGTGGGTCTGCGCCTCCTTGATCACGACCGGAACCGCCTTGCTGCCCTCGATCTCGAGGTCGAACAGGGCGTGTCCCTCACCGATGAAGCGCGACAGCTCGTGCGCGTCGGCCTGAAACGGCCGCGCGGCCTCGCCGGATGTGTAGACGACTCCGGGTACCTGGCCGCTGCGGCGGAGGCGACGGGAGGTGCGGGAGCCGAACTCGGTCCGCTCGGCGACTGTGATCTTGGGACGGGTTGCTGCCATCGGGCAGGGCAGGATAGCGAGGCGGCGCCGGCGCGGGCATCGCCCCAACCGGCTCGAGTCGTGCCACTGGGCCGGATCTCTCCCATATGCGGGCCGAGATCGGGGTCAGTGGCCGGCCCGCGCGGCTGACGACGCGCCCTTCGCCTGGAGGATCCGCGGGTCGTTGGAGCAGATGCCGTCGACTCCCATGGTGCGTAAGGCGGCGACGCGGTCGGCGTCGTCGACGGTCCAGGCGATCAGCTCCACGCTCAGGCTTCGAGCCGCCGCGACCAGCGCCGGGGTGACGATTCGCTCGTATGCCCAGACCGCGTCGGGGGCGACGTCGGGGCCGCGGCGGCGGACGATCGTGGGGAACGAGCGCCGCATCTGGAGCAGTCCGGCCCAGACGATCGGCCTGGCGAGGGTCATCCGATCCCAGGCGCGGGTGACCAGTGGGTAGGTCCAGCCGCGGCGCAGCTCGGGGGCGAGGATCCGGATCGCCGCCAGGCTCTCGACGTACATGGTCGAGACCATCGCCCGCTCGATCAGGTCCCGCTCCCGCAGGGCCTCGACCAGCTCGCGCTCGTGGCCGGGCAGCTTCAGGTCGCAGTCGAGCTCGACCCGGTCGAGCGGCGGACGGGTGAAGGCATCGAGCGCCTCGGCGAGCGAGGTCGACTCGTGTTCGGCGGCGTGGTGCCAGTCGTGGGAGACGACCAGTGGTGTCCCCTCGGGCCAGCGCAGCTCCGGGTCCACCTTCCACCGAAGCCGCTCCTCCTCGCCGGGGGCGCGGAGGACGTCGAACTCGATCATGTCGACACCCTCCTCGACCGCGCGCTCGAAGCTGGCGACGGTGTTGCCGGGGACGAGTGCATCGGCCCCCTTGTGTCCGATCCTGCGCATGGGTGGATCATGAACGACGCGGGGCCGCGAGCCGCCCGGCGAGCTGGGGCAGCCGTGGAGGATCTGCTTGCTCAGCGGGTCGAATCGCCCGCGGCGGGCTCGGGCACCTCGGATGCCTCGGGCACCTCGGCCGGCTCGGGCGCCTCGGATGCCTCAGAGGGATCTGGTGTCCGACCCAGCGAGAAGGCCGCGACCAGGAAGCCGACGACGGCCACCGCGGCGATCGCCCGGAAGCTGGTTTGCACGCCGTTGGCGAAGGAGTCGTGGACGATGCGCTCGATCTGCGCGACGACGTCGTGCGGGAGCTCCGCGAGGGCCGCCGCGGCGCTGTCGGTGCCGGCCAGCTCGCCGTGCATGACGGCCTGCTGATGGGCGCTCAGATCGACGCCCGCACGGGCGGCCTGCTCCCCCAGCTCGTTCTCCGAGGAGGCGGTGAAGATCGCCGTCGAGGCCCCGAGCCCGACCGCCCCGCCGGCGATCTGGAACATGTAGACGATGCCGCCGGCGAGGCTGCTGCGGGCGGAGTCGAGAGCGGTGACGGCAGCCGTGGTCACCGAGGGGTAGAACATCCCGCAGCCGATCCCGAGGATCAGCAGCCCGGGCGCGAGCGCGAGGAAGCCCGCCTCGGGGCCGACGAAGATCGCCAGCAGAACCTGCCCGGCGGCGATCAGCCCCGCGCCGATACCGACCGCCATGCGCATGCCGATGCGGCCGTAGAGCGGGCCCGCGATGAAGGACGTGAGCGCGAAGGTGGCGAGCATCGGCAGCATCGCCAGGCCTGCCTCGACGGTCGAGTAGCCGAGGATCTTCTCGAAGAACTGCGGGATGTAGAGGATCGCCGAGAAGAAGACCGCGGAGAGCAGCAGGACGACGAGGCAGGCGGATCTGAAGCGGCGGTTGGCGAAGACGTCGGCGGGGATCAGGGCGCGGGCGCCGAGGCGTGGCTCGATCACGGCGAAGGAGACGATCAGGATCGCGGCGAGGGCGAACATCGCGATCACGCGCGGATCTCCCCAGCCCCAGTCGACGGCCTGGTCGAGCCCGAGCAGGAGGAGAACGAGCCCGCCTGAGAGCGTCGCCATACCGACGTAGTCGATGCCCTCGCGACTGCGCTCCTCCTCCTGGTGGACCTTGCGCCAGGTGACGAACATCGCGATCGCCGCCACGGGGACGTTGAGGACGAAGATCGCGCGCCAGTCGAACGCCTCGGTGAGGACGCCGCCGATCAGCGGGCCGATCGCGTTGCCGATTCCGGCGACGCCGAGGATCAGACCGCCGGCCAGGCCCGCCTTGGACTCCGGCAGCGCGGCGAAGGTCATGCCGAGGATCGCGGGCCACATCAAGGCGCCGCCCACCCCCATGCCGACGCGGGCGGCGATCAGGGTCCCGAGATTCGGGGCGAACGCGCCGAGCAGCGAGAAGGCGGCGAAGAGGATCGAGCCGATGAAGAAGATCCGCCGCCGGCCGAACATGTCGGCGAGGCGGCCACCGGTGACGATCGCCATGCCGAAGACGAGCGCGTAGGCGTTGATCACCCACTGGACGCTGCCGACGTCGGCGTCGAGATCCCCCTCGATGTTCGGCAGGGCGACGTTGAGCGCCGTGAAGTCGTTGGCGATGACGAAGACCCCAAGCCCCATCGCGACCAGGGCCATGAAAGTCCCGGGGGCGATCTTCTCCTCCCCCGGCGCTCCCATTCTTAGAACAACTGGTTCTCGCCGGCGAAGATCTCGCTGACCGAATCGTCGGTGAAGATCCTGCGGATCGAGTCAG
>CAZXKG010000138.1:0-6010 GCA_964641695.1 uncultured Conexibacter sp.
GCTCGGCCGTCTTCGCCATCCCGACCTCGTCGATCGTCAGCGCGATCAGGGCCGCGCCGTGGCGGATCGCGATCGGCACGACCCGATCGAGCTTCGCGCGCCCCGCCTCGAGGTTGACCGAGTTGACGATCGCCCGGCCCGGGATACGCTCCAGGGCCGCCTCGATCACCTCGGGCTCGGTCGAGTCGACCTGGATCGGCGCCGGCTGAGTCAGCGAGATCGCGCTCACCGTCTCCCCCATCTGCACGTCCTCGTCCTGGCGCTCGGTCAGCGCCACGCAGACGTCGAGGACGTGGGCGCCGCCGTTGACCTGGTCCTCGGCGACCTGGACGAGGCCGTCGTAGTCGTCGGCCAGCAGCATCTCCTTGGCCTTCTTCGAACCCTGGGAGTTGACGCGCTCGCCAACGAGGGTCGGCGCCGGCTCCTGGACGAGATCCGCCGCGGTCATCATGCTCGCCATCTGGGGCGGGCCCGGCTGCGGGCGCGGCGCGGGCTTCAGCCCCGCCACCCGCTCGGCGATCGCCGCGATGTGCTCGGGCGTGGTCCCGCAGCAGCCGCCGACGATGCCAACGCCGTGACGCTCGACGAACTCGCCGAGGACGGTCGCGATCTGCTCGGGACCCTCGGGGAAGATCGTCTCCCCGTCCGGCCCCTGCAGCGGCAGGCCCGCGTTCGGGATGCAGTGCACGGGCATCGGCGAGTGCTCGCCGAGGTAGCGGATCGCATCCCGCATGTCCTCGGGCCCGGTCGAGCAGTTGAGGCCGACGATGTCGACCCGCATCCCCCCGAGGATCGCCAGCACCGCGGCGATGTCGGTGCCGAGCAGCATCTTGCCGCCGTTGGGAAGCAGGGAGACGGAGACCTGGATCGGAACGCTGCGGCCGACCCGCTCGAACGCATCGCGGGCGCCGACGATCGCGGCGCGGACCTCGAGGATGTCCTGCGCGGTCTCGATGATCAGCAGGTCGGCACCGCCCTCGATGAGCGCGCCCGCCTGCTCGTCGAAGACCTCGGCGAGCTGCTTGAAGGTGATGTCGCCCAGCGTCGGGTCGTCGGAGGCGGGCAGGAACCCGGTCGGGCCGATCGAGCCGGCGACGAAGCGTTCGGGGCCGGCGGCCTCGCGAGCGATCTCCGCTGCGCGACGGTTGATCTCAATGGTCTTGTCTGCCAGGCCCCACTCGTCGAGCTTCAGCCGCGAGCCCTGGAAGGAGTCCGTCTCGAGAACCTCCGCGCCCGCGGCGAGCATCTCCTCGTGGACACCGGCGATCACGTCGGGACGGTGCAGGACGAGCGCCTCGTGGCACTTGCCCGGCAGCCCGCCGTAGTCCTCGCTGCTCAGCTCGAACCGCTCCAGCGTCGCGCCCATGCCGCCGTCGAAGACGACGATCCGCTCGCGGGCGGCGGCGAGGATGTCACGGGCGGGTGCAGCCATGACGGTCAATGGTAGATGCCCGAAATACATGCCGACGGAATGCTCCGCTGCGCGTCCGCTTCCGTCGGTGCCTTGGCGACGGGGGAAGCAGGGGCCAACCGGGTTAGTTGGTGGGGGAGGCGGCCTCGGGGACGTAGGCGTCGTCCGGTCTCAGCTTCACAGGGGCGGCGCTGAGGGCGCGCAGGCGCACGTCGGACCAGCTCATGCCCTCGCGGACGAGCGCGGGCAGGCCGAGCGCCACCGCGGTCGCGATCTCCACCGCCTGCAGGATCACGCCGTAGGCGAGCGCGTCGGCCGCGCCGATCCCGTACCCGGTCGTGAGCACGCTGATCACGGCGAGCTGGAAGACGCCGATGTTGGAGGGGGTGGCGGGGATGACCGCGGTCACGTTCACCGCGAACAGGACCGCCGCCGCGCCCGCGATCCCCATCCGGGCGTCGAGCCCCATCGCCTTCGCCAGGGCGAAGCAGGCGGCGACCTGGATCGCCCACGCGCTCAGCTGCATCACCACGGCGACCGGACCCCGCCGAGGGTCGCGGAAGACCGCCAGGCCGCGCCGCACCTTGACCAGGGCCGAGCGGGCGGCGCGGGCCAGCCGCGCGAGCCTGCCGGAGCCGTTGCGGCGCATCAGCACCGGCGCGACCGCGACCGCGACCAGCAGCAGGGCGGGAACGAGGCTGAACAGGAAGATCTGCTCGGAGCTGCGGTGGAAGAGATCGGTCGAGGTGAGGATGATCACCCCGAGGACGACCAGCGCCAGGATGTTGAGCGCGGTCTGCGAGACGAGCGTTCCCAGCAGCACCGGGAAGGTCTCGCGAAAGCGGCCGTTGCGACGAGCGATGATCATCGCCCTCGCGGGCTCGCCGACGCGGGCCGGCAGCGTCGCCGACATCAGCACGCCGATCATCGTCGCCGAGGCGAAATCGCGGCGGCGCAGGCGCGTGGACGGCATCGCGGAGCGGGCGATCTGGTACCAGGATCCAGCCCGGAAGAACATCGAGATGCACATCAGCAGCGTCGCCGCGAGCACCCACGAGAACTCGGACCGGACCGCGCTCTCGACCACCTTGTCGACGCCGATCCGCTGCGCCGCGAGGTAGGTCAGCGCCGCGCCGACGCCCACGCCCACCCCGACGCCGGCCGCGCGGCCGATCCGCCGCCGGCGCGACAGCGCCTGCAGCGGCGGCGGCTCGGGCGAGGGAATCCGCGCCGCCGGGTTGCGCGGCTGCCCGTCGGCGGGCGCGAACCCGAACCTGGTGGCCGTGCGCATCAGCGGGTCGGGGTTCGTCGGGACGTCGATCGCGCGCTCGTAGACGCGCTCGATCCGGGCCGCGACGCGAGGCCAGGCGAACCGCTCGGCTCCCTCGCGCGCGGCAACGCCCATCTCCTCGCGGCGGCGCGGCTGGGCCTGGAGGCGAAGCAGCTCCTCAGCGAGGCGCTGCGGGTCCCCGGGTGGGACGAGCACCCCGTCGACGCCGTCGTTGACGACGTCGGAGTAGCCCGCGATCCCGGAGGCGATCACCGGCGTGCCCGCCGCGAACGCCTCGGTCAGGACCATCCCGAAGCTCTCCCCCGAAAGCGACGGCGCGCAGAGCACGTCGGCGGCCGAGAGCTCACTCCACAGACGCTCCCGGCTGACGCTCCCGAGCACGTCGATCGCCGCCAGCGAGTCGGGGTCGGCCAGGCTGCGGCCGACGTCCTCCGCCGCCGCGCCGACGATCACGAGGCGGGCGGGCACGTGCTCGATCAACGCCTCGTAGGCGCGCAGCAGCACCGGCAGGCCCTTGCGCTCCTCGGCCCGGCCGACGAACAGGATCCTCATTGCCTCCGGGCTCATCGCCCGGGCGGGGTGGTCAGCGGCCCGGACGGCCGGCTCGGCGGCGTCGAGCTCGACGCCGTTGGGGATCACCTCGTAGTTGCCGCCGTACCAGCGCAGCCCGGTCCACTCGGCCGCCTCCGAGACGGCGATCCGAGCCGAGAGCTGGTTGAACTTGCGCCGCGCTCCGAAGCTGTTGGCCATCCACTGGGTCGCCGCCTTCGGCGCGTAGGCGTGGAAGGTGCCGACGACCGGCGCGGCGGGGAAGCCACAGGCATCCCAGCCGAGGATCGGCGCCGGCGGCTCCTGCACGTGGACGACGTCGAAATCGCCCGCGCGCAGCTCCCGTCGCATGGTCGAGACCGCGTCGGGGAAGATCGAGAGGTTGGAGACGGCGCCGTTGGCCGCCATGCCGACGGTCCGCCCGAGCGGGATCAGGTAATCGGGACGGGGACGGCGCCGCGGCGCCGCACCGCGATGCATCGCGGTGCTGAGGCGGTCGGGCGGATCCCAGGGCGCGAGCACGCGAACCTCGTTCCCCCGGTCGAGGAGATGCTCGGCGAGCGCCTGAGTGTGCCGGTTGACCCCCCCTTCATAAGTCCATGAATATGGAGTGACGAGGGCGATTCGCATCCTGATCCGAGCAGGGTACCGGGCAGCCCAGCTCCCCGGAAGGTGGCTTTCCTGTCAGGTCTCGCGCTTCCGGCAGGCCCACGCGAGGCCGCAGAACGCCGCGAGGTAGCCGGTGCCGACCATCAGCAGCAGCGCGCCGGAGTCGTTGGCGAGGGTTCCGATCGCGGTCGCGGCGATCGCGCCGACCACGGCGGCCCCCGCCGCCGGCCTGCCCGCGAACCACCCGGCGATCCGCCGCCGGAACCAGAGGCCGGCGGCGATCGCCGCCAGGGCGGCGAGGAAGAACGGCGAGTCGATGTAGCTCGGGAAGCTCCGCGCGGTGAGGGTGATGCGCCGGTCGAAGACGTCGCCGAGCTCGTCGAGCCCGCCGGCGCCGAGCACGGACTTGGCCAGGTGCGAGTCGCCCGGGATCGCGATGTCGACCGCGAACAGCAGGGCGAGCGCGGCGAGCGGCGCGAGCAGCGCCGCGAGCAGCACCCGGCGGCGTCCGCGGTGGAGGCCGAGCGCGGCGATGACCGTCGCGGCCGCTCCGGCCGGGAACATGATCGCGGCGCCGACGTCGGCGCCGAACCTGCCCGGCGCGAACGCCAACACGCCCAGCAACGTCGCCACCGTCGTCACCACGGCGACCGCCTTGCGTGGGTCGGCGGGACGGAGCGCGGTGACCGCGGCTCCGCTGCCGAGCATCAGCAGCGATCCGAGCACCGCCTCCAGCTCGTTGCCGATGCCGAAGAAGCGGACGCCGAGGCCGGGGTTGGAGCCGAGCAGCGAGAGCGAGGTCAGCGGCGAGCCGGCGATCACGTCGACGGCCGCGGACAGCAGGGTGAGCGCGGCCGCCAGGGCGAAGGCGCCGTAGCCGCCGAGCGAGCTGAGGGCTCTCGCCTCGCGATCACGCCCGGCGTGCCGCCGCCGCAGCATGGCCCCGGCGGCGAACCAGAGCCCGAGTGCGGCGAGCGGGGTGCCGAGGCCGACGATCAGGGCCTCGCCGAGCAGCGGCGGTCGGAGCCCGGCGGCGATCAGCAGCAACGTCGGGGCGATCGCGATCCCGGTCGCGAGCAGGACCAGTAACGGCCGGGCCAGCGAGCGCCGCGCCGCGATCGCCGCCAGCCCGACCGCGAGCCAGGCGAGCAGGCTCAGGCCGAGCACCGGGAAGCGGCGGTCGGAGATCGACTCGAGCCGCCCCTCGAGCTCCATGACCTGTCGGTGGTCGGGGCCGCCGGGGAGCGGGACGATCTCCTGCCCGCCGACCTCGGGCGGAACCTCGACCCCGTAGATGGCGGCGATCGTCGGGAACAGATCCGTGCTGATCGCGTACCCGTCCATCCGCGTGGAGCCGGATCGCAGCCCGCCGCCGTCGAAGCCGGCGCCGAGGATCCCGAACGAGAGCAGCTTCCGCTCCGGGGGCGGGCGCTCGATCACGATCAGCGCGTCGTCGGTTCCCTGCCGCAGCCTTCCCGCCAGCCTCGGGAGGTCGACCAGCGCCGAGGAGACGATCGTCAGCCCGGGGCAGGGTCGCCGCTCGCAGCCGGAGTTGCGGCTGACCCGTCCCGCCTCGTCGACGGCGATCAGCGCCGGGAGCCCCGACAGCGGGCTCGCCGCGGTCCGCACCCCCGACTCGCGCAGCGTCTGGGCCAGCAGTCCCGGCACGATCTCCCCCGGCGCCTCCTCCGCCCGCTCGACGACCCGTCGCCAGAGCTTGCCGGGGATGCGGTTGCCGGTCACGTAGAGCGGGGTCAGCACGTCGGGGTACAGCGAGGAGAACATCCGGTTTCCCTGGCCGATGTCGAGGTAGGTCTGGCTGGCCGGGACGCGGCCGAGGCCGGCGCTCATCAGCCCGGTCGCAGCCTCGTCGAGGAAGGCGGCGATGTCGCCGGCGCGGGTCCCGGTCGGCAGCATCGCGATCGTCACCCGCGGCAGCGAGTCGCTCGCCCTCGGCTCCGCCGGCGCCGCCGGCGAGGCGGTCCCCGAGGCGAGCGATGCCGTGGAGAATGCGATCGATACGATCACCGCGATGGCTTGGCGGGCACCCACAGGACCGAGAGCATGACGCGCCCGGGGACGGATGAGCGTCCACTGCGCGTCGCGATCGTCGGCTCCGGGCCGGCCGGCTTCTACGCCACCGAGGCGCT
>CAZXKG010000139.1:0-5974 GCA_964641695.1 uncultured Conexibacter sp.
CTGACCGAGCGGCTCTGCGTCTACCCGCAGTACATGAATCGCGAGTGGGTCGAGGGCACGGTGCTCGAGGTGCTGACCGAGCGGTTCCCGACGTTCCTTCCCCGGACTGGCTCCAACGGCGCGTCGCCGCGGGGTGGGCTGGAGGGCTTGGCCCTGGCCCCGTTCCTGGGCGAGGCGGACCTGACAGCTCGCGCCGCCGCCAAGGGCAGGGACGGGATGGAGCTGAGCGCCGAGGAGATGGTCGCGCTCTTCTCCGAGCGCCGGCCGGAGGCGATCGAGGACATCCGCCAGGCGGCCGACGAGCTGCGAGCGGACCTCGCCGGCGACGTCGCGACGTTCGTCGTCAACCGCAACATCAACTTCACCAACATCTGCACGGTGGGCTGCGCGTTCTGCGGGTTCGGCCAGACGCGGCGCTCGCCCGACGCCTACGAGATCGATCCGGGGGAGTTCGCCGAGCGGGTTCGCGAGGCGGTCGCGTTCGGGGCCACGGAGATCTGCATGCAGGGCGGCATCCATCCCAGCTACGAGCTCTCCGACTACGGCGAGTGGCTGCAGCGGGCCAAGGAGGCCGCCCCCCGGATCCACCTACATGCCTACTCGCCGATGGAGGTCCACTTCATGTGCGAGCGCTCGGGTAGAGATCCCGAGTACGTGTTCTCCTACCTGCGCGAGCATGGCCTCGGCTCGACGCCCGGGACCGCGGCTGAGGTGCTCGAGGACGGCGTCCGTAACCGGATCTCGCCGAACAAGCTGCCGACGGCCCGCTGGGTGGAGATCATCGAGGCATCCCATCGCGCCGGCCTGCGCTCGACCTCGACGGTCATGTTCGGTCACATCGAGACGCCGGAGGAGCTGGCCGAGCACATGCGCGTGATCCGCTCGCTGCAGGCTCGCACCGGCGGGATCACCGAGTTCGTGCCGCTCAGCTTCATCCCCTACCACACGATGCTGGGCCGCACCCACGGGATCGAGGAGATCAGCGACGAGGAGAACCTCAAGCACACGGCGGTCTTCCGGCTCGCCCTCGGGCGCTCGATCCGCAACCTGCAGGCGAGCTGGGTGAAGATGGGTCTGGGCGCTGCGACGGAGGCCCTGCGCTGGGGGGTCAACGACCTCGGCGGGACGCTGATGGAGGAGAGCATCTCCCGCATGGCCGGCTCCCAGCACGGCAGCCGGCTGGAGCCCTACGACCTGATCGGGGCCGCCCGCGCCGCCGGGCGAACCCCCGCACAGCGCAACACCCTGTACGAGATCCTCGAGACATACGAGGACGACTCAGCGGAACAGATCCTCGGCGCGGTCGCGAAGTAGGGCCGCGGCGCCAGGGCCGTCCCCTTTGCTCACCTGATCGGCGAGGCCGCGGATCAGCGTCACCGGCACGCCGGAGGACTTGTCGCGGGCGAGATCCGCGGCGGCGGCGATCTGATCGGCGGTTGCGATCACCGTCGCCGCGAGCTCACGGCCGTCGCGATCGCGGCGTCCACGCCAGTCGTCGACCGGGTCGAGGCCCGCGCAGCCGATCGCCACGTCGGTCTGACCGACCCGCCACGGCCGCCCGAAGCTGTCGCTGATCACCGCGGCGACGCGCTTCCCCGAGTCCTCCTCGATCTCTCGGCGCAGCCTGCGGGCTGACGCGTCGGGGTCGATTGGGAGGAGGAGGATCTGATCGGCCGCCGCGCCCGGGAGGTTCGAGGTGTCGATGCCGGCGTTGGCGCAGATCAGACCTTGATGCGTCTCGACGATCAGGACGCGCTCGGAGCGGATCACCTCCTTGGACTCGGCCAGGACCGCTTCGACCAGGCGTGGATCCTTCTCGAGCGCCCGCGCCAGCTCGACGGCGCGATCGGTGGGGGTGATCGTGGCCAGGTCGAGGACTCTGCCCTCCGCCTTCGAGACCACCTTCTGGGCGATCACGACGACGTCCCCATCGGTCAGCTCCGCCGCTGCGGCGATCATCGCTCCCAGGGGGTCACCCGCGGTGATCTCCGGTAGGCCCTCGACAGCGATCGCTTCGATCCGGCGGGTCATCGGCTCGTCCCCGCGCCGAGCGGAAGCACGCCGATCGCGGTCAGCGCAGCGGTCGTGGTCGGGGCGACGGACGGATCGGCGGAGAGCAGGGAGGAGAACGCGGCGAGGTCGTCGGGCGTGTCGAGGTCGAGGCCCATCGACGGGATCGCCGCGATCCGGCAGTCCACGCCGGCTTCGGAGGCCAGCTTCTGGTGCCGCTCCCGGCTGCCGGGCCCGAACGCAGGCCGGATCGCCGAGGGTGGGGAGAGGATCAAGCCGTTGGTACCGCTGCCGTGACGGTCGGCGATGATCGCGACGCTGCCGGGAACGGTCGCCGCGAGCTCGACGTCGAGCTCGCCGGGGTCGAGGAACGGGCAATCGCCGGGAAGAAGGGCAACGCACTCGGCCCCGCCCGCAGTCGCGTGGAGCGCGCCGGAGATGGCAGCTTCGCTGTGACCGGCGTCCTCGTCGTCGAGGATCTCCACGCCCGCGGCTTCGGCAACGACCGCGGCTCGCGGCTCGCCGCTGACGACGATCGTCCGCTCGACTCTCTCGCTTCTGGCGAGGGCGGCGAGCACGTCGGCGAGCATCGCCTCGGCGACGGTCGCGCGATCATCCGGGCCGAGGCGCCCCGAGAGCCGCGTCTTCGCCGCGCCGAAGCGCTTGATCGGGATGATCGCCGCCGCCTTCATCGAGTCACGCCAGGCTCCTGGCGAAGTCGAGTACCGATGTCGCAACCTCGACGCGGCGCTCGGGTCCGTCCATGAGCGTGTCGACGGCCAACGTCGGCACGCTCCTGGGGGGAGGATCGGGGTCGGCGGCGTCGACGACCATCGCGTCGATCACCGGTTCGTACTCAGCCGCGACGCCCGCCGCGGTCGCCGGACGCCCGATCGCGCGCATGAACTTGTCGGTCGGTCCCTTGATCACGCGACCCGCGACGAACGGGCTGACGGCGACGACCGGGGCCGCTGCTTCGCCAAGCAGCTCGCGCATCCCGGGGATCGCGAGGATCGGGCCGATCGAGATCACCGGGTTCGACGGGCCGATCACGATCGCGTCGGCTGCCTCGATCGCCGCGCGGACCTCGGGCGAGATCGTCGCTCTCTCGATCCCGTCCAGCTCGCAGGCCTCGACCTCGGGCTCGGCGTGATCGCGGATCAGGTACTCCTGCAGCCCACGCCAGCCGTCCGCGGTGCGGACGCGGGTGCGAACCGTCTCGTCGCACATCGGCAGGACGGTGCCCTGCGCGCCGAGTGCGGCGACGAGCTCGGAGTGGACGGTGGTCAGGCGTTCGCCGGAGTCGAGACGCCGGCGCCGCTCCAGGCACATCGCCAGGTCGAGGTCGGAGAGGCCGAACCAGTCGGGAGCGCCGAGCTTCTGCATCCGCTCGGAGACGGTGAAGCCGTCGCCGGCGATCCCCCAGCCGCGCTCGGTGTCGATCTCGCCGCTGAGCCAGTAGGCACAGAGATCGGGGTCTGGGGAGACGTACACGCCCAGGGCCTCGATGTCATCGCCGGTGTTGGCAACCACGGTGAGCCCGGAGCCAACCTCCTCCTGCAGCCCGGCAGCGAGCTTCGCGCCACCAGTGCCTCCGGCGAGCGCGACGACCTTCACGCCCAGGCGTCGCCGTCGGGCAGGCCGACGAGCTTCAGTCCCGCGTGCGCCTTGTAGCGGACGTTGATCGAGATCAGCAGGGGAGTGAGCTGCTCGGCGATCCGCGCCATCTCCAGCGGCCCGGCGTTGATCGCGCGCAGGCCTTCGATCTCCTCGATCAGACGGGCGACCGGCGCCTTGTCCTTCTTCTTGTCGGCGCAGACCATGATGTCCTCGTCGAGGTCTTCGCTCAGGTCGGCCAGCTTCGGGGCGCCGACGGTGTGCAGGGCGGAGACGACGGTGACGCCCTCGGGGACCATCTCCTGTGCCTGCTCGGCGGCGGAGCCCTGCCAGACGCCGAGGGAGCGGGTCGCCTTGCCGCTGATCGCGGCGGCCAGCGGCACCGTGCAGTCGACCAGGATCTGGCCGGGCTGCAGGGCGCCACGAAGGTTGTTGAGTGTCTCCGACTGGGCGCGGAAGGGAACGGTCAGAAACGGGATCGGGCCGGCGACCGCCGCGTCCTCGTTGCCGAGCCCGGTGGCCTTCGCGCCTTCTACGGCTCCGTTGATCCGCTCAGCCGCCTCGACCGCGCGCGCGGCGTCCCGGGAGCCGATCACCACCTCGCGGCCGGCCCGGGCCCAGCGCACCGCGAGGCCGTAGCCCAGCGCGCCGGTGCCACCGATGATCGGGATCGGGGAGGTGCTCGGATCGGATTCCCCCGGGCTTGCGTTCTGGCTCATGAGCCGAGTCTATGCTGCGCTTGACGGGCGATGACGAGAGGCGGCTGTTCGCCTTCCTCCGCGGGATCGACTCCGATGGGAGGCGGGTCGGAGATGCCGAGTCGTGGCCGCGTTCGAGCGCTGGGGGTCTTCGGGGCGTTGATCCGCGCGTTGCGCGACGAGGGTCGGTCGCCCCTCAGGCGGGCGGGTTCTCGGCGTACTGGGGGACGTCGTCTCCGATCTCGTGCCAGGGAGCCTTGTAAGCGACCTGGAGATGGAAGCTCGGCTCCATGTCGAGCTCACGCATCAGCCCCGCTGCCACGAAGAAGACGTCGCCCAGGTCGTCGTAGATGCTCGAGCCGCAGTTGCTGCAGAAGTTCCGCGGGGCGAACTCGCTCTCGTAGGTCCTGACCAGCTCCTGGCCGCTGGTGAAGCGGAAGTTCTCCCTGGCTACGACCACTCCGGCGAGGCTTTCACCGGTCCACCGCTGACAGCGGGTGCAGTGACAGTAGCCGAGGGACTGGGGATCCTCGACCTCGTACTCGACGCCGCCACACAGGCAAGCGCCCTTCAGTGCTTCAGACATGGCTTCCCTCTCCTCAGAAGTCGCCGTTGAATGAACTGCGGTCAACACTAACACCGCCAGCACGGTGAAACGACCATCTGCGTAAAGCAGCGGGGCTCCCGTAGGCTGCGCGCCTGAATGGAAACGATCGCGGACGACCTCCACCTGCTCGACGGCCGGCCGAGGTACGGGTTCAACGTCTACCTGATGGGCGGTGTCCTCGTCGACGCGGCGACGCGTCACGCGCGCGGTCGCATCCTCCGCCAGCTCGCTGGACGTGACGTTCAGGCGCATGCCCTCACTCACGCTCACGCCGATCATCAGGGCGCCTCGCACGCGGTCTGCGAGCAACTTGGCCTGCCGCTCTGGGCGCCTGCAGGAGAGGCCGATGCCATGGGGTCGGGCGATCTGCGTTCGACGATGCCGCTGAACGTGGTCACACGACTGCAGCTGCGACGCTGGGCCGGGCCGGCGCACCCGGTCGAGCGACGGCTCGTCGAGGGCGACGAGGTCGGCGGCTTCACGGTGCTGGAGACGCCTGGCCACTCGCCCGCGCACATCGCCTACTGGCGCGAGTCCGATCGCACGCTCGTCGCGGGCGACGTGCTGTTCGGCCGTCACCCGATCACCGGCCGGCCCGGCCTCCACGAGCCACCGCGGATCTTCACCCTCGACCCGCGGCGCAACCGCGAGTCGATCCGCCGCCTCGCCACGCTCGAGCCGGCGGTCGTCTGCTTCGGCCACGGCCCACCCTGGCGCGACGTAGCGGCACTTCAGAGCTTCGCCGACGCTTTGCCCGAGTAGGCGTCTGCCGCCGGGTGAGGCGCCCCGCCGGCGTCATCTGGGGGCTGAGTCTCGTCCAGCACTCATCGGGCAATCTCCGATGTAGCCGGCATGCAGCCACGATCCCCGTAACCCTGCATTCCCTTGCAGCCCTCGCATGGTGCGAGGGTCGACGATCAGTGGCCTTATCCGCTCCGCTACGGGGCTTTGCAGCCCTGCGCAGTCCGTCGCATAGCACCCCCGGCAGTGTCATGAGTCGCGACATATGTCCCACCTGAGTCGGGACATATGTCACTGCCGG
>CAZXKG010000140.1:0-5837 GCA_964641695.1 uncultured Conexibacter sp.
ATCCGCATGTCCTCGATCGTGTCGATCGGGACGCCGGTGCGGCCGACCTCGCCGTCGCAGAGCGGGTCGTCGGAGTCGCGGCCAAGCTGAGTGGGGAGGTCGAACGCCATCGAGAGGCCGGTGGAGCCGTGCTCGATCAGGTAGCGGTAGCGCTCGTTTGTGTCCTCGGGCGAGGAGAAGCCGGCGTACTGCCGCATCGTCCACAGGCGGTCGCGGTACATGCCCTCGTGGACGCCGCGGGTGAAGGGGTAGTCGCCGGGCTCACCGAGCCTCTCCTCCAGCCCGGGAGCGACGTCCGAGGCGTCGTAGAGGCGGTCGATCTCGATCCCGGAGTCGGTGAACCGGCGGGGATCGTCGGGGCCTACCTGAGGGGCGATGAAGCGGTGCTCGGAGGAGGTTGGGAGGTTACTCACGCGCCAGAGGATAGTTATCTCCGGGGGGATCCTCTGCTTCGCGTCCGGTCCCCCCGGCTCCTTGCCCGCGGGGAAAGCAGGGGCGACGTGGGTTACGCGATTCGGGGGGATCCTCTGCTTCGCGTCCGGTCCCCCCGGCTCCTTGGCCCGCGGGGAAAGCAGGGGCGACGGGCGTGACGCGATTCGGGGATCCTCCGCATCGGGCCCGGTCGCGCCGCCTCTCCGCCTAGCCGGCCTTGCGCCAGTAGGCGCCGACCCAGTCGACCCGCTCCACCGGGGTGTCGATCGCGTGCTTTCGCCGGTAGTCCTCGACTGCCTGGCGGCAGTTCTCCATGCCGTAGTCGTCGACGATCAGGTATCCGCCGGGGGCGAGGTCGGGGTAGAGGTTCTCGAGGCCGTCCATCGTCGATTCGTAGAGATCGCCGTCCAGCCTGACCAACGACCATTCTCGTCCGCGCAGGCCGGGCAAGGTGTCCCGGAACCATCCCTCGAGGAGCTCCACCCGCTCGTCGAGCAGGCCGTAGCGCTCGAAGTTCGCGCGAACCTCCTCGAGCGGGATCGCGAGGGCATCCTCGAGATGGTTGATGTCGCCGGCGTCGGCGGGGTACCTCTCGACGTCCGGCTCCGGCAGCCCGCGGAAGGAGTCGGCGAGCAGGACGCTCCGCTCCGTCTCCCCGTAAGCGGCGAGGATCCCCTTCATCAGGATCCCGGCTCCGCCGCGCCAGCATCCGGCCTCGATCAGGTCGCCCGGAATCCCGTCGGCGATGATCGACTCGGTGCAGCGCCGGAGGTTGTCGATGCGGAGCCGCCCGATCATCGTCTGGCCGAAGAGCGGGCGATCCCGCCCCTCGAGGCGTTGCTCGTACTCGGAGGGGAGCGGGATCTTCGCGCCCTCGCTGCGCAGCGCGTCCTGCCACGCCTCCATCACCTCGGGCGGCGGCCGGCGGAAGTCCACCGGGTGGTAGATGGTGTGCGTCACCGCTCCCGCGAGCAGGTCGATGTACATCTCGCGCAGCGCTTCCGCCGAGGTGGTGCTGCTTCGCATCTTGATCAGGCGCTTCGCCTTGTCGATCACTTCGAGTTCCCGGGTTGTGTGGCGACGCGCCGAAGCTGCGTCCGTGTGCCTGCTCAGACCTAGGTTATTGAGGAGACGGGCGCTCCCGGGCATGGCGCGGGAGGCGCAGCCGGCGGTACTTGAGCTTGAGCAGGGGACGCTCGAGCAGGTAGTAGCTGCACGTCGCAGCCGGGATCGCGATCACGAGGGTGAGGGCGAGAAGCGGGAGAAAGGCCAGCCCCTCGCCGGCGGATCCGAGCTGTTGTGTCACGAGCAGATGCCAGAGGAAGATCCCGTAGGAGATCAGCCCGATCCAGGCGACCGGGCGCAGGGCGAGAAAGCGGCGCGGAAGGCCGCCGAGCGTGTCGCCGAAGACGGCGGGAAGCATGACCAGCAGGCAGATCACGCCGAAGCCGACGTGCGTCAGCAGCTGCTCGCCGGGGGTTGCGAAGAACGGAGAGGGCGGCAGCAGCAGGCAGAGCAGCGCGTAACCGGCGCCGGCGAGCAGCCACGGGATCTCCGGACGTTCGCCGATCCTGCGCACGAGCTCGGGCTCGCGGGGGGTCGACGACAGATGCACCGAGACCACCGCGAGCGCCATGCCGAGGGCGAACCAGAAGGCGAACCCGACGAAGGTTCCGCCGATCACGGACACGGGTCCGGAGGAGTCGGGGGCGACGACGAACCGGATTCCGATCGAGAGGGCCGAGAGGGCGCCGAGCAGAAGGAGATCCGTGCGTATCCAGAGTCTCGCTCCCAGTCTGCGGATGAGGAGGTCGGAAAGCAGCGCGTAGAGCGGCAGGATCGCGTAGAAGCTGAGCTCGATCGCGAGGCTCCACGTCTGCGCCGCCCCGCAGTCGGCTACCAGCTCCACGCAGCTCGGCCCCTCCGCGAGCGGGAGCGTTTGGAGCATCGCGAGCTGTCGGAGCAGCTGTCCGCCGGCCGCCGCTGCGATGCCCGGCAACAGCGCGAGGACGAGGACGAACAGCCAGTAGGCAGGGAGGATGCGGAGGAAGCGGCGCTTGGCGTAGTCGCCGACTCGGGGTGCGGCCGCCCCGCCGCCGCGAGCGGCGATGAACGGCCGGTAGAGCAGGAACCCGGAGATCAGGAAGAACAGGGTGACGCCGATGTTCAGGTGCAGGAGCAGCCGAGCGGGGATGGAGGTGCCGACGTCTCCGAACACGGCGACGTGGACGAGCAGCACCGAGATCACCGCGACCGCGCGCAACCCGTCGATCAGCGGGAAGCGTGGGTGCCGTGGAGGGGGTGCGACCGCGTCTGGGGTGTCCCGGGGCTGGAGCTCCCCGGGTACTCCGGCGCGTGGGCTCATCGGCTGTGGGAGGGGGGAGGTCGGTCGAGGACGTCCCCCATCGCCGCGGCCGCGGCGGGGTAGATGTACCTGCGGACCGCCTCCGGGTCCGGCGGTGCCAGCTCACCCGCCAGGAGCACCCGCAGCGCGCCGGCGATCGCGGCCGGGTCGTTGGCCGCGACGATCGGCGCGACACCCGCCGCCGACGCCAGGCGACCGGCCTCGGTTCCCGCGGCGAGCGCGAGGATCGGCGTCCCCGCCGCTAGGTACTCGAAGAGCTTGAAGTTGACGAGTTGGCTACGGGTCGGCTGCGCCAGCAGGAGCAACGCGTCTGCTTGCCGCTGCAGCGCCAGGGCGCGGTCGCGGGTCACGCTGCCGAGCAGGGTCAGCTTCGCCGTCCCGACCTCAGCCTCCCGGAAGAGGTCGACCTCCCGGGGCTGCAGCGGGCCTGCGATCGCCAGCTCGAGCCGGGCGCTGATCTCGGGTTCCTCTCGGGCGAGCGCCGAGAGCGCCAGGACGAGCGGAGCGGGGTCGCGTCCGTAGCTGCCGAAGCGACCGGTGTAGAGCAGGGTGGTTCGCCCGGGATCGAGAGCGTCGTCCTCGGGGCGCTCGGCCTCGCCGGTCGGGGCGGAGTCCGGATCCCATCCGTTGGGGATCACGACCGGGTCCGCGATCCCGCGTCGGCGGAGGTCCTCGGCCGCGGGCTCGCTGACGCAGACGACCTGATCCGCGGCGCCGAGCCAGCGTCGCTCCAGCCAGGCGTCGAGTCGATGCTGCGCCCGGGTCGGAAACGGAGGCCGGAGGGGCTCGAAGGTCCAGGCGTCGCGGACGTCCGCGACCCAGCGGACGCCACGCCGCCGCAGGACCCGGCCGACCGCGTGCGCGGTCTCGGGCGGGGAGGTGGTGAGGACGCAGTCGAAGGGCTCCCGGCGATGCGCGGCAATCGCCGCGCGGATCGCGAAGGGCCCCCAGGCGAGGATCAGGGGTTCAGGCACGAGGACCTTGCCCAGCGGATGCGGTTTGCCCGAGTACGTGTCGGAATCGAAGAGCGAGTCGATCCGCTCGTGCCCCGCCATGCGGGCGCGCAGTCGCTGCAGGTCGCCGGTCCTGACCACGCGGGGTCCGTCGGCTCCGGCGTCCTCACGCGCCGCGCCGAAGGCCGAGGTCGTCAGCACCGTGACATCCCACCCCAAGCGTGACAACCACTTGGCCATCGCCGCCGGACGCTGGGCGCCGGTGTCGCGCGTCGGCGGGTAGAAGTAGGAGACCAGGAGCAGACGACCCCGAGCGCGGGGGGCGCTCACGAGGGGCTCCCCGTTCCCGGGCTCTCGCCGAGCTTCGCCAGGCGGGCCGCGATCGCCTCCTCGTAGGCGGAGTCCATGCGATCGAGCAGGGCGGGCCAGGCCCATTCGCGTTCGGCCTTGGCCCGGCCCGCCGCCCCGATCAGCTCGCGACCCTCCGGGCCCATGTCGGCGAAGCGGTCGAGCGTCTCGGCGGCGGCTCCCGAATCGCCGGCGGGGATGAGCACACCGGTCTTCGCGTCGACCACCGCGCGCACCCCCGGGTAGTCGGTGGCGATCGCCGGCAGGCCACAGGCCATCGCCTCGATCAAGACGATCCCGAACGACTCCGGAGGCTCGGTGGTCAGCACGAACAGATCGGATGCGCGGAGGACGGCGGGAAGCTCGGCGTGGGGGACGCGGTCGAGGAAGTGGACCCGCCCGCCGACGCCGGCGGTCTCAGCCAGCGCGCGGAAGCCGTCGAGCAGCTCACCCCCGCCGGCGACGAGCATGTGGATGTCGCGGTTGGCCGTGCGCGCCAGGGCCTCGATCGCGACGTCCAGCCGCTTGAAGTGATGGGCTCGGTCGAGCGTCGCGACGAACGCGGCCACGATCGCGCCGGCGGGGATGCCGTGCCGCTCGCGGACGCCCGTGGCGTCGGGTCCCGGTGCGAACGCGTCGACGTCCACGCCGTTCGGCATCTCGATGATCCGCTCCGGGGTCCGCTCGAGCGTCTTGCGCAGGTAGCTGACCGAGCGAGCATGGTCGGGGCTGAGCACGAGGATCCGGTCGGCGGCGCCGATCAGGGCCGGGGAGACGGTGTGCTCGTAGCCCTCGAAGAGCGCGCCGCGCAGGCCGTGCTCCATCAGCCTGTTCTTGTAGTGGACGATCAGCGCCGCGCGCCGGCGCTTCTTACGCAGGCGGCCGATCAGCGTCAGCTCGGCCCCGAAGATGAACGGGTAATGGAGGTGGACGACGTCGAAGTCCTGCAACCGCGCAAGCCGCGGGATCAGCGGCGCGTTGCCGATCGCCGCCACCGGATCGATCCGGTGGACGATCGCCCCGCCGGGATCGGGCGCCTCGCTGAGCTTGGCGGCTTCGACGCTCGCCGTGAAGACCTCGACGTGATGGCCGCGCTCGGCCTGCCCGCGAGCGAAGCGGAAGCAGGTGTTGCCGGCGCCGCCGGGGTAGGGCGGGAAGGTCGCGGTCAGATGGGCGATCCTCAGCGGAGGGCTCACGAGATCAGCCTCGGTGGAGGGCTCACGAGATCAGATGGTCACAGAGCGGCCGGTCAGTCGGTCGCGCCGGTCAGCCAGTCGCGGCCGGCTTCCTCGATGGTTCGGCGCAGTCCGTCGCCCAGCTCGACGGAGGGTTCCCAGTCGAGGATCTCCTTGGCGAGGGAGATGTCGGGCTGACGCACCTGCGGGTCGTCGATCGGCAGCGCCTCGAAGACGATCTCGGACTTCGCACCGGTGACCTCGATCACGGTCTTGGCGAGCTCGAGCAGCGTGTACTCGGTCGGGTTGCCGATGTTGACGGGTCGGTGGTAGCCGGATTCCATCAGCGCGATCAGCCCCCGGGTCATGTCGTCGACGTAGCAGAAGCTTCGTGTCTGCGACCCGTCGCCGAAGACGGTCAGCGGCTTGTCCTGGAGGGCCTGGCGCAGGAACGTCGGGATCGCTCGCCCGTCGTGCGGCCTCATCCGCGGGCCGTGGACGTTGAAGATCCTCACGATCGCCGTGTCCACGCCCTGCTGGCGGTGGTAGGCCATCGTCAGCGCC
>CAZXKG010000141.1:0-5821 GCA_964641695.1 uncultured Conexibacter sp.
CCCCCGTGCGCTTGGATGCCGGGGCGCTCATGCTCAGCGCCCCAGCTGCTTCGCCGCGAGGTTCGCGCGCTTCTTGCCGCGCTTGCCCTTCTTCTTGCCCTTGCCCTTGTTGGGCTTCTTCTTCGCCTTGTTCTTGCATGCGGAGCCGATCAGGGGCTTGGAGGAGGTGCTCATCTCGTTGTGAGCGCGCATCGAGATCGAGACCTTGCGAGCCGACTTCGACTTGCAGATGTTGCGGCTGTTGACCAAGAGGCCGTCTGAGCCGCCGTCGAGAGTGAGCTGGAAGCCGCTCACCGGAACATCGGGGACGACGTCGAAGGTGTTCCTGATCTGGTTCAGGCCCTTCTTGTTCTGCTTCTGGTCGATCTTGCCGAACAGGTCGATGTCGATCTGGCCGTTGAGATCCGCTGCCAGGTCGGGTAGCGGGTTGTCGGAGGCCTTCAGGTAGACGGGGCCTTCGACTGGGTCGTCGAGGAGAGGGGTGGTTGCCTTGGCGTAGCCGACGCGTGACTCCTCCGGGCAGGTGTTGGCTGCGTAGTTGGCTCTGCTGCAGATGCGGCCTAGGCGTTCTTGGTCTAGCAGTAGTCCTTGCGGGAGGGCTACCTTGACGCTCTTGATGTTGGCGTCGCCCTCGTTGAAGGAGAGCTTCGCGTTCAGCGGCGGGTGGGCGTTGGGTTTGGTGTTCTTCTTTTTCTTGCCGAAGTCGAGCTTCAGCTTCGGGCTGAAGCCGAGGCTTGCGCAGTCGCCGACCTGGAAACGGTTGGTGAGAGCTGCGCTCTTACCGTGGCTTCCTTGGATCTCAGCGTTGATCTGCTTCTCCGAGCAGTCGGTCGGGCTGAGCATGAAGCCCTCGCGGTTGACGTTGACCCGCAGGTCTCTGATCTTGAGCGGGATGCCGTGAAGGATCTGGGGCAGCGGGTCGGACTCGACACCGATCTGAGCTGTTCTCGGGTCGACGTCGAGCTTGTTTCTGACCACCTCGGTGCCGAGGTCGAAGGGACCTGCCAACGCAGGCACCACCACCGCCAAGGAGAGCTGGGCTCCCTTGTAGGGGCCGGCTAGGTAGGCCTTGCCGGTCTGGACGTAGTGGGGGCTTGGGCCTGCTCCGACTCCGACCGTGGCTGTGCCGATCTGGGAGTTGGCGGGGCAGGAGGGGTTGGTTGCCTCGGCTGCGCCGGTGCCCTCTGCCTTGCTGATCGCGTTGAGGACGTTGTCTGGGCAGTAGTCGACTCCTGCCAGCTTGGCGGTTACTCCCTCGGGCATCTGCAGGTTCAGGGAGCCCAGCTCCTGGTGGCCGTCGGGCCTGCTCAGCTTGAAGCTGAACGGGGAGTGGGAGTTGGCCGAGGGGTTCTGGACCCCTGCGTTCATCGCCGGGTTGAAGGGGCGGTTCGCCTTGTCGGCTGGATTGCCGGCTTGGTTTGCGTCGCCTGCCAGGCACGCTCCGCCGTCAGGTCCCTTGTCGATCTTCAGGGTCGAGGTTGAGACCGCGGGTGTCCCTCCGCTCCAGGGAGCTAGCTCTGAGACGACCGAGTAGGTGCCGCAGGTCGACGGGGTGGTGAGCGGCGCTCGGTTGCCGCCCTTGATCCTCATCGTCATGTTGGTGAACGGCAGCTGGGGGTTGTCGTTGAAGCTGACCGTGAGCTTGCCGGTGCTCTGATCTGGGGCGATCAGGCCGGGGAGCTTGACCTGGACTCCGTTGCCTTCGGCGTGCAGGTACATGGCGAGTGTTGAGTCGAAGGGGTTGTTGGTCTGCTCCGCTTGGAAGACGGAGCCCTTCAATGGGTCGGCCAGAAGTGGGGTCTCGATCTCGATCGAGCCGATCTTCGAGGCCGGTGGGCAGGCGGGTGGGCCAACCTGATCGAGGCCGATCTCAGCCGGCGAGCAGTCGTCGAGGCCGTCGGCTGCTGAGGGGTTGATCGTCATGCCCTCGGGTAGCTCGACCTTGGCGTCGCGCAGCGGTGGGCGGGAGAGGCCGGTCGGGTCGTCGCTGAACGGGAGCTCGAGCTGGTACTCGAGGCCGGTTGGTGAGTCAGCCTTGGTGTTGGTCAGGGCTGCTGAGCCGATCGCCTGGGCACCTGCGGTGCCGAAGGCGAGCTGATCGCAGCCTGTGGGCTCGGGGGAGGTGTCGGAGTCGGTTATCCAGGGGCTGTCGGGGTTCTGCCAGGAGCGGACCCTGATGCCTACCTCTACCTCGCCTGAGTCGCAGTCGCTCGGGGTGGTGAGGAAGGGCTTCGGCTGTAGGCCCGTTGCCGGAGTTCCGTGCATCAGCGTGTTGGGATTCCACCGATGAGGATCATTGGCGGAGTCGTAGGGGACACCCCACATCGTGAGTGTGGTCGAGATGACTTGGGGGAAAGTCGGGATGCTCTTGGCGTCAACCGAGAGTCCGTAGTCACCGTCACTGCGGACGCGGGCATCGAAGACGATCGGGAAGGCGAATGCCTTGAACCCGTAACGCGCGGGCGTTCCTGGCGGTGGCGCGAGGCTGTAGATCGGAAGGAACTGCGAGAACGAGAAGCCGGCGGCGGCGATCTCGATCACAGCAAGGCCCACCTGGCTGGCGACCGTGCAGTTGCCCGACATCTCGAAGAACGGGAATCCGCCAGTATCCAGCACAGGAGTCGCGTAGAAATCTACCCCCATGCACACAGGGGCTACCTGTGGATTGCCGACGAATCCAGCGGGTAGGTCCACGATCACGTCCCGAACGTTGTCATCGGGCAAGGCGCTGCCTTCGAGCAGGTTGAGGCTGAAGCTAGCCGTGGTATTAGGGTGCGCACCGGCTTGGGTGATCTCATCGGCATCCTCGATCGCCTGGAACCACTCCGGCGGGACGCCGCCGATGTTGAAGCCGCCCGGTGGGATCGTCCCCGCCCCGGCCTCGTGGTTCTTGACGAAGAAGCTGTCAGGAGCGAGCCCGAACTCGGCCTGCGCCGCCGGCGCGGCCATCAGCATGGCGACCGCCGCGATGCACCCGAGCACGGCCGTCGTCAGCCACCGCCTCAGGCAGGTCGTCGGGTTGGTGCGCACATCCTGCATCTGGCTGATCTCCTCTGCTGCTCTGGTCTCGGTCGGTCGACTTCCTTCGCTTGCTACGGCGTTCACGACTGGGCTCCTGACTGGCAGGCGCGTGCCTTGCCGACCGCTTGCCTTGCGTTTCGCTTCGACTTCTTCGCCTTCTTCTTCAGCTTCTTGGCGCGCTTGGTCCCCTTGGACGCGTTCCTCGCCTTCTTGTTGAACTTCTTCGCTTGCTGCTTGAGCTTCTTGGCGCGACGGTCGAGGTTGGTGCAGTCCTTGGGCTTGGCGGGTGGGTTGCCTTGGCCTTGGAAGCTCGAGGAGCCGGTCTCGCTGTCGGTAGGCGGTGGAGCTGCCTCGCCCTGGCAGTCGTCGCCTACGCAGGTGGGCTCGGGCGCGTCCTTGGCGGCGAAGCCACCCCCTGAGACCGCGGCGTAGACCTTGGCTGTGCCAGGTTCCTCATCACCAGCTGCAAGCGCGTCTGTAGTCGCGAAAAGGATCGTCGAGCCGTCCCGACTGGCGCCGATCAGTCGAGACCGACCGACACCACTTCCCCCCGAGATCAGGTAACGCTCGCCTTCGCGATAAGCGTAGACATCCTCGACGCTGTTGACGTCTCTCCCCGAAAGACGCGTCGCAGTGTGAAACAGGACCGTTCCGTCCGTGCTGATCCAGCGCTTTATCCCGGCGCCACCCAAGTGCTGCCAGTTACCCGTTAGCGTCAGGTTGACAGCACCCGCCGGCGACGATCCATCCGCCGGACAGGAAGCGCACTCCAGGGTGTGATCACCCGCGTCGTAGACGAAGACCTGCTGCATCCCGCCGATGTCGGTGTCGGTCAGGCTGGTGGTCGCGCCAAAGCCGAAGACCCCACCGTCGGGCGCCGAGTAGGCGGTCCTCGCCTGCCAGCTACCGATTGCCAAGTTCGCGTCGCTGTTGCTGAGAGTGGCGATGAACTCCGTCCTCACCGGAGCGCCGAACTCCTCCAGCTCTGCCATGTAGAGGTTGTTGCCGGCCGCGTCGGGAAGCTCCCCTTCGGGTGAGGGATCGGTGTCGAGCTGGCCGTTGGCGACGAAGAAGATCCGCTTGCCGTCGTCGGAGAAGCCGGCTACGCCGCGGATCTGCGCCTGATCATCGGGAAGCGGGTCGACCTCGGGATCGATTCCTCCGTCGAGACGGGGCGTCAGGTCCTGCACTTGGTCGCTGGCGACGTCGTAGATGTAGAGGTCGGCCTGCGACGAGCCTGCTCCCGAGTTGGGTGTCAGGCGTGAGGTGCTGGTGAAGAAGACCCGATTCAGGTCGCGGTCTCCGCCGACGTAGGTGACCTGCTCAGGACTCGCTATAGGCGGCACGCCGGTCGCCTTCGCGATCAGTCGCGAAGGCTCGCCTTCGATGTGCAGATAGCGCTGCTGTCCGGGTCCCCCGAGGCCCTGAAACACGACACGGGAGCCATCCGCAGAAACAGCATTTACGGCCATGTTGAAGGTCTCCGAGGTGCCTCCAAACTGACGGTACTCCGCAAGTTGCGCAGCAAGCACAGATCCATCAGGCCGCTTTCCGATCAGCTGCAGCTCACCCAACTGCGAGCCATCGTCGATCCATTTGTAAAGCCCGGTTGAGTCCCCAAGGCTGACTGTGTCGTCATCGTCAAGGCTCGACATCGCTTCGAATACGACTACGCGGCCGTCGACGGACATACTCGATGTTCCCGGACCAGCTAATACCTTGCGTCCAAGTTCGTCTCCGACTTGGGGCGTCCCGATGGGAACTCGGGGATCCCTCGAAACCCAGACGAACTCCCCATCGGGTTCCCTCATGTAGAGATCAAAGCCCCCGGGGGTACCCGCGAAGAAGTTCTGGTCGTCCGGATCGACGTTGACCCTGCTCGTGTCGATCACCCTCGAGCCGTCGCGGGAAAGCGCCCCGGTTGGCGGCCCTGCCGGGAAGACCGTCGTGGCAGTGTCCCAACCGTCTTGGCCGCGCTGAGCCAGGTAGCCGCGAAGATCACCGAACGGCATCACGTTGTCGATCGGAAGCGGCTGGATCGAGTTGAAGAGAACGGCGTCGCCGTTCTCCGAGTCCGCCACGACGCTTCCCTCATAAACCGGCACTCCGCCAGTCGGGTAGTGGCTGGCAATCTCATACGCCCGGCAGTCCGGCAGGAAGCTCGACTGCTGCTGAGCGCGGATCTCCGCGTTCGGGCAGTTGTCGGCGGCGAAGGCTGCCTTGGTGAAGCCCGGCGCCAGCGCAAGCGCCGCAAAGGTAAGCGCCAATGCGGCTGCGATGAGCGCCCCGACGAGTCGAAGCGATTCACCCGAAGGACGGGTGAATGCCACACCTGCCGCGACGAGGCTTCGATCGCCAAATGCGCCGAGGCTCGACACCTTCTCCGAACGACCGCGATGGCTTCCTGCTGCTTTCACCTGGGCTCCTCGTGGTTGGAATCACGCGGCTCGAGCTGGGTTCGAGTCGCATAACTTCTTAATCAAGTTCATGTAGGCCCAGAAATGGCTTGAACAAGGGAGCTGTGCGGGCAGCGCGTTCCCCACACGCTTTCGAGACCGTGCGGAGTCGGGTGAGATCGGGCAGCGATGAAACGACCTGTACACAACTGGTCCAACCTGCTTAGGGATGAAGTCATCGAGGCACCGAGATGCCGGCCGGTCTGTGTGGTTTACGACGATGCACCCACGCGGCAATCAGCTCCACTTGATGTACGTACTGTTTCCCAAGTGCGAGCCGAGAAGGACGAACCCCGCGCAGTTGGGGGTTGCACGCGATGGACAGCGCCGTCTATAGTGCCGCC
>CAZXKG010000142.1:0-5687 GCA_964641695.1 uncultured Conexibacter sp.
CCCTCGTCCCCGAGGACCTTGAACACCTTGGCGGCTACGCCAGGGTGGCTGCGCATGCCGGCGCCGATGATCGAGACCTTGCCGATCTGCTCGTCGGTGAGGATGTGCTCGGGGCTGACGCCGGCGGCGCCGAGCGCGTCGACGGCGGCGCCCAGGTCGCCGCGGGAGACGGTGAAGGAGAGATCGGCCCCGTGCTCGGTCGAGACGGGCTCGTTCTGGATGATCACGTCGACGTTGACGTTGGCCTCGGCGAGCGCGGTGAAGATCCGCCCGGCCATCCCGGGCTCGTTCTCGACCCCGGCCAGGGTGACGCGCGCCTCGTCGGCGGAGTGGGTGACGGCTGTGACGAAGGGGTTCTCCATGGTCTCGTCCTCGGCGACCACGAGCGTACCGGGACCGTTCTCGAAGGAGGATCTGCAGTGGATGCGAACGCCGTGGTTGCGGGCGTACTCGACGCTGCGGAGCTGCAGGACACGGGCGCCGGAGGCCGACATCTCGAGCATCTCCTCGAAGGAGAGGATCTTGAGCTTGCGCGCGTCGGGGACGATCCGGGGGTCGGCGCTGAAGACGCCTGCGACATCGGTGTAGATCTCGCAGACGTCGGCTCCGAGCGCCGCGGCGAGGGCTACCGCGGTCGTGTCCGAGCCACCGCGGCCGAGGGTGGTCACGTCCTTGGAGTCGGTCGAGACGCCCTGGAAGCCGGCGACGAGGACGATGCTGTCGCGGCCGAGGGCCTCCTCGATCCGGCTGGCCCGTACATCGACGATCCGCGCCTTGGTGTGCGAGGAGTCGGTGACGATCCCGGCCTGCGAGCCGGTCAGAGAGATCGCCTGATGGCCCATGTCGCGGATCGCCATCGCGCAGAGCGCGCAGGAGATGCGTTCACCCGTGGAGAGCAGCATGTCCATCTCGCGGGGGCTCGGCCGCTCGGAGACCTCCTCGGCCATGCTGACGAGCTCGTCGGTGAACTTGCCGCGGGCCGAGAGGACCGCCACGACGCGGCTGCCGCGCTCGCGCGCAGCGACGATCCTGTTCGCGGCCCGCTTCAGATCCTCCGGACCGGCGACGGACGTGCCACCGAACTTCATCACCACCGTTTCCATCGGCGGCTCAGGATAGAGGGGAGACCGAGGCTTCAGCGACCGCGCGGGCAGGGGGTGGGGCGCCACACGACGACGTCCTGTGTCACTTCAGCGACCCACCCCTGGGTTCAGAGACTGCGGCGACCGGTCAAAGCGCGGCCGAGGGTGACCTCGTCGGCGTGCTCGAGGTCGGCACCCACCGGCAGGCCGCTGGCGAGCCGGGTCAGCGCGAGATCCCTTCCGAGCGCCCGCAGTCGATCGACGATGTGATGCGCGGTCGCCTCCCCCGTCGTCGTCGGGTTGGTCGCGATCACCACCTCGCGCGTCTCACTGCCATCGACACGGCGGACCAGCTCCTCGATCTTGAGATCGCTCGGATCGATCCCGTCGATCGGGGAAAGCGCCCCGCCGAGCACGTGGTAGAGACCCCGGTACTCCCCCGTACGCTCGATCGGGATCACGTCCTGGGGCTCCTCGACCACGCAGATCAGGCCCGCGTCCCGCCGAGTGTCCGTGCAGATCGTGCAGCGTGGTCCCTCCGAGAGGTTGAAGCAGATCTCGCAGAGGCCGATCTGCTCCTTGACCTCGCGGATCGCGGCGGAGAGGGCGAAGGCGTCGTCGTCGGGCGAGCGCAGGATGTGGAAGGCGAGCCGCTGCGCGGTCCGCCGACCGATCCCGGGCAGCTTGCCCAGCTCGGAGATAAGCCTCTCAACAGGAGCCGGATTCAACCGTGACCTCCCTGACGCTTCGCAGCTCGGCGTCCTCGTCGCCTCACGACCCGTGGGTCGCTTCGGCTCCTGCGTCCTCGATCTGCTTGGTCAGGAAGATCACGGCATGCCCGGAAGGCCGCCGAGTCCGCCTAGACCGCCGCCGGCGATCCCGCCCAGCTTCGACTCCGCGCGCTCCTGGGCCGCCCTGATCCCCTCGTTGACCGCCGCGAGGATCATGTCTTGAAGCATCTCGACGTCCTCGGGGTCGACGGCGTCGGGGTCGACGACGATCTCCTGCACGGCCAGGTCACCGGTGACCTTGACCTTGACCATGCCGCCCCCGGCGCTGGCCTCGACGACCTCGTCCTTGAGCTCCTCCTGCGCCTTGGCCATGTCGGCCTGCATCTTCTGGGCCTGCTTCATCAGCGCGCCCATGTCCATCCCGCCCGATCCTCCGGGCATCCGTCCTCTCGCCATCAGTTGGCCTCCTCGTTAGCTGGTTGTGCGGCCTCGCTTGCCGCCTGCGGACCGTCGGCGCCCTCGCCCCCGCCCTCCACCTCGTCCTCGAGGATCTCGGCGTCGAACTCCGAGATGAACTTCTCGACCAGCTCGTTCTCGTCGAGCGGCTGCGGCGGCGCGGGGGGCGCCTCCCCTGCGGAGGCGTCGAGGATCACGAACTCGGGATGCAGCGCCCTGCCGGTGACCTCACGCACGGCGCCGGCGACCCGGTCCCGGTTCTCCTTGTCGTTGGCCTTGCGCTGGTTGAAGGCGGCATCGGAGGGGAACCCGAGCCGGACCTTCTCCGCCGCCTCGTCGATCATGACCGGCCGGGCCTCGGAGACGACCGCGGCGAGCAGGCTCGCGCCGGACTGCCGCATGTGGTCGACGACCGAGGGCCAGACCGCCTCGAACGATGCGAGCGGGGACTCCGCGCTCGGCGCGGGTGCGGCGGCGGTCGGCGGCGGAGCGGATGGGGCCACGGGCTCGGCGGCGGCGGGCGGCTCGGCGGCGGGTGACGGCGGCGGCTCGGGGGACGGGAGGTCCGCGGCCGGCGGAGGGGTGGAATCGGTCGGGGCCTGCGGAGCGGCGGCGGCCGGCGGAGCCGCCGGGTCCGCGACGACCTCGGGACCCGCAGAGGAAGCGGCTTCGGTGAGGTGCTCGCTCCCGCCCACGGCAGGTGTGCTTCCAGCGGCGGTGGGAGGCGGGGTATGCGTCGCCTCAGGCTTCGCCGGCGTCGCCGCGACTACCGTCCCCCCCTGGCCGCGCTCGAGACGCTCGATGCGCTGGATCAACGCGGCCCGGCTCGGGTCGATCTCGGGACGCGCGGCGCGGAGCAGCGCCAGCTCCACGGTCATCCGCGCCTCGTCGCCCTCGCGGATCGCGGCGAGCGCGGCCGCGAGCTCATCGATCGCGCGCAGCAGGGTGACCTCGCCGAGCCGCTCGGCCTGGGCCGCGATTCGCTCCCGATGCTCGGCGACGACGAGGAAGTGATCGGGGATCGAGCCGAGCGTCGCGATCACCAGGAGCTGGCGGAGGTGTGAGATCAGCGAGCCGGCGAAGCGGCCGGGATCGTGGCCGGAGCGTGAGAGCGTCGAGCTGACCTCGAGGATGCGCTTGCCGTCGCCGGCTCCGATCGCGTCGGCGGCCGCGAACAGGAGCTCCGAATCGGCGACGCCGAGGACCGTGAGCGCGTCGTCGAGGGCGATGCGCTCACCGCTGTAGGCGACGAGCTGGTCGAGCGTCCCGAGGGCGTCGCGGAAGCTGCCGTTGGCGGAGCGGGCGATGGCGCCGACCACGCCTTCCGCCGGCTCGATCCCCTCCGCCGCGGAGGCGCGTTCGATCACCACCGCGATCTCGTCCGGCGAGGGTCGGGCGAAGTCGAAGCGCTGGCAGCGATCGACGATCGTCGGCATCACCTTGTGGGCCTCGGTCGTGGCGAGCACGAAGACGGTCGAGGGCGGCGGCTCCTCCAGTGTCTTCAGGAACGCGTTCCACGCCTCGCGCGTGAGCATGTGAGCCTCGTCGAGGATGTAGACCTTCCAGCGACCGGCGGCGGACGCGTAGCCGACCCGCTCGCGGAGGTCGCGGATGTCCTCGACGGAGCGATTGGAGGCCGCGTCCATCTCGATCACGTCCATCGAGCTGCCGGAGGCGATCGACAGGCACGACTCGCACTTCCCGCACGGGGTCAGGGTCGGCCCCTCGACGCAGTTCAGCGAGCGGGCGAGGATCTTCGCCATCGACGTCTTGCCGGTTCCGCGGGAGCCGACGAACAGGTAGGCGTGATGAATCCGGTCGCGCTCGATCGCGTTGCTGAGCGTGCGCACCACGTGCTCCTGGCCGACCACCTCCGCGAATGACTGGGGCCGGTGTCGCCTGTAAAGGGATTGCTCCGCCACTGCCCGGCCAGTCTAGAGCCGTGGGGCATCACCCTCCCGGCGCCGTTCCATTGGCTCGATTCAGGGGCCGTATGCTGCACCGATGAAGGAAGCAGCTCCTGCCGGCAGCGCGTCGAAGTTGCGCCACCGGACACTCGTCCTGGCAATCGCCCTGTCCGCGGCGCTGACGATGCTCGCGCTTCAGGGTCCGATCGCCGACGCGCAAACCCGCACGTCGCAGCTCGACCGGGCGCTGGCGGAGATCGTGGACGCCGAGGGCGGTCCCCCCGGGGTCGCGGTGATGATCAAGCGACCCGGGAAGACCGAGTTCCTCTCCCGGGGGGTCTCCAACCTGGCGAGCGAGCGAGGCTTCACGCCCGGGCTGCATTCGCGGATCGCGAGCATGGCGAAGGCGTTCAACGGTGCCGTGCTCCTCTCCCTCGTCGACGAGGGGGCGCTCGAGCTCGACGACACGATCGGGGAGTGGCTTCCCGGCGTCTGGCCGAAGGCGGACCAGGTGACGATCGCGCAGCTGCTCGACCACACCTCCGGGCTGCCGGAGTACATCGACAAACCCGCCTTCATCGAGCTTCTGATGACCGATCCGTCCGCCTACAGAACCCCGATCGAGCTGATGAGCTACGTCAACACGCTCGATCCGGAGTTCGACCCCGGCAGCGAGTACCACTACTCCGACTCGGACAACATCATGGCCGCGCTGATCGCCGAGGCCGCCTCCGGGGACAGCTATCAGCGCCTGCTGCGTCGTCTCGTCTTCAAGCCGCTCGGCCTGAAGCGCACCTCGCTGCCCGAGACGATGCCGATGCCACGCCCCTACGTCCACGGCTACGCGGTGATCCCGGGTGGGTTCGAGGACGAGAGCGAGGTCATCAACCCGGCGCTCGCCTGGGCCTCCGGCGGCATGGTCTCCACCGCGCGTGACATCGGTCGCTTCTTCCGCGGCTACGTCGGGGGCAAGCTCCTCGACGGCAAAGGAAGGCGGGGACACCGCAACTTCGTGCCGGGCAAGTCGTCGCCCCCGGGGCCGGGCCGCAACGAGGCCACCGCGGGCCTCTTCCGCTACACGACCCGCTGCGGCAAGGTCTTCGGCCACACCGGCTCGTTCCCCGGATACCGCCAGTTCGCCGCCTCGAGCAAGGACGGCAAGCGTTCGGTCGTGTTCACGGTCAACTCCCAGATCGTCCCGAACATGGGCCCGCCCAAGGTGAACAGCATGATCCGCCAGGCCCAGGCCAAGGCCGTCTGCCGCGCCTTGCGATGACTGCCGGGGAATGCTCCGGCTTCGCCGTCCGCTTCCCCGGTTGGCCAGTGCGGCCGGGAAGCAGGGGCGAGGGCGGGGAGCTGGGCGGCCGACCGATGACGCTGAGCTGCGCAGCGCCGGAACGTTCCAGGGTTCCCTGAGGCGTTCCCGGCCAAGCAGATCGAGGAAGAGGGAGGCGAAGCGGCCTTTGGGCCGTGAGCCGACCGATGACGCTGAGCTGCGCAGCGCCGGAACG
>CAZXKG010000143.1:0-5670 GCA_964641695.1 uncultured Conexibacter sp.
GGGCAACCGGGGAGACCGGACGGGCGCAGCCCGGAGGATCTGCCCGGCCGGTATCTCGCCCCGCATCGAACTCCCGCCGCTAGTGTTGGCGTGGTTGGACCGGTCGAGGGGGAGTGCCTGCGGCGGTTCTTACATACGGGAAATACGAAGGAGAAGACCTTGACTCATTCAGTGGGCGCCTCACGCGGGCGCCGCACCATGCTGGTCGTCTGTTTCGGGCTTGCGGCGCTGATGCTCGCCTCGTTGCTCGGACCTGCGATCGCGGATGCGAAGAAGAAGAAGCCGAAGAAGGCCGCCGAGGTGACCGTGATGACGCGGAACCTCTACCTCGGCTCCTCCCTGAGTGCGGCGCTGAACGCGCCGAGCATCGGGGCTGCAATCGACGGTGCGGGCACCATTCTCGCGGACGTCGAGCGGACCAACTTCCCCGAGCGGGCGAGGTTGATCGCCAAGGAGATCAAGAAGGCCAAGCCCGACCTGATCGGCCTGCAAGAGGTCGCCCTGTGGCGCATCCAGCAGGATTCCGACTACACGGCCACCCCCGCAACCGACGTGCTCTACGACTGGCTTGCGATCCTGCAGGCTGAGTTGAAGAGGCAGAAGCTCAACTACAAGGTCGCCGTCGTCCAGGAGGAGTTCGACGCTGAGCTCCCGGCCGACGTCGACGGCAACGACGCGACCGGCGAGGGCCCTCTCGCCGCCTTCGGCGCAGACCTCGACGGTCGTCTGACCATGCGCGACGCGATCCTCGTCAACAAGAAGTCCAAGGTGAAGGTCAACAAGCCCGGCATGGGCCATTTCGAGACGATGTACAAGCCCAAGATCGGCGGCGTGGTCGAGCTTCCCGTCCTCCGCGGCTGGGTCTCGGTCGAGGCCAAGGTGAAGGGCAGCAAGAAGACGCTTCCGGGCGACTTCAAGTTCGTCAACGCGCACCTCGAGGCGTTCGGCGACCGGGCGATCAAGACCGCCCAGGGCCGGGAGCTGTTCGAGAACGGTGGGCCGCTGAACACCAAGAAGCAGCTCATCTTCCTCGGCGACATCAACTCGGGCGGCAACAAGGACAACGTCGGCACCCCGGGCGGTAGCGGCATCCCCGAGGATCAGGGGCCCTACCAGGCGCTGGTTGGCGATTTCGGCATCTTCAACGTGGGATCGCGGCAGAGCTGCTGCTACCCGTCCGAGGTCGCCTCCGAGATCGGCGACTACCGCTTCGATCACACGGTCGACCACATCATGGTCAAGCCGAAGATCAAGCAGGTGAAGAGCTACATCACCGGTAACGATCCGACCGTGACGAGCCCGTCCGGACTCGTTGCCTCCGACCACGGCGGCGTGGTCAGCACCCTGAAGCTCAAGAAGCCCGGCAAGAAGGGCAAGCCCGGCAAGAAGGGCAAGGGCGGCAAGAAGGGCAAGGGCGGCAAGGGCAAGCCCGGCAAGAAGAAGTAGCCGCCGCTCTCAGACCGTTGACGAAGCCGCCGTCCCGACAACCGCGTCGGGGCGGCGGCTTTTCGTTGGTGACTGTCATCTGAAGTGCGCTTTCCGCAGTCGAGGTGACACTCACCCGACCAGGGGCAATCACAGTTTGATCTGGCGGACGAACGGAGAGGCGGTCGGTCGGGGTGGGAGCCGCGAGGCGCGGTCGGAGCCGGGCTCAGCAGCCGGAGCGGGGCTCAGCGGCCGGAGACGCGAGCGACGAAGTTGGCGACCGTGGTCGCGCTGCCACCCTCGAGAATGCCGGCGGGCATCGCGCCGTTGCCGACGCCCTGCTCGATCGCGGCGAGGACGCGCTGCTCGTTGGCGGCGACCGCGTCCTCGTTCGCCGCCGGCCCGTTGGGCGTGAGGCGCATGTCCAGGTTCGGGCCGACGACCCCGTCGGAGCCGGCGCGGGCCAGCGTGTGGCAGGTGCCGCAGTTGATCTCGAACAGCTCGCGTGCTTCCAGGTCGGAGGATGCGACCCGCTCGGGGGAAGATTCCTGGGATCCATCCTTGTTGAACGCCCAGAGCGGGACGATGATGACCAGGACGATCGCGGCCAATCCGAAGTAGATGAAGATGCGCTTGTTCATGCCAAAGCTGCGGGGTGGAGCTGCGGGTTCGGACCCGCAACGGCGCGGATACTACTTATTCGCGGCGGATCGACCGGGGCTCACCGCTGCGGCGCGTCCGCCGGGACGACGTCGCCGTTGCGCAGCGCCGGGCACATCCGCGACAGACCGCAGATACCGCAGCGAGGGCGAGGGCGACATACCGCTCTCCCATGCGAGATCAGGTTCATGTGCAGCTCGTAGGCGTCATCACGATCGGTGATCGCCAGCATCTCGTCGTGGGCTGCTTCGAGCGAGATCTTGGGTGGGAAGAGACCGAGCCGGCCGCCGACCCTGTGGACGTGGGTGTCGACCGGTACCTCGGGCCGATCGAGGGCGAAGATCATCACGCACGCCGCCGTCTTGCGACCCACCCCCGGCAGGGAGGTGAGGAACGCGACGGCCTCCTCGCGCGGCGCCTCGCGCAGCCAGTCGAGGCTCGGCTCCGGCCCCAGCTCTTCGAGCACCTCCTGGATCCTCGGGGCCTTCGTGTTCGCCAACCCGCCGGGCCTGATCGCCTCGATCACCTCCGACGTCGACGCCCGCCGGATCGAGTCCCAGCCGTCGAAGCGATCGCGCAGCCGCCGGTAGGCGACATCGCGGTTGTTGTCGTTGGTGTTCTGGGAGAGGATCGTCAGGACCAGCTCGTGGACCGGATCCCCGTGCGGGTCGTTCCGCCGCGATCCGTAGAGCTCGCGGAGGCGGTCCCGGATCGCGCGCACTCGCGCCTTCGACGGCCGCTTCCAGCCCTTCGGCACCGGGAACCGGGGGCGGCGATCCAGGTCGACGCCAGGGTCCGCCTCCGTCCGCGCGCCCCGTTCACGCGCGTAGCCTCGCTCTCCGCCACCGCTCACGCGCGGCAGGCTCGCAGGTTCATCGACGCGACGCCCCCAGGTGTGTGCAGGTCTCGGCGCCGGCTTCGACCGCCCTGCGCAACCCGCTCTCGACCGCCGGTTCCCACAGGCCGCCGGCGACGATCGACGCCGCAAGCGTCCCCATGAACGCGTCGCCGGCGCCGAGCTGGCTGACGATCTCGACGGCAGGGGGAAGGATCTCCGCGTCGCAGACCCCGCGAGCGACCGCCGCCTCTGAGCCCGCGGTCACCACGACCTGGGCCGGTCCGAGATCGAGAAGCCCCTCGGCGGCCGCCGCCACGGTCAGCTCGTCCTCGCCGAGCAGCCAGCGCGCTTCTGCGACGTTGCACTTGAGCACGTCCACGAGCCGGGCGAACTCGATGCTGCGAGTGCGGGCGAGCTCGGCGTCCTCCCATCGTCCCGGCCGCAGGTTCGGGTCGAACATCGTGATCGCGCCACGCTCGCTCGCGTGCTCGGCCGCCGCGCGCGTGATCGCGAGGCTGCTTTCGCCGACCAGGGTGTTGGAGCCGAACGCGAGCCCGGAGGCGTTCGCGACCAGCGTCGGCTCGCGCCCCCTGAGGCTGCCGATCCCGGCGTCGATCCCGTCGCCGTGGATCTCGAAGTGGACCTCCCCCTCGAGGTCGAAGAAGGCGAAGGCGAAAGGGGTGTCGATCCCGTCGATCGCTGCGTAGTGCTCGATGTCGACTCCCTCGGCACGCAGCTTCGCGCGCAGCAGCTCGCCCCACTCGTCGTTGCCGCAGCCGCCCGCGAGCGCCGTCGGGGCCCCGGCGCGCGCGGCCGCGACGGCGACGTTGGCGAGGGCTCCACCGAAATGGACCTCGAAGTGGGTCGCGGCGATCCGATCGCCGATCCGATCGGGGCAGATCAGATCGACCAGCGCCTCGCCCAGACATACCAGCCGCCCGTCCAGCCGGCTGTCGGGCGCCTCTGCGGTGGCGTCTCCCATCGTCGGGCGAGCATAGATATCTGTAGATCCCGCAGGGGATCGATCTGTAGATCCCGCAGGGGATCGATCTGTAGATCCCGCAGGGGGATCGACGAGAACCTGCAGATCCGCAGGCTGGATTAGCGGAACTGCCCGCGGGTGCGACGAGCGACGGAGCGTCCCGGCCTACAATCGCCGCTTCATGCCACGTCCGCTCGCCGCGATCGGGCGCATGCTGCCGCGTGGGTGGGGAGACCTGCTGCTGCAGTTCGCGCTGTTCTTCGTCGCCTACCAGGGCTACCAGGTCGTGCGCGGGCTGATCCACGGCCGCGAGGAGCTCGCGTTCGCGAACGCGGATCGGATCGTCGACCTGGAGAAGGCGACGGGGACGTTCTTCGAGCCCGACCTGCAGGCGGCGCTGCTCGACCACACCTGGCTGATCGACATCGCGAACTGGCTCTACGTCAACACCCATTTCACGATCTCCGTCGTCTTCCTCGCCTGGCTCTACCTGCGGCGCAACGACAACTTCTACTTCGTGCGCAACATGTTCATGGTGGCGATGGCGATCGCCTTGGCCGGCTACGTGCTGTTCCCGACCGCGCCCCCGCGGATGTTGCCGGAGGAGGGCTTCGTCGACACGATCGCCACCTTCACCTCGGTCAACCAGGACAGCAACGCGATCAGCCTGCTCGTCAACAAGTACGCGGCCGTCCCGAGCATGCACATCGGCTTCGCGTCGATGATCGCCGGGACCGCCGTGATGCTCGTCCGCAACCCGGTCGGCAAGGTGCTCTGGGCGCTCTACCCGCTGCTCGTCTTCTGGGTGATCGTGGTCACCGGCAACCACTACTGGCTCGATGCCGCCGCCGGCCTCGCCGTCGCCGTCGCGTCGGCGCTGATCGCCGACCGGGTTCTCGCTCGCGCCCGGCCCGGGCAGTGGGCGTTCCGCCCCGAGGCGCCCGCCCCCTCCGCCCCATCCGCGGATAAGTTGCCCGCATGAGTGAACCCGGCAGGAGGCCCAGGAACTCACTGAGCGGCGCCGAGCGGCCTGCCCCGCTCGGCGAGCTCCGCGAGAACGCCCGCAACCGACTGATCGAGTCGCGGCTGACTCCGAACGCGATCTCGATGACGGGGCTCGTGCTCAACGTGGCCGCGGCGGTGCTGATCCTCGAGGACCTGTTCATCCTCGGCGCATTCGCCTTCATCATCGGCTCGATCATGGACACGCTCGACGGCCGCTACTCGCGCATGTCGGGCAAGGGAACACAGTTCGGCGCCTTCCTCGACTCGACCCTGGACCGGATCGAGGAGGGGCTGGTCCTCGGCGCCGTCTGCTGGTGGTTCGCCGAGCGGGGGGAGGAAGCCCTCGCCGCCGCCTGTCTGCTCGTCGTCCTCGGATCGCTGATGGTCTCCTACACCCGCGCCCGAGCCGAGGCGCTGGGCGTCGAATGCAAGGTCGGGATCGCGACCAGGCCCGTGCGCGTCGTCATCCTCTCGATCGGCCTGATGTTCGCCGACGGAGAGCTGATCTCGTCGGTGGACCTGCTCCCCGCCGCGATCTGGGTGATGGTCGCCCTCACCGCCTTCACGGTCCTCCAGCGCGTCTGGCACGTCCGCGGGCAACTAAAGGCCCTGGACTCGAAGCCCTAACCCAGTTGGCCCCTGCTTTCCCCGTCGCCAAGGCACCGGGGAGACCGGACGCGAAGCGGAGGATCTCCCCGGAGGTATCTAACCCAGTTGGCCCCTGCTTTCCCCGTCGCCAAGGCACCGGGGAGACCGGACG
>CAZXKG010000144.1:0-5593 GCA_964641695.1 uncultured Conexibacter sp.
TCTCCGCCTCGTCGCGGACGCCGCCGACGCTGATCCGCTCGAAGTTGCGCCCCAGCGCCCGCGCGATCGAACGTCCGAGGCTCGTCTTGCCGACGCCGGGAGGTCCGGCGAAGCAGAGGATCGGGCCCGCCGAGTCGGGGTTGAGCTTGCGCACCGCCAGGTACTCGAGGATCCGGTCCTTGATCTGCTCGAGGTCGTAGTGATCGGCGTCGAGCACCGCCCGCGCGTGCCTGAGGTCGAGGTCGTCGGTCGTCCGCTCGTTCCAGGGCAGATCGAGGATCCAGTCGAGGTAGGTGCGGATCACCCCGTACTCGGCGGCGGCCTGCGGCAACCGTTCGAGCCGCCCCAGCTCCCGGTCCACCGCCGCCTGGGCCTGCTCGGGCAGGCCGGCGGCCGTGACCCGCTCCCGGAGCTCGTTCATCTCCGCCTGCTGCTCGTCGCCCTCCCCCAGCTCCGCCTGGATCGCGCGAAGCTGCTCACGCAGGAAGTACTCGCGCTGGCCCTTGTCGATCCCCTCCTGCACCTGGGACTGGATCTGCGTCCCCAGCTTGATCACCTCGAGCTCCCGCGCCAGGATCTCGGCGAGGCGGCGCAGCCGTGCGACCACGTCAGCCTCCTCGAGGAGCTCCTGCTTCTCGGCGCCCGGGATCCGCAGCGCGCCGGCGATCAGGTAGGAGAGCTCCGAGGGGTCGTCGACGTTCGTCACCGCGAGCTGCAGCTCCTCGGGGAGATACGGGATCCCCTCGATGATCTCGCTGAAGGTCTGCAGGACGTTCGCCGCCAGCGCCCTCAGCTCCGGGCCCTCGTCGATCCGATCGGGCAGCTCGGTGATCGTCCCGACCAGGTACGGAGAGGTGGCGACGAAGCGATCGATTCGGACCCTGGCGGTCCCCTGGACGAGCACGCGGATCGTCCCGTCCGGGATCTTCAGCATCCGGGCGACGACCCCGGCCACCCCGACGCGCTCGAGCTCCTCCGGGCCGGGCTCCTCCCCCGCGCCCTCCTTCGCGGCGACCATGACCAGGCGGCGATCGCCGGAGAGGACCGCGTCGATCAACCGCATCGACCGCTCCTGGCCGACCGCGAGCGGCGTCAGCGTGGCGGGGAAGGTCACCATGTCGCGAACCGGCAGCACCGGCATCGCCTCCGGGAGCTCACCGCCGATCGCTTCGGCGATCGCCTCCTCGGCGTTCGAGGTGCTGACGATCTCGATCGGGGCGGCGCCGGCGCCGCCTTCGGCGATCCAGTCTGCGCTCATCGCGGCGCGCGCTCGACCGGGACGCTGCGCGGCTCCCGGTCGCGAAGCTCGAACGGCAACTCGATGCGCAGCAGGCCGTCCTCGTAGGTGGCCGTGGCGGCCTCCGCGTCGACGTCCACGCCGAGCTCGACCGTGCGCCGGAACGACCCGGTCGGGATCTCGACCTGCTGGTAGGCGCGGCCCTCCGTCTCGCGAACGGGGCGCGTCCCCGAGACGACGAGGATGCGACCGGAGACCTCGAGGCTGACGGCGTCGGGCGCGACCCCGGCCAGGTCGACGACGACGACCGCGCGGGGAACCGGAGCGCCGTCCTTCCCGGCCCCTGCCTCGCAGTAGTAGACGTCGACGCGTGGGGCGAAGGCTCCCGAGGAGCGGCGACCGACCTCGGTCAAGTGCCAGCCCTCGGCGACGAGCTCGTCGACGCCGCGGCGCATGCGCTCCACGTTGACGATCAGGTTCCGTCTGCGGGCCTGGGGGGACACCGATTCTGAGAGTAGTCAGTCGGTGACGAAGACCGCGCCTTCGGCGGCGACCTCGACCGGACCTCCGAAGGACGCGGCGGCGCGGGCCTGGGCGCGGTCGAGGTCGAGCTCGTCGGAGACGTGGGTGAGGACGAGGCGCCCGACGCCCGCCTCCCGCGCCACCTCGCCGGCCTCCTCGGCGCTCATGTGACCCCGATCCTCGAGCGGACCGGTGTCCGGCTCGGGAAGCGTCGCCTCGGCGATCAGCACCGCGGCGCCCCGGGCGGCCCCGACGAGCTCCTCAGAGGCGCGCCCGTCGGCCCCGAAGACGATCCTGCCGCCCGCGGGGGAGATCAGCTCGATCGCGTGGGTAGGTCCGAAATGACGCACCGGGTGGGTGCGGACCGTGACCGCGCCGATCTCGAACTCGTCCACCGGCCTGTACTCGTGAACGTCGAAGGCGCGATCGACCAGCTCCGGCTCGTCCCAGCAGGAGATCAGCCGGCGCAGGAAGTCGCGGGCCCCGAGTGGAGCGTGGACGGCGAGTCGGCGCCGCAGGGCGCGATCAGGACCGACCGTGAGGGCATACGCGAACGGGACCAGGTCGAGAAGATGGTCGGCATGGAGGTGGGAGATGACCGCCCCCTCGACCTCGCGGTAGTCCCGCCGCTCGCGCAGCTTGCCGAAGACCCCGTTGCCGCAGTCGAGCAGGAACGCCGTTGCTCCCTCCTCGACCAGGTAGCCGCTGCACGCGCCGCCGCGGTCCGTCCAGGCCGGGGACTTGCCGAGGACGGTCAGTCGCAACGGCGATCCGCCTCAGGCGGCGAGCCGGTCGTCGGCGAGCGTGACCCCGGCCGCCTCGATCAGGAGCATCGGCTGGGTCGGCGGGATCAGCCCGTAAGGGGAATCGGGACGGTAGGTGCTGCAAGGTCCGCCGAGGTCGAGCGCGCAGAGCATCCGCTTGCCGAAGTAGCAGGTGGAGCAGCTCGGCTTGGCCTTGCGGCCACCGCGCTTCTCGCCACTCGGCGTTGCTGCAACTCGCTTCGACAACCCTGGAACCTCCCGTGGCTCAACTCGACGACGGACTTCGACCACCTTGGCACGGCCGCTGCCGCCGCGACGACCCCCGTCCCGCAAACAACGGAGAAAACGCCACAGGGCTCTGCGTTACGATGGAGACGCATGGCGCAGGAGCGAACATCGCGGCTCTCAGCTTCCCCGCCCCTGTTCGAGAACCGGTTTCTGGACTTCTTCTCGCGGGTGCATCCAGCGCTTCCGGCGATCATCTTCGTCCCCGTCGTCGCCGCCGGGATCGTGCTCGGCTTCGACGGCGGCTACGGCGTCCTCTCGGTGATCGGCCTGTTCGCCGCCGGCCTGCTGATCTGGACGCTGACCGAGTACTGGCTGCACAGGCTCGTCTTCCACTGGGAGCCCGACCACCCGATCGGCCGGCGGATGCACTTCATCATCCACGGCGTCCATCACGACCATCCCAACGATCCGCTTCGCCTGGTGATGCCTCCCGCGGTGAGCATCCCGCTCGCGGCGTTGTTCTTCCTGCTCTTCGCCCTGATCTTCGGGACCCCGGCCGCCTATCCACTCTTCGCCGGCTTCATCGCCGGCTACCTGGCCTACGACTACACCCATTACTACGTGCATCACCGGGTGCCGAAGACCGCCACCGGCAAGCGGCTGCGGGAGCAGCACATGCGTCATCACTTCCAAGATCATCGCTACGGATACGGCGTCTCCACGCCACTGTGGGATTACGTCTTCCGCACGATCCCGAAGTCCCGAGCCGAGCAGTAGGCGAACCAGCACCTCGGGGCGGGCCGTCTTTCAACGGCACCGATCTGTTCACTTGCGTGAATTCATTGCTCTACAGTGGGCAAACTCACTAGGTGGCGATGGAACCGACCACCGCTAATCGGATGATCATCTGAAAGGAACCAAATGCCCGATTCATCGAGCGTTTTGAACGAGGCCAAGTCGCTGATCCAGAACCGCCTCGCGGAGCTCAAGGACGAACAGGCTCGGCTCGAGAAGGCCCTGGACAACCTGACCGGCGGACGGCGTGGCCCAGGTCGCCCCCGAGGCAGCCGCAACGCCGCAACGGCAGCAGCCCCGGCCGCACCCGCGGTCAGCAAGAGCGGCAAGCGTCGCCGTCGCCGCAAGGGTGGCACCCGCGCCGAGCAGGCCCTGACGTTCATCAAGGACAACCCCGGCATCAGCGCATCCGAGATCGCAACCAAGCTGAAGATCAAGCCGAACTACGTCTACAGGGTCATGGCCGACCTGCAAGAGGACGGCAAGGTCAAGAAGGAAGGCCGCGGCTACTCAGCAGTCTGACGGACTGAGGCGCGGCGCATACCGGCGTCATCGTCGCCTCACGGCCCTTCGGCCGCTTCGGCTCCTCTTCCCTGGTCTGCTTGGCCTCAGGTCGTCAGACCAGAGAGAGACAAAGCCGCAAAGAGAACGGGGTGAGTGGTTCTGCCACTCACCCCGTTTTTCGTTCTCAGTCGTCAGACGGCCGACGAGGATCCCGAGCAGGGCGCTCTCATTCCGTCAGGAACTCTGACGAGGCTGAGAGCGTCCTGATCGGGTGACGCAGGAGGCGTGGTGGCCAACTGGCCATGAGCCGACGAGGATCCCGAGCAGGGCGCTCTCAGTCCGTCAGACCCAGTTCGCGGACGGTGTCGCGTTCACCTTGAAGCTCGGCGACCGTTGCGTCGATCCGCTCGCGGGAGAAGTCGTCGATCTCCAGTCCCTGGACGATCTCGTACTCCCCGCCCGAGCAGGTGCAGGGGACGCCGGAGACGATGCCCTCGGCGATCCCGTAGGACCCGTCGGAGGGAACGCCCATCGAGACCCAGTCACCCTCGGGGGTGCCGAGCACCCAGTCGTGGACGTGGTCGATGGCCGCGTTGGCGGCGGAGGCGGCACTGGAAGCTCCGCGAGCATCGATGATCGCGGCGCCGCGCTTGGCGACGGTGGGGATGAACTCACCCTCGATCCAGGCTTGGTCGTTCACCTTGGCGGCCGCGTTCTCGCCGTTGACCTCGGCGTGGGTCAGGTCGGGGTACTGACTGGCCGAGTGGTTGCCCCAGACGGTCATGTTGGTCACGTCGGAGACGCTCACACCCAGCTTCGACGCGAGCTGCGACTTGGCCCGGTTGTGGTCGAGCCTCATCATCGCCGTGAACCGCTCGCCCGGGACGTCGGGCGCGTGTGACTTCGCGATCAGGGCGTTGGTGTTAGCCGGATTACCGACGACCAGGATCTTGATGTCGTCGGCCGCTCCGGCGTTGATCGCCTCACCCTGCGGCTTGAAGATGCCACCGTTGGCTTCGAGCAGGTCGGCCCGCTCCATCCCCGGTCCACGCGGACGGGCGCCGACCAGCAGGCCGACGTTGCAGCCGTCGAAAGCGGGCTTGGGGTCGTCGTAGATGTCGATGCCGGCGAGCAGCGGGAAGGAGCAGTCGTCGAGCTCCATCGCGGTGCCCTCCGCGGCCGTCACCGCCTGTGGGATCTCGAGCAGGTTGAGGTGGACCGGGGTGTCGGGGCCGAGCATCTGCCCGCTGGCGATCCGGAACAGGAGCGCGTAGCCGATCTGCCCGGCTGCGCCGGTGACGGTTACCTTGACTGGGGTACTCACTTCTCTGTGTTCTCCTTGATGGCTGATTGCAGGTTCTCGTCGATCGCGGCGAGGAACTCCTGGGTGGTGAGCCACTGCTGATCGGGACCGATGAGCAGTGCGAGATCCTTGGTCATCTTGCCGCTCTCCACCGTCTCGACGCAGACGCGCTCCAGGGTCTTGGCGAACCCCTGGACCGCCGGCGTTCCGTCGAGGCGGCCGCGCGCGTCGAGGGCGCGC
>CAZXKG010000145.1:0-5437 GCA_964641695.1 uncultured Conexibacter sp.
TCAGCCAGAAGAAAGTGCGTGATGCGCTGATCGTGCTGTCCACGACGCTCACCGACACCAGCCACTCTTTCGGTTTGCCGGACCAGGTCGATCCGATTCAGCGTCTCGTCTCAGCCGCCGCGACTTGGGGCGGCAACCCTCCGAAGGATGCGACTTATCTCACTTTCACGCCGGCTGAGAACGACGGCAAAACCGTTTACACGGTCACCGTCAAAGACGTGCCTGTCGATGCGTTTTGGTCCATCAGCGTCTATAACGCCCAAGGGTACTTCCAAAAGAACGACGCGAATGCATACTCGCTCAACAACTTCACTTCGAAGAAAAACGACGACGGGTCGGTCACGATCCAATTCGGCGGCAATGCCGGCGCCGCGCCCAATATTCTGCCGATCATGCCTGGCTGGAACTATACCGTGCGGTTGTATCGCCCACGCCAGGAGATCCTCGACGGCACGTGGAAGTTTCCCGAGGCGCAGCCGGTTCGTTAACCTCATCCTGAGGCATGAAGGCCGCGATTGATGAGCGTGCAACCTGTTCTAGGGCTTGCGGTTGATTAGTCTAGATGTCGCCGAATCAGAGAAGGACGGTAAGCTAACAAGCAAAATCGAATCGGCCTGCTTCTCACCGATTACTCTTCGGTGAAGTAGCAGCGTCCCTTGATTCGGCGGAGCCAGACCGTTCGTTGCCAATTGGCTTGAAGACGAACTGCAAGCTTTCAAGTCGCACCGACATCAATTGGGCGTCATCATGGTCGCACCCCGATAAGGCGCGCGCTCTAGCCGACGTAAGCACCGCTCGTTAGTTTCACTTCTTACTTCGATTTCACAGCTTCCAGCTTATCAAGCTTGGTCTCATGTCCGTTTTTCTGCACGGATTGAGCCTTCTCGTAGCTCTCGAACAGTAACTGATAGTGCGGCACGATGTGGTCCTTCATGATCGCGCCGAATTCCATTGCATCGGGCCGGTTCCAGGTGCTCATCAACTCGGCGAGCGTAGCGAAGGTGTCGGTCGGAATGGCTCCGGCCTGAACGACCCGGGCCAGTGTGATGTCGGTCGCCATCGCCGAAAAATTGCCCGACGCATCGACGACGTTGAACACTTTGTATCCGGCCTCCAATGCACTTAGCGTCGGAAAGGCCATGCAGACGCTCGTCAACGTGCCGGCGATGATCAACGTCTTGCGGCCGGTCTTCTCAATCGCCTTGACCCATTCAGGATTATCCCAGGCATTGATCTGTCCGGTGCGCGGAATATAAACCGCTTCCGGATTCGCCTCGTGGATTTCAGGAATCAACGGCCCATTGGGACCATCCGGCACCGACGCCGTGGTGAACGTCGGAGTCTTCGTCAGCCGAGCGGCCTTCGCCAGCGCGATTACGTTGTGACGCAGAGTGAGCATGTCCATGTCCTTAACCAACTGGAACAGGCCGCTCTGATGGTCGATCAGCAACAAGACGGCATCGGCAGGGTCAATCATCCATTTATTCGCTTTGCTCATCACGGTTTCCTTTGTTTTTTAAGCGTGAAGGTTCATTAAGGGTTAGTCGATTTAATTAGTTGCCTCAGCAATTGTTTACGCAGAAGCGTCGAACTGGCCGAAACGTCCGCTCCGGTAGTCGCGTATTGCTTGTTGAATCTCGGCCTGGGTATTCATGACGAAAGGACCTTGGGCGGCAACCGGTTCGTCGATCGGCTCACCGGCCAGCAGCAGCACCATCGCGTCTTCTTCAGCAGCGAGCGTGATGCGATCGCCGGTCCTCGTGAACAGCACAAGATCGACGGCGCCAACACGTTCCGCAGCATTGATCGTCAGCGCTCCGCGCTGGACGACCGTCGCCGCCATCTGACCCTCCGGCACGGGAAGCTCGATTTGACGCCCCGCCTTAAGCCGCAAGTCCCATAGAGCTAGAGGAGTAAACGTCTGGGCCGGGCCTGTCACTCCTTGAAACTCGCCGGCGATGATGCGCGCCGTCGCGGCGCCCTTCTCCAATTCCACAATCGGAATCTGCTTGGCCAATATCTCCTGATACCGTGGAGGAGACATTTTAAGTTTGGCGGGCAAGTTTACCCAGAGTTGAACCATTTCTAAGGTTCCTCCCTCTTTGGCAAACCGCGGGCTGTGGAATTCCTCGTGGAGTACTCCGGCCGCAGCGGTCATCCACTGAACGTCGCCGGGACCGATGGCGCCATGATTACCGGCCGAGTCGCGGTGTTCAAGCTCGCCTTGATAAACGATGGTAACGGTTTCAAAGCCGCGGTGGGGATGTTGCTCAACGCCACGGGGCTCAGCAGTCGGCGCAAATTCATGGGGGCCGGCATAGTCCAACAACAGAAACGGGCTGATGGTTGAGCCGGCGCTCGAATGCGAGAACAGGCTGCGGACGGGAAACCCGTCCCCAACCCAGTGCGGTTGTTGGTTCCGAAAGATGCTTTGGATTGTTTTCATGGCTGGGCACCCTATTGCGCCGACAATCGGATACGATTCATCTCCAGTTGACTTTTAGAATGTTACGCATGAAATATCAAGTATGGGCATTTTTGTAACTATTGGCGCTGTCGGAAGGAGCGAAGATGGAAGACGCACGTAACTCCGGACGAAAAGCAGTGGCTTGTCCGGTGGAAACGACGCTGAAAGTGATTGGCGGTCGCTGGAAAGTGCTCATCCTGCACCATGTGCTGGACAGTCCGCAACGCTTCGGCGAACTCACGCGCGCACTCAAAGGCGTATCTGCTAGGACGCTCACCAAACAACTCCGCGAGTTGGAACAGGACGGCATCCTGCGGCGCAAGGTGTTCCAGCAGATTCCGCCGAAAGTCGAGTATTCGCTCACTTCGATGGGGAGGAAGCTGAAACCCGTCCTGCTGGCGATGCACGATCTGGGGATTGAGTTAGGAAAGGCACGTCGTAGTGGTTAGATCAGAATCAACGCCCTTATGCTGTCGGACACGTCGAAGTAATTCGTATGAGAGTTGCGTCGCGATTCTCAGTTCGTCCGGTCCCCATTCGCTCGATTTGACCGCTTCCCTGGCCGCGTCGAGACGCTGCTTTAAGTGCGGGAAGTTGCGATGCTGGAGGTAAAGGCTTACCTCGCCGATCGCACATCACGACACAGCGATCTTGGTCACTCCGATCGTTCACTCTTTCGGAAGCGCCGGCTTCTCGTGGGGCAGGCCGCCATCGTCGATGTCGAAGTCGGCGTCGAACGCGGTCTTACCTTGATAGCCGACGAATTGTGGCTGAGCCTTGATCCACTCGGCCGGCTTCTGCTCGCGGGCGTACGTCATGAGTCGTGCTTCAAGGTCGCGGACGATTTCCGGATTTTGCTCGGCAACATTGGTCGTCTCGCTGGGATCGTTTGAAAGGTCAAACAGTTCCGTTTTACCTGGGAGGGTCGCGAGCTTGATGAGCTTCCAGTCTCCCTTGCGGATGGCGCCGCGGATGGCCTCGACCTGGATCAGAATGTCCTCGTTCGGCGACGGCTTGCCCTCTGCGATCGTCGCCCACATGTCTTTGCCGTCGAAGGGGTGGTCGGGGCTCCCATTGCCGCCCGCGAGCGCCAAGAGCGTCGGCATGACATCCACCATATGTACTGGCTCGTTGACCACCTGCGGCTGGAGCTTGCCGGGCCAGTTGACGAATGCCGGCACCCGCACGCCACCCTCGTGCAGCGACGCCTTACCGCCGCGCAGTTGGCCATTGGAGGCGGGCGGTTTGGCGCCGAGTTCGACGCCGCCGCTTTCGCTGCGCTCTTCGGGCGAACGTGCTCCGGTGGCAAACAACGCATTGATCGCTCCGCCGTTGTCGCTGGAGAAGAGGATGATCGTGTTGTCGCGGACCCCCTTCTTTTCCAGCGCTGCAACGACCCGGCCCACCTGGTCGTCGAGACAGGTGATCATCCCTGCGTATTTTTGCGAAGTCTTGTCGTTCGCCGCAGCATACTGCTTGATGTATTCATCGGGCGCTTGATACGGCGCGTGGGGTGCGAGCGATGCGAAGTAGAGGAAGAATGGCTGCTTCGCGTCCTGCTGGTCGATCAGCTTGACTGCGTCATCGCCGATGAGCTTCGTATAATACCCCTCTTCCTTGAGAAAGGTGCCGTTGCGTTGCCAGTCGATGATGCCGCCGCGCTCGCGGGTGAAGTAGTCGACCTCGCCGACGACGTTGCCGTAGAAGTAGTCGAACCCTCGATTCTGGGGCCAGAACTTTTTATCCGCGTGCCCCAAGTGCCACTTGCCGACCATCAGCGTCTTGTAGCCCACGTCCTTGAGCGCCTGCGGCAGAGTGCGCTCGTCAGTCGGCAATCCGTAGGTGTGGCTCGGAAAGATCACAACCGTTTGCAACCCGTACCGCATCGAGTATCGACCGGTCATAAGCGCCGCCCGCGCGGGCGTGCAAACCGGCTGGCCATAAAAGGACTCAAGCCGCACGCCTTCCGTGGCGAGCTTGTCGATATTCGGCGTCTTGATTTTGCCGCCACGATAACCGAGGTCGGCATTCCCCAAGTCGTCGGCCATGATGAAGACAATGTTAGGCTTGGCTTGCTCCGCCCATGCCGAGCCGCTGGAAAGCATCGCGACTGCCAGTACGAGTGGTTGGATGAATCGGTCCATTATCAGCCTTTCAGGTCGGCACTGGAAGCTACTGTTGAAGTCTTGCAGCAGGGATGGGCGAGGCGACGAAATGCACCACGGATTGTACCGGCAAAATGTCCCTGATGCATTGTCCTCCTGCGGTTAATGAAGTTTCCCAGCAATGTATCGAGGTCGAGGTCGATTTCTTCAACTCATTTTCGAGGCCAGACGAGCCCGGCCCTGCGACACTCCCAGCTACTTGCCGCCGCCGGCATTCGTCTCAGTCATCTTGCGCATCACCTCGTCGAGGTTGAAGCTCGCGGGCTTCTGGCGCGGGGGGAACTCCTTGAAGCTCCCCAGCCATTCCGCGGCAGCGGTTTGTGCGGGCACGATGAGGAAGATGCGGGCCGCCATCCAGTCCGGGAACTGCTGACTCTCGGGGCCGCGCTCGAAGGGATCGGAGCGCAGGTTGTAGAGGTTCGCTGATTGAATCGAAATGCTGAAGTCGTAGCGTAATGCTAGAATACAGCCAACCCATTGGTCCGACCGCTTCCATTCCCTTCTCCTTCGGGGCGAAGGCGATCAATTCTCGGAGACGCTCCTATGCGAATGCGAACGACTTTGACTGCCGCGATACTGCTCGTCGCAGGAGCATTTCTCGGCGGTCTGACCTTGGAACCGTTTGCAGCGCAAGCCCAGGACCCAAAGCCGGATGAGCCGCATGGCTGGATCGGCACGGAGACGGTTAAGACCAAGTTCGGCGACTTCGAGTTCAAGAACGGCTACCCCACGCAAGCCTCAGCCGACGTCCTGCTCGATCAACTCAAGTTCAACCGGGCGGTCGAGGTCTACCTCACCCAGATGC
>CAZXKG010000146.1:0-4682 GCA_964641695.1 uncultured Conexibacter sp.
GAAGTCACCGGCATCGATCCCGAGGAAGTCGACTCGATCAAGCGTTCCGCCCAGTCGCCCGTCTCGCTCGAGAAGCCGGTCGGTGACGAGGAGGAATCCGAGTTCGGCCAGTTCATCGCCGACGAGAAGGCTGAGTCTCCGTTCGACCGGGCGGCCGACCTGCTGACCAAGGAGGCGCTGAAGGAAGCCCTCGAGAACCTCTCCTACCGGGAGCGCCGAGTGCTCGAGCTCCGTTACGGGCTCGGCGGCGAGCATCCCCGGACCCTGGACGAGGTGGGGCGGACGTTCAACGTCACCCGTGAACGAATCAGGCAGATCGAGAACCAGTCGCTGAAGAAGCTGCAGACCCTGGCCGAGGCCCAGAAGCTTCGCGAAGTCGCCTGACGACGAGAAGTCGCTCGCTCACCCGCCGTAAGGCGGGATGAGCTGGGCGCCCGGGTCCCCCGACCCGGACAAGAGAAACTCAGAGAGAAGCACTCGCCGCCGAGAGCGGCGCCGCGCCGTCGGCGCGGTGAGACGCAGACCACGGAGATAGATCCCAACATGAGCACCGCAACGAAGTCCCCAAGCAAGAAGTCCAACCCGATCGAGTTCACCTGCGCGCGCTGCGAGGTGACGAGTCGCTGGGAGCGGGGCCTGCACAACGGTGCGAAGAACCCGCCCAACTGGGTCCGTGAGAACGGCCTCTACTACTGCCTCGTCTGTCGCCGCGAGCGCGCGATGGACAAGGCGATCGAGGAGGCGGGAGGCAAGGACGTCAGCACCGCCGATCGCGCCAAGCTCCGTTCCGCCGCGATCGTCCAGTTCGAGATCGATCGCGATCCCGACCGGACCGAGGGTGAGATCGCCAAGGCGGCCCGCGCCTCGATCGGCGCAGTTCGCAAGGCGCGTCGCGGTGGGCGCCGCCCGTCGTAACGCTTGCCGGCGCCTACGTATTGAGCCCAGAAGGGCGTCCGGCGCCTAGCGGCGTCGGGTGCCCTTCTTCTTGGCCTTCTTCACGGTGATCGTCGTGGACGCGTCCGCGGTGGCCAAGCCTGCGCTCGCGGCCGAGACGCCGACCTTCGTCTTCTTGCCGCGGGCGCCCTTCTTGATCCTGAGGACGAACTCCTTGACCGATTGAGCACCCGGGCCCAGCTTCGCGCCCGGCTTGCAGACGCCGCCCTTGACGGTGAAGCGCTTGGCGGGCGCGGTTACGCAGGCATCGACCGGCGCGATCGTCGGCCTCTCGCCGACGTTGCGCGTGGTCACCTTCACCTTGACCTGCTTCGCCTTGGCGCGGGCGGTCATCTTGATCGGGCTCACCGCGACCGAGAGCTTCGCCGGACTCGGAGCTGGTCCGGGCGAGGGTGGGTCTCCGACGGTCAGCGAGCCATCCATCCCCGGGTGGAGGGTGCAGATGTAGTCGTAGTTGCCCTCTTCCTCGAAGGTCCAGGAGAAGAGGTGATTGGAAACGGTCCCCGTCGGCGACTTGGCGATCAGGTCGCTGGTCGGTCGGCGCGTGATCATCACGTCGTGGAACTCCTCGCCGCGTAGGTCCCAGGTCACGTCGTCGCCCGGGTCGATCTTCAGCGAACCGGGTGCCCACGCCACGATCCCGTCGGCTTCCACGCTCCAGGAGGCCGCGTGGGCCTCCTTGGCGATGGCGAGCATCGCAACCAGAAGGGCCAGTACCGCGATGGCTGCGGCCGAGGTCAGGCTCCGGCCGACGGCCTTCGCCGCCGGGTTGGTGCGTTCGGTGTCCGTCATCTCCCTGCTCCCTGCCGGGCCCGGGGGTTCCCCTGCGAGGCCCTCCGTCGCGCCGGCGCTCGGGCCGGGGCGGAACCCCACCCTGAAGGTGGGGCACCGCCTCGGCATCTGCGTCCGTTTTCCTACTTCCGCCGGACTCAGCCAGGCAGATCCTGGACGGCGCGATGGCCCTCCTGGAAGGCGGAGTGGGTGTAAGCCATCGCCTGCGAGTCGCTGTTGCCGATCGCGACGTTGCGGAACGGCACGCAGCCCTTGCGCTGCGGCTGCTGGTCGAACGGGCCACGGATTGAGGGGTCGGTGTACGCAGAGAACTCGTGCGCGTAGCCGTAGTTCCACCTGTTCATCTGCCAGGTGTGAACGTCCCGCTTCGGATCGAAGTCCCCTCCGTTCTGGTTCAGGCTCTTGTCGAGGATCTCGATCACCTCCTCCTCGAGCTCCTTGAACGTCTTCCCGAGGAGGATGCGCCGCCCGGTCTCGTAGGCGTACGTCTGCGGGAACGCGTCCGGATCGTTGGGGAACGCGCTGAACGAGAGCGTCGCCGGTTGATTCGGGTCGTTCGCCGGGTTCGGCCCGTATACCGGGTTGTCCTCCGGCCCGAAGCCACCACCCGCACTGAGGCTGACGCCGCTGAACAGCGGGGTCTCGCCGCGGACGTTGACGCTGGAGATCTTGGCGTCGGCCCAGGCCTTCCAGTTCTTGATCCCGGCGCGGCCGTAGATGATCGGCACCTTGCGCGCGTAGTCGAGACCCTTCTTCTGGCTCTCGGGCAGCCCGTCCACGACCTGCGCCGTGACCCGGTTCCAGCAGGCCATGACCACGTGCTTGGCCGCGACCCGCCGTGCCTTGCCGTTCTTCTGCAGGTACTCGACGTAGGCCAGCTCGTCACCCTTGGTCCGCGGCTTCACCCGGTAGACGTGGCTGTTGAGCCTGATCTTGACCTTCCGCCCGCGGCGGTCGAGCTGGGAGTAGTCGCAGTTCGCCTTGACGATCGAGAGCTGGTTCGGACGGGCCCCGTCGACCTTCGCGAAGGCCTGGGGGATCAGCTTCGAGACGATCAGCCGCACCAGGGAGGTGTTGCCGTCCGGCCAGGCGCGATGTCCGCTGTCGATGTTCGCCGACGTCTTCGCGCCCATCTGCGGCGTGCGGCCGATCCCCGAGAACACGATGTCCGTCGTGTCGTCAGGCAGACCCAGCGCATCGGGGAACCCGGGACGGCCGAGCATCCAGCAGTCGGCCGCGCCGACGGCCTGACCGCCCGTGCCCAGAAGGCTGCCCGAGCCCCGCCAGTACTCGCTGTAGAACGCTTCCTCGGTAACCCCGACGTGATGGGTCAGGTAGCGCTTGTAGGTGATCCTGGTCAGGTAGTCGATCTTCTGCGCCTGGGTCAGCGGGGCGCCGGGAGCGTCCGCAAGCCAGTCCTGATCGGTCGTCTGGACGTCGAGGATCGACTGCTTCGACTTCCGCGAGTACGGGGTGCGGTCCAGGAAGTGCTGCCACCCGGCCGGGTTGTTGCCCTCCTGACCGTCGAACGGGGCCTGGTTGCGCGCCGGGATGCAGTAGTCGGTTCCGTCGAAGTCCTTGGAGCCGAACAGCAGGAACTGGCGCAGGCCGAACTCGGACGGGATGCTCTCGGCGCCCCCGCGCTCCCACTTGGAGTCGTCCTCGTAGTCGACCCCCGCCCAGTCGAGCATGTCGATCGCAGGCTGCCCGTACTCGCCCGGGATGTCCATCAGGTTCCCGGTCGGCTCGTTCCAGGTGTGGATGCTGTCGAGGTTGACGACGCCGCCGTTGCGCAGGTACATCATCGGCTGGCCGCCGTTGGTCGCGTCCGGGATGTGGAACTCGTTGCGCTTGGCGTGGCCGCCGAAGTCCGGCAGCGCGTCGACGAGCAGGATCTTCGCGTCGGGGCCGAAGCGATCTCGGTAGAACTTCGCCGAAGCGAGCCCGCTGAGCCCGCAGCCGACGATCACGCAGTCGAACGTCTCACCGGTGTTCTTGATCGCCCGCGGTCGCCGCTCGATGCCCGGGCCGCCGGCGGTCGAGCGGATGTCGTCGGGATCGCTGATCGGCTCGCCGTCGATCTTCATCGTCCGCTTGACGACCTTGTCGGGCTGGCCGACCTTCGGGTTGGCGTACTTCGGCGGGTAGTAGCCCTTGGGCAGCGGCTTCGGCCGGGCGATCGCGGCCTTCTTCTTGCCCTTGCCGCCACCCTTCTTCGCCGCCAGTGCCGCCTCTGCGCCGGTCAAGCCGGGCACGGCGGACGCCACGGCGAGTCCCGCTGCGCCGATCGCCGCTCCGTCGAGGAAGTCGCGGCGCCTGATGCCGTCCTCCCCGACCACCCCTTCCTCCCCTGGGGGTACGTTCTCTGCCTCGAATTCCGAGTGCTGATCGCTCACGAGTCTCAACCCTTCTCCTCAGTGGATAGATGCCGCACCGCCCCCGCCAAAGCGATTCCCCAATCACTCGCGTCCCGAGCAGCGCTGCGGTCAACCTAACCCACGCGTCGCGAGCCGGGCGCAACTTGTGCCGACCTGTATCGCCAAACGTTCGGTAGGCATCCAAGGCGTACAAAGAGCCTGGGAGGGCTGAAAAGGGGCTGGGCGGGCCGCGGGAGGCAGGGGGTCCACGCGGCCCGCTCCCAGCCAGCGCGTCGGTAGCCAGGGAGGGATGCCGACGCGATCGCTCCCGGAGGCGGGACTGACCGGGAGCGAGCTTTGTAGTTCTCCGACGGCCATTCTGCCTAATCGACAGCCAGGATGCAATGGTCTCTTGAGATTGTCTTTAGTCCTCACGGCCCCCCGGCGCCGTGCGCGGCGTCCTCACCCGGCTTACGACCCACTACGGTCGCGGCGCCGGGCTGCGTCCTTGCTCACGACGCCGGGGCGCCGTGCGCGGCGTCCTCACCCGGCTTACGACCCACTACGGTCGCGGCGCCG
>CAZXKG010000146.1:4782-5341 GCA_964641695.1 uncultured Conexibacter sp.
GGCTGCGTCCTTGCTCACGACGCCCCGGCACCGCCGGCAGATTTGAGATCCCTGAGGACGCGGTGGAGGATCCCGCCGTTGCGGAAGTACTGCCGCTCGTTGGCGGTGTCGAGGCGGACGACGGCCGTGAACTCGGCGACCGGAGAGCCGTCGCGGGTCGCGGTCACGCCGACCTCGGTCGCGCCTTCGATGTCCAGGTCGGCGATCGTGAGCTCCTCTTCCCCGTTGAGACCGAGGCTCTCGATGCTCTCGCCGGCGGGGAACTGCAGCGGCAGCACTCCCATGCCGATCAGGTTGGAGCGATGGATCCGCTCGAAGCTCTCGGCGATCACCGCGCGGACTCCGAGCAGCAGCGTCCCCTTGGCGGCCCAGTCACGTGAGGATCCGGAGCCGTACTCCTTTCCGGCGAGCACCACCAGGGGCGTTCCGGCCTCGGCGTACTTCATCGCCGCGTCGTAGATCGGCATCTCCTCGCCGCTGGGGATGTGGCGCGTCCAGCCGCCTTCACGGTCGACGAGCTGGTTGCGAAGCCGGACGTTCGCGAACGTCCCGCGAACCA
>CAZXKG010000147.1:0-5275 GCA_964641695.1 uncultured Conexibacter sp.
GGTCGCCCTCGTACATCCCGCCGATCTGCGGGATCGTCTGATGGGACTCGTCGACGAAGACGACGAAGTCCTCGGGGAAGTAGTCGATCAGCGTGTGCGGAGGCGAGCCCGGCGGGCGGTCGTCGAGGATGCGGGAGTAGTTCTCGATCCCGTTGCAGAAGCCCAGCTCCTTCATCATCTCGAGGTCGTACTGCGTTCTCTGGCGGAGCCGGTGCGCCTCGAGCTCCTTGCCCTGCGCCTCGAGCTCACCGCAGCGCGTCTCGAGCTCCTCGCGGATCTCGACGACCGCGCGCTCGATCGTCTCCTCCTTGGTCACGTAGTGGGTCGCCGGCCAGACCGAGACGTGATCGACCTGGTCGAGGATCTCCCCCGTCAGCGGGTCGAAGTGGGTGATCGCCTCGACCTCGTCCCCGAACATCGAGATCCGGTAGGCGGACTCCGCGTAAGCGGGGTAGACCTCGACGACCTCGCCCATCACCCGGAAGCTGCCGCGGGTGAGGATCGTGTCGTTGCGCTGGTACTGCATCGCGATCAGCTGGCGGAAGGTCGGATCGCGGTCGACCGACTCGCCGACCTTGAACAGGACCATCTGATCGCGGTAGAGCTCGGGCGATCCGATCCCGTAGATGCAGGAGACCGAGGCGACGATGATCACGTCCCGGCGGGCGAACAGGGACGCCGTCGCCGCGTGTCGCAGGCGATCGATCTCGTCGTTGACGGTCGCGTCCTTCTCGATGTAGAGATCCTGCGCGGGAACGTAGGCCTCCGGCTGGTAGTAGTCGTAGTAGGAGACGAAGTACTCGACCGAGGCCTCTGGGAAGAACTCCCGGAACTCGTTGCAGAGCTGCGCGGCGAGGGTCTTGTTGTGGGCGATCACCAGCGCCGGACGGTCGAGCTCCGCGATCGTCCCCGCCATCGTGAACGTCTTGCCCGTCCCGGTGGCGCCGAGCAAGGTCAGGAACCGTTCGCCGCCCTCGATCCCCTCGGCGAGCCCGGCGATCGCCTCCGGCTGGTCCGCGGTCGGCGTGTAGGCGGGGTTGAGCTTGAAGTCCGGCACGCCGTGCGAGCTTAGCCTAGGCCCGCTCGAGAGCCGACCGGCCGCCGACCGACGACTGGAGCCGCCGGAGCAACTGGCGCGACCGGTGCACAAGGTGCAACCGGCCCAGCAGGCCCGACCGGCCCAGTTGGTCCGCAAGGCCCACAGGGCGAGCAGGGCGAGCAGGGCGAGCAGGGCGAGCAGGGCGAGCAGGGCGAGCAAGGCGAGCAAGGCATCCAAGGCGAGCAGGGCCTGGTCGGCCCAGCAGGTCCGACGGGTCCGATGGGTCCCCAGGGGCCGATCGGTGAGACCGGCGAGACCGGTGCAACCGGAGCCGCGGGCGCAACCGGAGCCGCAGGCGAGACCGGACCCCAAGGTCCGATCGGTCCCGATGGCCCTGAAGGTCCAGAGGGCCCAGAGGGCCCAGAAGGGCCGGAGGGCCCAGAAGGGCCGGAGGGCCCAGAAGGCCCTGAAGGTCCAGAAGGTCCCCAAGGCCCGTCGGGTGTCGGCACCCCTGCGACCGCCAACACCAACACGTCCGGAACCGCCAGCAGCGACAGCTACACCCCCACGTTGAGCGGCGGCAGCGGAACCAACCCCGCCGTCAGCTGGAACAACCCAAGCGCCGGTGGCAGCGCCATGGTCATCGTCTCGGCTGCCATCAACCCCGGAAACACCGCGCGAACCGGCTACGTCAGCTTCGCGGTGGGCGGGGCGACCACGCAGGCCGCGACGGATGGACGCGCGGTCTCGGTGGGTGGAACGACGTCCACGTTGCAGCTCAGCTCGACGTCGGTGGTCACCGGCCTCGCGGCAGGGAACAACACGTTCACCCTCCAGTACAAGCGCTCCGGCAGCTCCGGTGGCGGCGGTCAGAACATCACGTACTCGAACCGCACGATCACGGTCATCCCGCTGGGCTGATCTGAGATCGGGGAGAAGGACCCGGGTCGGCGTAAGCCGGCTCGGGTCCTTTCCGTTTACGCTCGTCCGCCTCGACCGAGACGAGATCTCATGAGCTTCTTCGACGTACATCCCGCAGCCCGTGCGGCGCTGGCCATCCTCGGAATCGCGATCGTCGCCGTTGCGATCTGGTTCTTCGCGATCCGCGACGACGACTCGTCCGCAGCAGTCGGACCCGAAGGCGTGACGCCCGCGGAGTTGGCCGACTTCGCCTCCGACCAGGAGATACCCGTCTACTGGACCGGCGAGGAGCCGGCGACGACGCTCGAGCTCACCCGCACCGAGACGGGCAGCATCTTCGTCCGCTACCTCGACGCCGGCACCGAGATCGGCGACCCGGCGGCCGACTTCCGCTCGATCGGCTCCTACCCGGTGGCCGACGCATACGGCGTCACCACGGCGCTCTCGAAGCGAGAGGACGTGATCGTCGGCAAGTCCGAGGACGGCGCGCTCGTCGTCACCCTGAAGAGCCGGCCCGAGAGCGTCTACCTCGCCTACCCGGGGACGAACGTCCAGATCGAGGTCTACGACCCGGACGCTCGCGAAGCCATGGACCTCGCCACCTCCGGCCGCGTGATCCCGGTTCAGTAGGAGCGGGAACGCCGACGGGCCCGTGGCCCGTCATCTCAGCTCAAGGGTCACGCCCTACGGCGATCGCTAGGGTCTCCCCGCATGAGCACATCACAGCGGCTCTTGGCGGCCTTCTGGGTCGCCGCGGGGGTCAATCACTTCCTCAACCCACGGATCTACGAATCGATCGTCCCCGACTACCTGCCGGCCCATCGTCAGCTCGTGCTCTGGAGCGGCGTGGCGGAGCTCGTCGGCGGCATCGCGGTCGTCCCACGCCGCACCCGCGGGTTCGCTCGTTGGTGGCTGCTCGGGGTACTCGCCGCCGTCTACCCGGCCAACATCCACATGACCCTCCACCCGGAGCGTTACGAGCAGATCCCCTCGCTCGCGCTGTGGGCGCGGCTCCCCCTGCAGTTCGCCTGCGCGTACTGGGTCTGGAAGGCGACCAAGACGTCCCCACGCCCCCAGACCGCGACACCCTGATCCCTCAACGCTCTGGGTGAAGGCCGAGCTCGCGGCCGTACTTCTCCCGGTAGCGATCGCGCGTCTCCAGGACCTGCTCGACGTAGCTGCGGGTCTCGGGGAAGCTGATGTCGTCGAGCCGCAGCTCCGCCCCACCCCATCGGTCCGCGTTGCCCTCTCCCGCGTTGTAAGCGGCGAGGACGGCGAAGATGTCGCCGTCGTACTTCTCCAGCAGGTGGCTCAAGTAGTAGGTCCCGTAACGGATGTTGAGCTCGGGGTCGGCGAGGTCCTCGTAAACGAACGTCTCGCCGCCCGAGAGCGTCTCGATCGTGTCCGCCGTGGCGGGAGTGATCTGCATCAGCCCTCGAGCCCCCGCCGAGGAGGTCTGGTCCCGAAACCGGGACTCCTCGTAGATCACCGCGGCGATCAGGTCCGCCGGGACGCCCTTCTCCTCCGCCTGCTGGCGGATGATCTTCTGGTGGGCGAGCGGCAGCGTCAGCTCCTCCAGCTTGCTGCCGAAGTCGAACCGGGCGACGCCGATCGCGACCCCGAAGAGCAGCAGGATGAAGCCTGCCAGCAGGAATCTCCTGAGTGCGGTTCCCCCGCGTCGGGGCTGGCCCCTCCCGCTCACCGTCGGGTCAGGAGGTCGTCGTACACGCGACGAAGGTCGGCCCCGAGCTCGGCCACCGAACCGCTGTTGTCAACCGCGTATGTCGCCAGGGCGGCCTTCTCCTGCTGGCTGAGCTGCCTGCCGTCGCGCCCCTCCACCTCCCCCGTCCCCCGCGCCGCGGCTCGCTCCACCCGGAGGTGGTCGGCGGCGCTGACCGAGATCGTCGCGTCGAACATCGGTGCGGTGGAACCCTCGAACAGGAGGGGGATCTCAGCCACCGCGATCGGCAGATCGGGGTCGAGAGCAGCTCTCCATTCGCTCAGCCGGTCCCCGACCAGCGGATGGAGCACGGCTTCGAGCCACCTCAGCTCCTCGGGATCGGTGAAGACGATGCCGGCGATCGCACCGCGGTCGACGAGCCCGGACGGCGCGACCCGCTCACCCCAGCGCTCGGCCAGCAGGCCGCGAACGTGGTCCTCGTCGAGCAGCTCGTGAACGATCGCATCGGCCGAGATCGTCGCGGCACCCAGATCGCCGAGGATCCGCAACGCCTCGGACTTCCCCGCGGCAACTCCCCCTGTCAACCCGACCAGCAGGGGACCGGGCACGAACTCAGGACTCTTCGGCCTCGGATTCGGCTTCGGCCTCGCCGCCCTGCTCGGCCTCACCCGCGTCATCCGTATCAGCTTCGGCCTCGGCCTCGCCGGCGTCAGGAGTCGCCTCGGCCTCACTCTCAGAAGATGCCTCGGGCGCATCGTCCGACGCCGTCTCCGCTTCACCCTCGGGAGCCGCTGCGGCGTCCTCACCCTCGGCGGCTGCCTCCTCACCCTCGGCGGCTGCGTCCTCACCCTCGGCGGCTGCCTCGGTGGGCTCCTGCTCGGCCTTGGCGGCGGCTCTGCGAGCGGCCGCTGCGGCCGCCTCGGCCTCGACCGCGGCATGGGCCGCGGCGAGATCCTCGTCGGTGATCTCGAATCCACCGGAACCGCCCTCGGCCGGCGCGCCTTCGGAGAAGACCTCCTCCGACAGACCCAGCTCGGGTGTCTCCGCGCCGCTCGACTCGCCGAACCCGGCCTGCGTCTGAGCGGCCTGGAAGGCGTCACGCAGCGGCATTCCGCCCTCGCCGACGCGCTTGATCGAAAGCGAGATACGACGTCGCTCCTCGTCGATCTCCAAGATCTTCACGCGTACGCTCTCGCCGGGCTGCACGACCTCGCTCGGGGTCTCGACGTGATGATCGGCCAGCTCGGAGATGTGGACCAGACCCTCGACGCCGGGGACGATCTCGACGAAGGCGCCGAAGGCGACGACCTTCGTGATCTTCCCCTCCAGCGAGGAGCCGGGGCCGTAGGAGTTGAGGACCATCTGCCACGGGTCCTCCTGCGTCTGCTTGAGACCGAGTGAGATCCGCTGGCGGTCGCGATCGATGTCGAGGACCTTGACCTTGACCGAGTCGCCGATCGAGAGGACCTCGGACGGATGGTTGACGTGGCTCCAGGAGATCTCGGAGATGTGGATCAGCCCGTCGATGCCCTCGAGATCGACGAACGCGCCGAAGTCGACGATGTTGGAGACCTTGCCCTCGACGACCTGACCCGGCTGCAGGCGGGTGAGGATCTGCTCGCGAACCTCCTTGC
>CAZXKG010000148.1:0-5261 GCA_964641695.1 uncultured Conexibacter sp.
TCACGCGGATCGCGAGCGTCGAGGCCCCGGCGCCGACGGAGCTCGGTCCGGCGGACTTCGAGGGGATCGACGACGATCCGGTCCGCTGCCTGGATCCGGACGCGTCGGCGGCGATGGTCGCCGAGATCAACCGGCTCCGCAAGGAGAACGAGAGCCTCGGCGGCACCTTCGAGGTGCGCGCCTGGGGGTTGGTCCCCGGCCTCGGTTCCCACGTCTCCTGGGAGGAGCGGCTCGACGGGCGGATCGCCCAGGCTCTGGCCTCGATCCAGTCGGTGAAGGGGGTGAGCATCGGACCCGCTTGGAAGGTCGCCGCGAGTCCCGGCTCGAGCGCCCACGACGAGATCTTCCATTCGCCGGAGCGCGGCTTCTGGCGGGAGACGAACCGCGCCGGCGGCCTCGAGGGCGGGATGACCAACGGCGAGCCGCTGATCGCCCAGGTCGCGATCAAGCCGATCTCGACCCTGACCAAGCCGCTGCGCTCGGTCGACGTCCACACGAAGGAGCCGCAGGCGGCGCACAAGGAGCGCACCGACTCCACGGTCGTCCCGGCGGCGGGCGTCGTCGGCGAGGCGATGCTGGCGCTCGTCCTCGCCCGCGCCTACCGCGAGAAGTTCGGCGGCGACCACATCGACGACGTGCTGGCGGCGGTAAGCGCTTACAAGGCCCGGATCTCCTCCTAGCGGGGAGATACCTGCGGGGGCGATCCTCCGCTTCGCGTCCGGTCCCCCCGGTTGGCCGCCGGTACGGGAAGCAGGGGCGGGGGCGGTAGTCGGGTAAGTAGGCTTCCGCTAACTGTCACCGTCGGCCCCACGGCCGGCCGTGAGCGTCCGACCGAGACGGTTGATTCCTCGGGACCGGCGGCGAGCTGACTCCTAGGCTTGCTGTCGATCCCCATGGGGATCGACTTGCATCGGTTTCGTCGCTCGCCGCCTCCCGAGGATCACCGTCGTGACTTCATAGGAGCGTGGCATCGCCCCCAGTTAGGTCCGTCCGACGGAGGTCCGTTCGACAGATCGAAACGAAAGGACGATGCGGATGATCGTGGTTGGAGCAGGCACACACAAGGACACCCACACCGCAGTGGCGGTCGACGGAGCCACCGGGCAGGCCCTGGGCGAGCTCACCGCGCCCGCTCGCAGGCGTGGTCACGTCGCCCATCTCGACTGGGCAAGGGGACTTGCAGACGGCGATGAGCTGGTCTGGGCGATCGAGGACTGCCGCCACGTCTCCGGCGGCCTGGAGCGGTTCTTGGTCGATGCGGGAGAGCGAGTGGTCAGGATCCCCCCGAAGCTGATGGGCGCCTCCCGCAAGGGGGCGCGCACCCGCGGCAAGTCCGATCCGATCGACGCCACCAACGTCGCCCGCGCCGCCCTGCGGGAAGGAGTGGACAACCTCCCCGGCGCCTTCCTCGATGAGGAGGCGATGCAGATCAAGCTGCTCGCCGATCACCGCGAGGATCTGGTCCGCTCCCGCGCTCAGCAGCAGCAGCGACTGCGCTGGCATCTACATGAGATCGACCCCGACTACGCGGTCCCCGCCGCCGCCCTCGATCGGATCGTCTGGATCGAGCGTCTCAGCCGACGTCTCGCTCGCCAACAGCAGGACACCCGGGTGCTGATCGCTCGTGAGCCGCTGCACCGGATCGCGGTCACCCAGGGACGAGTGGATGAGAGGGCGAAGGCCTACTTGGCGAAGAAGCAGGCCGAGGGCCGCTCGCGGATGGAGTCACTGCGTTCGCTCAAGCGCCACCTCGCCCGCCGCGTCTGGCAGGCTCTTCGTGTTGATGCGGCGCCGGATCCCCTTTCGTCAGATTCCCTCAAATTGCGGCCAGCTGAGGTGCTGGCCTTGACATAGGAGCAACCGATGGCGGCGGCGATCGTGTTCATCGGGTTCATGGGGGCGGGTAAGAGCTCCGCAGCGCGCGGTGCCGCGGCCCGGCTCGGCGTCGATCCGATCGACACCGACGAGCTGATCGTCGAGCGGGTCCCCGGCGGGTCGATCGCCGGCTACTTCCGCGAGCACGGCGAGCAGGCGTTCCGCGATCTCGAGCGGGAGACCGTGCTGGCCGCGATCTCGACGCCGGGTGCGGTCGTCGCCCTCGGTGGCGGTGCGATCGAGACGGAGGAGATCCGCAGGGCGCTCGCCGATCATGTGAGCTGCTGGTGCCGGGTCGAAGAGGGCGTCGCGTGGGAGCGTTGCGCCGGCACCGACAGGCCTCTGGCTCGCGATCGGGACGGGTTCAGGCGCCGCTTCGGCGCCCGCGCGCCCCTCTACGAAGGCGCGGCGCGCGTCGTTCTGCCGGGTGGCGGCGAGGCGCTCGGAGCCCGGGTCGCACCCTGGCTCGAGGCGCTGCGCGAGCGTCCCGCGCTGCGGATGATCTGGGCGCGGGCCGGGACCGCGGAGTACCCGGCGCTGATCGGGCCCGGCGCTTCGAAGGCGTTCGACGCCGTCGACGAGGAGGTGCTGCCGGGCGCGCGCCGCTTCGGCATCGCCGACCGCGACGCCTTCGAGGCCGTCGGCAGCCTGATGCCCGCCCTCGCCGAGGCTCCACTGACGATCAAGGGCGGCGAGGCCCAGAAGACGTTCGCCGCCGCCGGCGAGACCCTCGGCTCCCTGGCGCGGGAGGGAGTCCGGCGCGATGACGCGATCGTCGCCTTCGGCGGCGGCGTCGTCGGCGACCTGGCCGGCTTCTGCGCCGCCGTCTACCAGCGCGGCGTGTCGATGGTCCAGGTGCCGACGACCGTGGTCGCGCAGGTCGACTCGGCCTACGGCGGTAAGACGGGGGTGGATCTGCCCGAGGCGAAGAACTACGTCGGCTCGTTCCATCAGCCGGCCGCGGTCCTCTCCGACCCGGAGGCACTGGCGACGCTGCCGAAGGCGGAGCTGGCCGCGGGCTTCGCCGAGGTGGTCAAGACCGGGCTGCTGGCGGGGGGCTCGCTCTGGGAGCGGGTACGCGAGGTCGAAGCGCCCGATCCGATCTCGCTCGCACCGCTGGTCGCGCCCTGCGCGCAGACCAAGCTCGACGTCGTCGCCGCCGACGAGCGCGAGGGCGGCCTCAGGGCGGTGCTCAACCTCGGCCACACCGTTGGGCACGCGATCGAGACCGTCACCGACTACCGCCGCTACCGGCACGGGGAGGCGATCTCCATCGGCCTCCTCGCCACCCTGAGGCTCTCCGGCGACGACGATCTGCGAGCGGAGGTCAAGGCCCTGCTCGCTCGCGCCGGGCTGCCGACCAAGCTCGACCCGGCGATCGACCCCGAGGAGGTGGTGGCGGCAACCGGCCGCGACAAGAAGCAGAGCGCCGCTGGACTCGGCTTCGTCCTGCTCCCGCGGCCCGGCGAGCCGCTGTACGGGCAGCGCGTGGATGCGGATAGCCTGACCGCGGCAGTGCAGGAGCTGAGCGCATGAACGGCCTCGAGAAGCGGCGCAGGGGCGGAGCCCATTGGCGGGTGGCGGTCATGCACGGTGTCAACCTCGACATGCTCGGCAGGCGCGACCCTGAGGTCTACGGCAGCGAGACGCTCGCCGAGTACGAGTTCAGGATCCACGAGTTCGCTCGCGCTCTGGGGCTGGAGGCCTCGTTCTTCCAGACCAACCACGAGGGCGAGTTCTGCGAGTACCTGCACCGTCTGCCCGAGGTCGCCGACGCCGTGCTGGTCAACGCGGGCGCCTGGACGCACTACTCGTGGGCGATCCGCGACGCGCTCGAGGTGGCCGGCAAGCCGGCGGTCGAGGTCCACATCAGCGACGTCCACAGCCGCGACGACTGGAGGGCGAAGTCGGTCTTCGACGGGCTCGTGCTCGCCAAGATCTCCGGCAAGCGCCTCGACGGCTATCGCGAGGCACTCGAGGTCATCGCCGCGGAGCTCGGTGTTGAACCGCGTTCCTGACTCCCGCGCCGACCGCCTCGCGGCGGCGGCCGGGGAGGCCGGTTTGGACGCGGTAGTGGTCGGGGATCTCGTTCGCCCCGGCGACTCCGAGCGTTCGGCGATGGCGGACGTGAGCTGGCTGACCGGCTTCAAGGGGACGAGCGGGATTGCCGTCGTGGGACCGTCGGTGCGCAGCTTCCTGACCGACTTCCGCTACGTCGAACGCGCCCGCGGCGTCGTCCCGGAGTCCTTCGAGGTGGTCGATTCGACCGCCGAGATGATCGGCTCCCTCGCCGCCGCGCTCGCCGGCCGGGTCGGGCTCGACGAACGGACGGTGAGCGTCCACTACAAGGCGAAGTTGGACGAGAAGCTGGCCGCCGGCGGCGGTGAGGTAGAGCTGGTGGGGGCGGCCGATCTCCTGGCGGCGCTCCGCCGCAGCAAGGACGCGGACGAGATCGCGGCGATCCGCGCGGCGTCCGAGCTGACCGACCAGGTCTTCGCCGAGCTCGTCGCCGGTGGGATCGCCGGCCGCAGCGAGCGCGAGGTCGCCGTTTGGGTCGAGACGCGGATGCGACAGCTCGGAGCCGAGGGCCCGTCCTTCCCGCCGATCGTGGCCGCCGGCGAGAACGGCGCATCCCCTCATGCCGAGCCCGGCGAGCGGGTGATCGCCGCCGGCGAGTACGTCGTCGTCGACATGGGTGCGATCGTCGACGGGTACTGCTCCGACGGCACGCGCACGATCTGCGAGGGCGAGCCGGACGGTGGCCAGCGTGAGATCTACGAGGTGGTCCTGCGGGCCCAGGCGGCGGCTCTGGACGCGCTCGCGGAGCGCGGGGTGGGTGCCTCCGGGCGCGACATCGACCGGGTGGCGCGCGAGGTGATCGAGGAGGCCGGGTACGGCGAGCGCTTCGGCCACGGGCTCGGTCACGGCGTCGGGATCGAGATCCACGAGGCACCGCGGCTCTCCTCGCGCTCCGACGACGTCCTGGTCGTCGGCGACGTGGTCACGGTCGAGCCGGGGATCTACGTGCCCGGCTCCTTCGGCGTCCGGATCGAGGATCTGGTCGTGATCGTGGAGGGCGGCATCGAGAACCTCTCGAGCCACCCCAAGTAGCGATGGAGGCCGACGGCAGCGACGAGCCGGAGCGGGCAGGAGCCGTCCTGCTCGCCCTGATCGGGGTAGCCGCCGTCGCCAACCTGAATCTCGCGGTGGCGAACGTCGCGCTCCCGGAGATCGGCCGCGACCTCGACGCGGGCCAGACCGAGCTCAACCTGATCGCAGTGGGCTTCTCGTTGGGGCTTGCGGCCTCGGTCCTCTACCTCGGCGCCCTGGGCGACAGATACGGGCGGAAGATGATGATCGTCGCCAGCGCCATGCCGGCGACGATC
>CAZXKG010000149.1:0-5215 GCA_964641695.1 uncultured Conexibacter sp.
CGTCCGGCTCGCCCTGGATCAGATCCTTGCCGGAGAAGCCGGCGAGGGCGCCGGAGTCGCCCTCGGGCTCGAAGAAGGAGTCGTGCTTCTCGGCGGTCGAGCCGGTCAGCGGCTGGAAGACGTGGGTGTAGTGGGTCGCGCCGTGCTCGAGCGCCCACTCCTTCATCGCCTCGGCGACGTCGTCGGCGAGGGACGGGTCGAGGGCTTCGCCGGAGGCGAGCGTCTTGTTGAGCCGCTCGAACGTCTCGGGTGAGAGGCATTCCTTCTGGACGGCCACCGAGAAGACGTTGGCGCCATAGGGATGATTGGCGGCGTCCCTCAGGTCGGCGGTCTCGATGGAGCTTCCGTTGGCGCTCCAACTCGCTGCGGTGAGGTTGTGCTTGCGGGCCCTCGTGGAGGTCATTTCTCTTGGACTCCTCGTCTCGTGGCGGCGCAGCCCCGGTCGTGGACGGCGGGGCCGCGGATGATCATCGTCGCAAAGTTCCGCCGCTGAGCGTATTTCGGGGGCGCTGACATTCCGTTGTCCGCGCGTACAAAGTCCCAGCCGCAGCCTTCGACAGGGGGAGTGACGTGTTCCACGCCGCCTATTCGGCTAGCCTGACCTCCTTCTTTCGTACTTCACCGCGGGGGGCTGGGCCAGCTCAGCGATCACCGTGCACCGACAGGAAAGGATCCGCATGGCTGACACGTCGAACGACCCGTACTGGCGCAAGGCCATGGCTCCCTACGCCCAGCCCGATCCTTGGCGCACGACGCTCGACATCTTCACGTCAGTCATCCCCTTCTTCGTCGGCTGGGCCGCCATGTACCTGCTGCTGGACGTCTCCTACTGGCTGGTCCTGGCAGTCTCGATCCCGACCGCCGGCTTCCTGCTGCGGACGTTCATCCTCTTCCACGACTGCACCCACGGATCGCTCTTCCGCTCGCAGCGGCTCAACGTCTGGGCGGGACGCTTCTTCGGCCTGCTGACGTTCCAGTGCTTCACCAACTGGCGTCATCACCACGCCTTCCACCACGGCTCGGCCGGAGATCTGGATCGGCGCGGAACCGGGGACGTGATGACCTGGACCGTCTCCGAGTACTACTCGAAGCCCTGGCAGGCGCGGCTCGGATACCGGCTCTTCCGTAATCCGATCGTGATGTTCGGCATCGGGCCGATCTGGTCGCTGCTGATCGGTCCACGCGTCTGGGCGGGGTCGAAGAAGGGCAAGCTGCGCAACAGCATCCTGCTCACCAACCTCGCGGTGGTCGTGATGGTCGCTGCCGCGATGCTGCTGCTCGGCTGGAAGGAGGTTCTGCTGGTCGAGGCGCCGCTGATCGTGATCGCGGGAACCGCCGGCGTCTGGCTCTTCTTCGTCCAGCACCAGTTCGAGGACGTCTACTGGGAGGACACCGACGCCTGGAGCTACTCCGAGGCGGCGCTGCAGGGCAGCAGCTACCTGAAGCTGCCGCAGCCGTTCCAGTTCTTCACCGGCAACATCGGGCTCCACCACGTCCATCACCTGAGCGCCCGCATCCCCAACTACAACCTGCAGCGCGCCCACGACGAGAACGAGGTCTTCGAGCAGGTCCCGGTGCTCACGGTTCGCAAGGCGCTGCGTAGCTCCCGCCTGAAGCTCTGGGATCCGGAGGCGAAGCGCCTCGTCACCTTCGGCGAGGGACGTGCCAGCCACCGGCGGATCCTCGTCGACGCCGCGCAGCCGGTCTCGGCTACGCGCTGAGCGGGCGCCGCTGCCGCCTTTCGGCGGCCGAGCCACTTGTTTCAGGCCGACTTCGGCGGCCGAGCCACTTGTTTCAGGCCGACTTCGGCGGCCGAACCACTTGTTTCAGGCCGACTTCGGCGGCCGAGCTACTTATTTCAGGCCGACTTCGGCGGCCTTTGCGATCGCGTCGTCCATCTGCTCGAGCGCGTCGATGTTGATCGGTCCGTGACCGGGCGCGAGTGCTGCCGGATCGTGGGTGCGGAGCTCGATCGCGGACTGCAGGGCGAGGTGACGGTTCCAGCTGAAGAAGGCCGTGAACGGGAAGAGGGGGTTCGGACGGGCGCTGGTCGCGACCCCGAACAGCGTCGTGAAGGCATCGCCGCAGTAGAGGGTCCGGTCGCGCGTGTCGAGGAAGGAGACGTGGCCCGGTGTGTGGCCCGGCGAGGCGATCACCTCGAGCGATCCGATCCGATCGCCGTTCTCGACCGTGCGGGTCGGCTTCGTCTTCGCGCCCGGGAAGGCGTAGCGGTTGAGGTTCTTGCCTTCGGGCTCGTCCGGCCGGGCGGAGCGATCTCCCGCCAGCAGCGAGGCTTCGCGGGAGGAGATCAGGATCTCGGCATCGGGCAGCGCCGCGGCGAGCTTGTCGAGCGAGCCGATGTGATCGTTGTGCGAGTGGGTGAGGGCGATCCGGACGATCGGGGCGCCGAGGTCGGCGGCGGCGGCCAGGATCCGCTTCGCGCTGCCACCGATCGCGGTGTCGATCAGCGTCAGCCCGTCGTCCTCGGGGACCAGGTAGCAGTTGACGAGCCCGAGGCGGCAGATGCGCGTGTGGCCGGAGGGCGAGGAGTTGCTCATCCCGCGATCCTACCCGCGATCCCGCCGACGATCCCCGTTGGCAAATTCATCTAGGCTCGATCGAGCTGATGAGCGCCGACGAGCGAAAGGACGTCGCCCGCAGCGAGAAGCTTCTGCCCGGCATCTGGCGACTGCGCCTTCCGTGTCCGTGGCCGGGGGTTCCGCACGCGAACGCATGGGCGGTTGCGCGCGGGGACGGGATCGTCCTCTTCGACACCGGCATCGGCGGCGAGGGCGGCCTCGAGCAGCTCGAGCTGGCGCTGGCGCAGGCGAAGCTGAAGCTGCGGGACGTGCGCCTGCTCGTCTGCACCCACACCCACGCCGACCACTACGGCCTGGCGGGGCCGATCGTCGACGCCGCCGGCTGCGAGCTCTGGCTCCACCCGGCATGGGAGCACGTCCGCGGGATGGTCGAGGACCCCGACGGGACCTTCGACAACCGGATCGAGGTGGCGAGGCAGAGCGGCGTGCCCGGAGCCGCCCTGAAGCGCTACGAGGAGCGCCGGGACTCGGACCCGCTGGTCGACCGGATCGTCGCTCCCGACCGCGAGCTGGTCGACGGGGTCGAGGTCGCCACGGATCTCGGCTTCTTCCGGACCTACGAGACGCCCGGCCACGCGCCCTCCCACGTCGTCTTCCACGAGCCCGAGAGCGGGATGATGATCTCCGGCGATCACCTGCTCGGCAAGGTCACGGTCTTCTTCGACTACGGCCACTCCCCCGATCCCGTCGGGGAGTTCCTGCGGTCTCTCGACGAGGTCGACGAGCTCGACGTGCGGCTCTGCCTGCCCGGGCACGGCCGGACGTTCCGTGACGTCGGCGCGAAGATCGAGGCCTACCGGGGGCTGATCGACGAGCACCTCGGCCGGGTGCGCGCATCGCTGAAGGAGGGGGAGAAGACGCCGTTCGAGGTCGTTCCCGACATGCTCGGGGTCAGCCTCGAGAAGCTCCCGCCGGTCGTCACAGCCTGGGGCCTGCAGATCTCCCTCTCCTACCTCGACCACCTGGCGGTCCTCGGCGAGGCCGAGAAGCAGGAGCGGGACGAGGCGGTCGTCTGGATGCCGTCGAGCTGACGGCCCTCCGTCGCCTTTCGACATCGCCTTCGATAGTCGAAGTCGATGTCGCATATCGCCGAGCGGACTCCGCCCGCCTCGGCCTCACCTCCCGGCGATCGTCTCCTTGATCACCTGGTCGACGAACGGTCCGAGCAGGCGCGCCAGGTCGTCGGCGGTGCGCTCGGCGGGGGCGGTGGGGAGGGTCGCGTGGCTGATCGCCAGGCGGACCAGGGTCTCGCCGGCGATCCGCGCGTCGTCGGCGTCGATGAAGGGCCAGGTCTGCAGCAGGCGGTCGCTGAGGCGCGAGCTCATCACGTCGAGGACGCGCTCGCCCCTCGTGGTCACGAGCGCCATCAGCTCGTCGTTGTCGCCGGAGAAGACCGCCTGCACCATCGGATGGTCGGCGACGTTGGTGAGGAAGCCCACGACGGCGGAGCGCAGCGCCTCGTCGGGGTCGGCGGCGTTGGCGGAGATCGCATGTTCGATGCTCTCCAGCAGCATCCCCGCCTCCCGGATCAGGTAGGCGCGGGCGAGCTCCTCGCGGTTGCCGAAGGTGTTGTAGAGGGTCTGGCGGCTGACGCCTGCGCGGGAGGCGATGTCGGCCATCGTCACCTCGCGCCACGCGGAGTGGGCGAGCAGATCGCCGACGGCGTCGAGGACCGAGTCGCGGAGCAGCGCGCGGGACGCTTCCGTGTGGTTCGGGCGGATGCCGGCCGCCGCCTCCACTAGGCGCCGTCGCCCGTCGTCCCGCTGCTCACGGGTTCGAAGTCGATCTTGTCGCGGACCCCGCAGTCGGGGCAGTTCCAGTCGTCCGGTACCTGCGACCACGGAGTGCCGGCCGGGAACCCCTCGCGCGGCGCCCCTGCGCTCTCGTCGTAGGTGTACTCGCAGACCGGACAGCGATATGCGGCCATCTCCAACCCCTCTCCTTCCTAGGCGTCCCCACCGTAGCGGGCGATCAGCTTCGCTCGCTTGGGCGGGTGGATGTTGGCCCTGGTCACGTCGCCGTCGTAGTGGGCGAGGACCTTCGGGTCCATCACCCGCCGCCACAGCGGCGTGACGTAGGCGAGCACGATCATCGTCGCGTAGCCGGAGGGCAGCTCGGGGAGGTCGTCGTAGTTGCGCAGCGCCTGGTAGCGACGGATCGGGTTGGCGTGATGGTCGCTGTGCCTCTGCAGGTGGTAGAGGAAGACGTTCGAGGCCAGGTTGTCGGAGTTCCAGGAGTGCTCGGGCCGGCAGCGCTCGTAGCGCCCATCGTCCTGCTTCTGGCGCAGCAGCCCGTAGTGCTCGAGGTAGTTGACGACCTCGAGCAGGGAGAACCCGACGACCGCCTGCAGCAGCAGCCAGGGCAGCACCGCGAGGCCGAAGATCGCGGTCAGGCCGGCGAAGAGGACGATCGTCATCAGCCAGGCGTTGAGGACGTCGTTGGAGATCGTCCAGAAGCCCTTGCCAACCCGATCGAGGCGGATCCGCTCCAGCTCCAGCGACGACTTCAGCGACCCTGCGACGGTGCGCGGCAGGAAGGCCCAGAAGCTCTCGCCCAGCCTCGCGCTCGCCGGATCCTCGGGGGTGGCGACGCGGACGTGGTGGCCGCGGTTGTGC
>CAZXKG010000150.1:0-5189 GCA_964641695.1 uncultured Conexibacter sp.
GCTCCATGCGCTCGACGTTCGGCTTCTGCCGCCGCATGTCCTCGGTTCCCATGTAGACGATGCACTCGAGCCCGAGCAGCGCGCAGGCGGTCGCGGTCGCAACCCCGTGTTGACCGGCGCCCGTCTCGGCGATGATCCGGCTCTTGCCCATGCGCTCGGCGAGCAGCGCCTGGCCGATCGCGTTGTTGATCTTGTGGGCGCCGGTGTGGGCCAGATCCTCGCGCTTGAGGAAGACCCTCCGTCCGGCTACCTCCGACAACCGCGCCGCTTCATACAGCGGCGTCGGTCTACCGACGAAGTCCCGCAGCAGGGCGGCGAGGCGACCACCGAAGGCGGCGTCCGCACGCGCCTCGGCCCAGGCCTCGGCGAGCTCGTCCAGCGCGGCGATCAGGACCTCCGGCACGTAGCGGCCCCCGTAAGGGCCGAAGCGCTCCTCGACCGGGCTCCCGGGGGAGCCGATATCCATCCCCGAGTCGCTCACCGCGACCAACGCTCCCGCTTGACCTCACGCCGGATCTGCTTGATCGCGCGGCGCCGATCGCGCTCAGCCCGCTGCTTCTCGCCGGCGCGGTCGGCCACCGCGATGAACGAGTTGATCAGGCTCCCGCTCTTCACCCCCGGCGAGATCTCGACGCCGCTGGAGACGTCGACCCCCCACGGGTTGGCAACCTCGATCGCCTCGGCGACGTTGTCGGGATCGAGTCCGCCCGCCAGCAGCGCGGGAACGCCGCCCCTGCGCATCGCCACGAGCTCCCAGTCGAAGGTCGCCCCGGTCCCGCCGTGGACGCCCCTCCGGTAGGCGTCGAAGAGGTGGAAGTCGGTGCGGTAGGCGCGCGCCGCGTTGATCTCCTCCGGGCTCTTGACCCGGAACGCCTTGATCACCTTGCAGCCGGTGCGTCGCCGCACCTCCGAGCAGAACGACGTGCCCTCCTCGCCGTGGAGCTGGACGAGGGTCAGGCCGACGCGATCGACCGCCTCGGCGACCTCCTCCAGGGATGGGTTGACGAACACCCCCGCCACCTCGCAGCGACGCTTCATCTCGGCTCCGATCGGCTCGGCGTCAGCGAGCTCGATCCGTCGCGGGCTCTCCGGGCTGAAGTTGAGGCCGATCGCCCAAGCGCCGGCCGAGACCGCCGCTTCGGCGTCCTCGCCCCGTGTGATCCCGCAGATCTTCGTCTTCACAGATCAACGATCTCACACGGGGCGTGGCGCCATCCCTGCCGTCCCCGGCTACCGCGTGGGAAGTGTCAGTTGGTGGATTCGGGGCGGTCGCCGAGCTTGACGTCGACGTCCCGCTGCTCGCCGTCGCTGTAGACCTTCAGCGTCGCCGTCTCACCCGGCTCGAGGCCGTTGACGATCCCGATCAGATCCTCCATCGAGGTGACTTCCTCGCCGTTGATCGACGTGATCACGTCACCGCCGGCCCGGACCCCCACGCCGTCGATCTCGACCATCGCGTCGCCGACCTTCAGGCCCGCCTTCGCCGCGGGGCCGTCCTTGGTCACCGACTGGACCAGCACCCCGCTGTCGATGTCGAGGTTGAGCAGATCGGCCAGCTCACCGGTCAGGTCTGCCCCCTCGATGCCGAGGTAGGCGTGCTCGACCGAGCCGCCCTGGATGATCTGCCCGACCACGCTCTCGACCGTGTTGGAGGGAACCGCGAAGCCGATCCCGACGTTGCCGGTGCTCGTCCCGCCGGTGGCGATCTGGGAGTTGACGCCGATCACCTCACCCTCGCGGTTGAGCAGGGGCCCGCCGGAGTTGCCGGGGTTGATCGCCGCGTCCGTCTGCAGGACGTCGGAGATCGTGAAGCCGTTCGGAGCGCTGATCTGGCGCTGCAGAGCCGAGATGATCCCCGACGTGACCGTTCGATCCAGGCCGTAGGGGTTGCCGATCGCGATCACGCCGTCCCCGACCTTGACCCGGTCGGAATCGCCGACCCGCAGGGGAGTCGCGTCGATCTTGGATGCATCGACCTCGAGCACCGCCAGGTCGGTCGAGTCGTCGGCCCCGAGCACCTTCGCCTCGACCTCGTCGCCGTCGCCGAACTTGACGGAGACCTCGGTCGCTCCGTCGACCACGTGGGCGTTGGTGACGATGTGGCCCTCCTCGTCGATCAGGAAGCCGGATCCGGTGGCGGTGCCGCTCCCGCCGCCGCCGAACGGCGTCGGCTCCGACTGCTGCACCTGGGCGGTGATGAAGGCGACGCCCTGACCGTCGCGCTCGTAGACCTCGCCGACGGTCTGACCGCCGCTCGACGCCGGGGCGGTAGCCGCGATCGGCGTCGCCTCCGGAGTCTGATCGTCGCCGATGTCGATCACGTCGGCCTCGACCGCGACGGCGGCGATCGCAAGAGCGAAGGTCGCACCGAGGAGCGCGGAGATGAACGGGTGCCGGAAGAAGCTTCTGGTTCGACTCATACGACGGATCTTCCGCCGCCAACCTGAGTCGGAGCTGAAACGACCCTGAACGGCAGCTAAGGATCGCCGGTATCGCCGCAGCGCCCGAACGCGCCGCGCAACCGACTTCCAGCCTTCAGCGGCCTTCGCCGTCGAGCTGCTCGGCCGAGAGCTCGCCGTCGGGCATCAGCGCGCTCAGCGCCTCGGCGGGATCGTCGCTGCGCATCAAGGTCTCTCCGACCAGCACCGCATCGACGCCGATCCGGTCGAGCTCCTCGAGCTGCTCACAGCTTTCATAGCCGGACTCGGCTACCACGGTCTTGCCGGCGGGGACGTCCGTGATCAGCTCGGGAGCGGTCGCGACGTCGACCTCGAGCGTCTTCAGGTTCCGGTTGTTGATCCCGATCACGTCGGGGTCGAGGGCGAGGGCACGCTCGAGATCCTCCTCGTCGTGGACCTCGACCAGGCAGTCGAGGTCGAGCAGCGTCGCCTCCTCCCAGAGCATCCGTAGATCCTCGTCGGCGAGGGCGGCGACGATCAGCAGGATCGCATCGGCGCCCGCAACCACCGCCTCCCAGAGCTGGTAGGGATCGACGATGAAGTCCTTGCGGAGGATCGGCAGGCCGGTTGCCGCGCGGGCGGCCCGCAGGTCGTCGAGCGAGCCGAAGAAGTGCCGCTCGTCGGTGAGCACGGAGAGCGCGGCTGCGCCTCCCCGCTCGTAGGCCTGGACGGTGCCGGCGACGTCCGCGTCGGCGTTGATGGCGCCGGCGCTCGGCGATCCCCGCTTGAACTCCGCGATCACCGAGATCCCGGACATGACCAGGGCCTCCTTGAAGGGCCGGAACCCGCTGCGCGTCCCAAGTTGGGACCGAAGCTCGTCGGCGGAGACCTCCGTCTTGCGTCTTCGCACACCCTCCCGGGCCGCGTCGACGAGCTGATCGAGTCTGCTCATCTGCCCGCAGGCTACCGATCCGGCACCCGGATCAGGTCGGATTCCCTTCCGAGACGACGGCCGGGCTCAGGCACCGGATGCCGCCAAGCGCCCGAGGACGTCGTTCGCGACGCCGGAGGCGATCGACTCGCGCGCGGCGGTGACTCCCGCGCTCAGATCCGACGCCTTGCCGCCGACGTAGATCGCGGCCCCGGCGTTGAGGAGGACCACGTCCGCCGCCGGCCCGGGCTCGCCGGCCAGGACCGCGCGGATCACGGCCGCGTTCTCAGCCGGCTCGCCGCCCGCGATCGCCTCCAAGGGCGCCCGGCTCAACCCGAAGTCCTCGGGCTCGACGAACCACTCCTCGGTACCGCCGTCGCGAACCTCGATCACCCGCGTGCGCGCGTCGATGCTGAGCTCGTCGAGCCCGTCCTCGCCGGCGACGACCATCGCGTGATCGCAGCCGAGGCCGTTGAGCGCCTCCGCGATCGTCTCCTGGTAGCGGCGGTCGGCCACACCGAGAAGCTGCCGGCGGGCGCCCGCCGGGTTCGTCAGGGGACCGAGGAAGTTGAAGATCGTGCGCACCGCGAGCTGCTTGCGGACCGGGACCACGTACTTCATCGCGGCATGGTGGGCCGGAGCGAACATGAAGCCGAAGCCGGTCTCGCGGATCGACGCCGCCACGCGCTCCGGGGCCTGGCCGATCTCGACTCCGAGCGCCTCCAGGACCTCGGCCGCACCCGACTTCGTGGTGCTCGAGCGGTTGCCGTGCTTGGCGACCGCGCATCCCGCGCCCGCAGCGACGAAAGCCGCCGCTGTGGAGATGTTGAACGTGGTCGGACCTCCGCCGGTACCGGCCGTGTCCACCAGGTCGTCGTAGCCGGTCTCGACAGGGATGGCCAGCGAGCGCATCGTCCGGGCCAAGCCGACGACCTCCGGAACGGTCTCCCCCTTCGCCCGCAGCGCGATCAGGAAGGCGCCGGTCTGCACCTCCCCGGCGCGGCCCTCCATGATCTCGGCGAGGACGGCGGCGGCGTGGTCGGTCGTCAGGTGATCGCCCGAGGCGACGGCGTCGATCGCGCGGGTGAGGATGTCGTTCGGCTCGCTCATCGTCTGCTCGTGCCCCTCGTTCAGCGCTCGACGTCGTCGCCCAGGAAGTTGGCGAGCATACGCTTGCCCTCCGGCGTCAGGACCGACTCCGGATGGAACTGAACGCCCTCTGCCGGCAGCTCGCGGTGCCGCACCGCCATCACCATCCCCTGGTAGGAGGCGGAGAGCTCGAGCGCGTCCGGCAGCTCCGGCGCGGCGATCAGCGAGTGGTAGCGGCCGACCGTGAGCGGGTCGGGGAGCCCGGCGAAGATCGTCCGCCCGTCGTGGCCGATCGTCGCGTCCTTGCCGTGGATCGGCTTCCCCTGGATCACTGACCCGCCGAACGCCTCGACCATCGCCTGGTGGCCGAGGCACACGCCCAGCGTCGGGACCCCCGCCTCCGGGAAGCGGCGCGAGGCCTCGATCGAGACCCCGGCGTCCGCGGGCCGGCACGGGCCGGGCGAGATCACCAGCCGATCCGGGGCGCGGGCGAGCAGCTCGTCGACACTCGCCCGGTCGTTGCGGATCACCTCGAGCGTCGCCCCCAGCTCACCGACGTACTGGACGAGGTTGTAGGTGAACGAGTCGTAGTTGTCGATCACGAGGACGTTCAAGGTCAGTCCCACTCCGGATGCTCGACCGCGACCTCGATCGCGCGGAAGATCGCCTTCGCCTTCTGCAGGGATTCGCGGTACTCGTAGTCGGGCTTGGCGGCGGCGACCGTGCCGCCGCCCGCCTGCACGTGCGCGATCCCGTCCTTGACGACCACG
>CAZXKG010000151.1:0-5177 GCA_964641695.1 uncultured Conexibacter sp.
GTGCCCATCGTCACCCCGTCGGATACGGCGACGGTGTTGAACTCCATCGGCGTACCGCCGGCGGCGCGCACGCCCTCCTTGATGTACTCGGCGAGCCCACGCAGGTGGAAGTTGCAGGGCATCGCCTCGATCCACGTGTTGGCGATCCCGATCGTCGGTCGCTTGAGCGCATCGTCGTCGAATCCGATCCCCTTCATGTAGGCGCGCGCGGCGGCACGATCCGGGCCGTCGAAGACGGCGGAGGACCGGGGGCGTGGGAATGCGGTCTTGGTCTCGCTCATGAGTTGGTCTGACCTCTGTGTGGATGTTGTGGTTGTCGGAGGGGTCTGGCGGCGTTCTCGCCTGGGGCGGGCGGACGTCTCGACGTCCATTCGCTGAGCCTGATCAGGTCGCGTCGAACCCGTGCGGGCTCGACGTCCCGGCCCAGCAGATGCATGTTCGACGGGGAGACGACCGATCCCTCGTCGGCCATCAGCGCCTCCCATTTTGCGAGCACGTCCGCGGCGTCGCTGATGACCGACGCTGAGGCGGACGCGGCCGCGAACGAGTACTCGTCGAGCGGCTCGCTGCCCAGGACGTCGAAGCTGACGATCGGTGCGTGTGGGTAGATCAAGTAGCCATGCCGGCCGTCGGAGCCGAACACGTGCAGGAACCCGAGCGCACGATACGCCTCGAACGACGCCGGCCCGAGCGCCTCGAGCAGCTGCCGCTCCGCCCGGCGCTCAGATCGGAGCGTCTCACCGGGATCCTGCAGCCGCTGAAGCGCCTTCGCCCGCTCGTCGCGTCGGGACCGTCTGCGTTGCCACCCGCGCGTGCCAACCCGCCAGACGTCAGGCCCGAACGCGATCGCCGCGAGGAGGATCATCACCGTCGTCAGGCTCGCGAGTCCAACTGCGCTCATCCGGACGATTATGTCAGTCGGCTCCCCAACCGACCGATTGATAGTCATGCTCCAACCGCCGGGCAGCAGGCATCGCGAAGGTCACCGACCCCGGCCGGCGATGTCGAGGACGTCGACCGGCCCAGCGCCGACGCCGATCCCGCGAAGGCCGTTGCGCACGGCCTCCGCGGCGACTCGCCGGGCCTCCACCGCGGCTTCCTCGAGACCGAGGCCACGGGCGAGGAGCGCCGCCAGCACCGAGCTGTGGGTGCAGCCGGACCCGTGCGCCGCCCCAGACGGATGCAGCGGGCCTGGGATCCAGCGCTCCCCGCTGCCAGCGTCGAGCAGGTCCGAGCCGTCGGCGTGCCCTCCCGTGACGATGACCGCGAACGATCCCAGTTGCCGCATCGCCCTCGCCAGCTCGACCGACGAGGTCTCCTCCTCGAGGCCCGTCAGCGCCCTTGCTTCGGGGATGTTCGGGGTCACAACCGTTGCCATCGGCAGCACCCGTTCGACGAGCGCGCTCCGGGCGCCCGGAGCGAGAAGCTCGCTGCCGCTCTCCGAGACCATCACCGGGTCGACTACCACCGGGGCATGCGCGACGAGCTCGAGCGCCTCCGCCACCGCCGTCGCTATCTCCTCGGTGCCGAGCATTCCGACCTTCACGGCGTCGACGCCGATGTCGGAGACGACCGCCCGGACCTGGGCGACGATCATCTCTCCCGGCACAGGGTGGATCGAATCGACGCCGATCGTGTTCTGAGCGGTGAGCGCGGTGATCGCCGTCATCCCGTGCGTCCCCATCGCCGCGAACGCCTTCAGGTCCGCCTGGATTCCGGCCCCTCCGCCGGAATCGGATCCCGCGATCGAGAGGACGGTGGGTGGTCGCTGGTCGCTCATCGACGCCATCGTAGATGCCGCCCCGCAGAGACAGATGCCGGTCGATCGCGCTGCCACCGTCCTCATCCCCTCCGCGGCCGCTCGGAGGGATCGGGAGCCGCGAGCGACGTCCTCGTGTAGCTGCCCGAGGTCCCGCTCTGCACGTACCCGTCCCGCTCCAGCCGGTTGAGCGCCGCCAGCGCCTGGGCGTACCCGAGCCCAGCGGCCAGGGCGATCTCGTCGACCACCGACGAACCCGCCTCCACCGCGTCGAGGACGATCGCCGCGTCGATCTCCAGCGGAGGACCGCTCGGGGCGAACAACGTGGGTGCGCCCGGCCCAAGCAGGGAATCGAGCACGTCGGCGGCGTTCCTGACAACCAGCGCTCCGTCGGCGAGCAGCCGGTTGGCCCCCGAGGAGCGCCAGGAGTTGACGGGACCCGGCACCGCCCCGACCGCCCGACCGATGTCGAGCGCCATCTCGGCGGTGATCAGCGATCCGGAGCGCTCGGTCGCCTCGACGACGATCGTGATCCCGGCCATAGCCGCCATCAGCCGGTTCCGAGCGGGGAACATCCAGCGGAAGGTCGGCGAGCCCGGCGGCAGCTCGGAGATCACCGTCCCCGCCGTCCTGATCCGGGAGTAGAGCCCTCGTCGCGAACGTGGATACGGACGCTCGGGACCGGTACCGAGCACGGCGATCGTCCCCCCACCCCCCTCCAGCGCCCCCTCGTGCACGGCTGAGTCGATCCCGAGCGCGAGGCCGCTGATCACGGTCAGCCCTGCGCCCGAGAGCTCACGCGCGAGAGTCGCCGCGACATCGAGCCCGTATGAGCCCGCCCGCCTCGATCCGACGACCGTGACCACGGTCTCGTGCCGATCGCCCCCGAGGAGCTTCGGGTCGCCGGCGCCGAACAGCGCACGCGGCGCGGCACCACCGAGGACCTGGAGCGTGGCCGGGTAAGGACCGACATGCGGGCATGAGCTCCAGCAACACTCCTTCTCGAGGCGCGTGAGCAGCTGGCCGCGGGCCTCCTCAGAGCGCGATCTGGCGATCAGCTCCGGCCCCCGCCCCGGGCAGAGCGCCTCGACCAGATCCTCGTCGCCAAGCGCCAGCAGATCACGCGCGCGATCCCCCGAGCGCGCGGTCACGACCTTGTCGATGTACCCGGCGAGCCCGCCGAGAAGGATGCCGCGGGCGAGGCACTGCGGACATGCGATCGGCATCGGGGTCATCGCTCCCGCCTCCTCAGCGCCATCGCCTCGGAGACGTGTCGCTCCTCGACCACCTCCTCGTTGTCCAGGTCCGCGATCGTGCGGGCGACCTTGAGGACGCGACTCCACCCCCTGCCACTCAGAGAAAGCGCGGCGTGGCCCTTGGTCATGGCTTCAGCGGCTTCCTCGCTGAGGACGATCCGCTCGGAGAGCTCGGCCTCCGACATCGTCGCGTTGCAGCGACCGGAGCCCAGGCGGCGCTGCTGCCGCGACCGCGCCGCGTCCACCCGCTCGGCGATCGTCGCCGAGGGCTCTCCCGCATCGCCGGCGAGAGCCGCCGCGGACGCCTGCATGACATTCAGGCTGATGTCGATCCGGTCCGCCAGGGCCCCACTCAACTTGCCCTCGTACGCCCGGACCCGGTCGGGCGGGCACAAGCACCGCGGCGACTGCGGTCCATGCCCGCATGGGCAAGGATTCGCCGACGCGACGAGCTGGAAGGCAGCGGGGAAGGTGAGTGCTCCGTACGCCCTGGTGATCGTGACGCAGCCGTCTTCCAGGGGTTGGCGCAGCGCCTCCAACCCCGATCGCGAGAACTCCGCGATCTCGTCGAGGAAGAGGACGCCCCGGTGGGCGAGGGTGATCTCACCTGGGCGTGGCGGTGCCCCACCACCGACCAGCCCGGCGGGGGAGATCGTGTGATGCGGAGCCCGGAACGGGCGCGCGCTGAGCGATCCGTTCGACGCCCTCCCGGCGACGCTGGCGATCTTGGTGACCTCGATCGCCTCCGCCGCGGAGAGCGGCGGCAAGATCGAGGGCAACCTCCGCGCCGCCATCGACTTGCCGGCGCCCGGCGGGCCGACGATCAGGATCCCGTGGCCGCCGGCGGCGGCAACCTCCAAGCCGCGACGCAGCCCCAGCTGGCCGCGCAGATCGCGCATGTCGGGCGGATCTGCGCCGGGCAGCACCTCCTCGCTTCCAAGCTCCTCCGGCTCCCTGATCTCACCCTCCGAGAGCCGGACGAGATCGCGCAGGTGGGCGATCGGGGCGACGTGGACGCCGTCGACGAGCTTCGCCTCGGAGAAGTTCGAGTCGGCGACGGCGATGCCACCGCCGCAGCGAGCCACGCGTTCGGCCATCGCGAGGACGCCGGGAAGGGAACGCACGGTGCCGTCGAGGCCGAGCTCTCCCGCCAGCCACCACTCCCTCAACGCGCCGGGCTTCAACTGCTCGGAGGCAGCGAGGATCGCGGCCGCGATCGCGAGGTCGAACCCGGGTCCGGCCTTCCGCAGGTCCGCGGGAGCGAGGCTCGCGGTGATCCTCAGCTGCGGGAACTTGAAGCCCGAGTTGACGATCGCGGCGCGGACCCGCTCCCGCGACTCCCTCACGGCCGCGTCGGGGAGCCCGACGACCGAGAACGCGGGTAGCCCGCTGTGGATGTCGATCTCCACGTCGACGGGCACGGCGTCGACGCCGTTGATGGTCAGTGTTCGCGATCTCGCCAGCACGGTGCCGACGCTACGCGGCGAACGTTCACGCGTGGGTGAAGGAATGTGCCGATCTGTGACGAGCTCGAAACGCGGACTTCGGAGTTGGCGTGATCCGTTGAACGAGCGTCACGTTCCGGGGCAGGAAGTCACGAACCGACACCCACGCGTTACACGTCGGCCCGCATGCTCTCGGCATGAGCCGGCAACGAAAGCGACTGGGCGATCGCGGCGAGGATCACGCCTGCGCGAAGCTCGCCGCTGCGGGGATGTCGATCCTCGCGCGCAACGTGCGCACGCGCTTCGGCGAGATCGACGTGATCGCACTCGACGGTCCGGCCCTCGTCTTCGTCGAGGTAAAGACACTGAAGGTGGGCAGCGGCAGGGGACCCGCGAGCCCGCTGCAGGCAGTCGGTCCCCGCAAGCAGCTGCAGATCCGACGGCTCGCCAGGGCCTGGCTCGCCGAGAACACCCCGCCGCCGTGTGAGGAGATCCGCTTCGACGTGGTCGGCGTAACGGTCAAGCCGAACGGCCGGGCACGACTCGAGCACGTCCGGGCCGCGTTCTGACTGCACGACGAGGAGCGCGGGCAGGGCCTTCAGCCCGTCAGGTTCCTGACGGGGTCTGGGGCGTTCTGATCGTGTGACGCAGGAGCCGCGGCGACCAAGTGGGTCGTGAGGCGACGAGGAGCGCGAGCAGGGCCTTCAGCCCGTCAGG
>CAZXKG010000152.1:0-5039 GCA_964641695.1 uncultured Conexibacter sp.
GGACGATGTCGAGATGCGCGGCTGGGCGATCGAGTGCCGGATCAACGCCGAGTCCGCCGCCAAGAACTTCGCCCCCGCGCCCGGCAAGATCGGCGCCTACGTCGAGCCGTCCGGTCCCGGCGTCCGCGTCGATTCTGGCCTGGAGGCCGGCGGCGAGGTGACGCCGCTCTACGACCCGATGGTCGCCAAGCTGATCACCTGGGACGTAGACCGCGAGGCCGCCACTCGGCGGATGATCCGCGCCTTGGGCGAGTACGAGATCTCCGGCTTGACCACGCTGATCCCGTTCCACTCGACGATCCTCGCTACCGAGCAGTGGGCGAAGGGCGAGACCTGCCGCGACCTGGTCGAGGACAAGGATTGGCTGAAGTCCACCGCCGAGGCTTCCTCCGCTGCGCGTCCGGGAGCTGGGACAACCGCCGAGGCTTCCTCCGCTGCGCGTCCGGGAGCCTCGGTTGCGGAGTCCGACGAGGTTGAGATCGTCACCCGGGAGTACAAGGTCGAGGTCGGCGGCAAGCTGTTCCCCGTCAAGGTCATGGGGGAGGCGTTGGGTGGCGTGAACGGCGCAGCGGCCGCCGGCAAGCGCCCGCCGAAGCGGGAGCGCAAGGCCGGCGGTGGAGCGGCCGCTTCCGGCGACACGCTGGCCGCGCCGCTTCAGGGCAGCATCTTCAAGGTCGAGGTCGCCGAGGGCGACGAGGTCGAGGAGGGCACCCTGGTCTGCGTGATCGAGGCGATGAAGATGGAGAACGAGATCACCGCGCACAAGGCTGGGAAGGTGACCGCGCTCGCCGTCGAGGTCGGGGCCGCGATCAACGCCGGCGACCCGATCGCGAAGATCGAGTAGCCGGCGGGCCGTGTGCCCGGGGCTTGGGTCCCTGGGGCGTTTCGATCCGGCATGGGCGGACGCAGGCGCCCGACGTCCCATGGTCGTCGGGCTGGGAATAGGGTTAGGGCATGGGTAAGAACCGATCGCAGGCGCTCGCGGCCCTTCCCTGGCGTGACCCGGATGGCGAGCGGCCCGACCTGGCCCTCCCTCCGGAGCGGATGCCACTCCGGTTCGCCGGCAACTGGCGCAAGCGCTGGCGCTACGTCGCGGCCTTCGGCGAGAACGTGATGCTGTGCGCGGCCGGGGTCCGCGTCGGCCCCGTCCGTCAGACCTTCTGGGCGGTGCTCGATCGCACCACCGGCGAGCTGCTGACCGAGACCAAGCAACCGCTGCCGTTCGAGCGCGGGTGCGTCTGGAGCGAGATGCCGGAGGGCCAGTGGTGGGAGATCGGCTCCAACCTGCATGGCGTACGGACCCGGATCGACGCAGGCGAGGTCCAGGTCAAGATGCGGATCGGCGACGGGACCTGGGCCGAGGCCGTCTGCCCCGGGAAGGGGGCCGGTGGGGAAAGCGGCGGCTACGTCTGGACGCGCAAGCGGGCCTCGACGATGAAGGTCGACATCCAGCTCCCCGGGGGGCGAGCGTGGAAGGGAATCGAGCTGCGCGGGATCGAGGACGAGTCCGCCGGCTACCACCCGCGACAGACCGCGTGGTCGTGGTCGGCCGGGGTCGGGCGCGCGACCGACGGCAAGGAGGTCGCCTGGAACCTGGTCGAGGGGGTCAACGATCCTCCCGAGCGCAGCGAGCGCGCGATCTGGGTCGAGGGTGAGGAGCAGCCTCGCGAGCCCGGCCCGGTCAGCTTCGAGGGCCTGGACGCGGTCGTCTTCACGGATGGCTCCCGGCTCGGCTTCAGCGCCGAGGCCGAGCGTCGCGCCGAGGAGAACAAGTGGATCGTCAAGTCCTCCTACCGCCAGCCCTTCGGCACCTTCAACGGCTCCCTCGACGGCATCCCTCTCGCCGAGGGCATCGGCGTGATGGAGAGCCACGAAGCCGTCTGGTGAGCGCTCGGCGACGAGCTGCTCACTTCCGTCAGTAGTCCACCAGCTTCAGGTCGGTGTGGGCGAAGTCGTCCCCTTTGCACAGAACCGGGAGTCCTGAGAGCCTGGCGATGGCGTAGGTCATGCAGTCCCCGTAGTTGAGCGACGCGCGGCTGCCCCGACCCTTCCCGTAGCGGGCGAAGGCCGACGAGGCGATCGCTGCGTGCTCGGCCTCGAACGGCACCACCTCGACGCCCAGATCCGTGAGGAACGTACGAACCGTTCCGGCTCCTTCGGATGTTCTGGAGGCGAAGGCCATCGACGTCTCCAGGACGGTCGGCGCGCCGACTATCGATCGACTCAGTCCCAACCGACGGTGGATCGCATCCCCCTCGGGCTCCTCGAACAGGATCGCCAAGATCGCTGAGGAGTCGACCGTCATACCCCGTGCGGTCCGTATCCGAGGATCTCCTCACGTTCTTCCTTGGAAAGTCCCTTGCCACGGATCTCCGGTGGGACGTGCGGCCACACCTCGTCCTCCAGGAAGCGTCGCGTCCTCTCGAACCGTTGCTCGGCCGTCTCCGCCTGCGGTCGCGACCGAAGCCGCTCCAGTCGTTCCTCGAGCGCGACCCGGATCGCCCGGGTCTTCGACTCGCCGGTCAGCTTCGCGACCTCGCCGGCGAGACGCACCGCCTCCTCGTCCTTCACGTTCAACGCCACAGGTACCAATCTAGAGATAGTGGTACCCGTCGTCAACGTCGGCCCCAGCGGCTCTCGATCCTGCCACGCCAGGGCGGGATCTCGCCGGCGCGGAAGCGGGCATCGTCGCGGCCGAGCAGCGTCTCCAGCGGAATCAGCTTCGGGTTGGCGTCCTCGGTCAGGGGAGTGCTCGCGTAGCTCGCCACCTCGTTCGCAGGGAGCGATCTGACCACCCGCTCCCAGCCGATCGTCGGACGGTAGATCCAGTAGTCGATGAGGACCCCGCCGCCCGCCCGCCGCTCGTCGCGGATCGAGGTGAACGCGGCCGTGCGCCGGTTCGACTGCGTCAGCCGCTCGGAGGCGGGGATCGCGCAGCTCGCCTGCCTGCACTGCCTGTAGTCGACGCCGACCAGGCCGACTCCCGACGCCCCGGTCCGGACCGCCGGAGCAGGTGCGAGGGCGCGGACGGCCCCGGCGACGTCCCGGCCGTAGGCCTCGGTCAGCGGGTCCTCCCAGCAGGGATCAGGGTGGCGAACCGCGCAGCGCTGCTTGAACGCGATCGCCGATGCCAGCGTCGTCGACCCGCGCTCGGGACGGACGAGCAGCAGGGCCCCGACGGAAGCCAGGACCAACGCGACGAGCAGCACCACGGCGACGTGCTCGACCGTTGCCGATCCCCGCTCTCGCCTCCTCGAGTCCATGCCTCGACAGTAGGCCCGAAGGTGTGACACGTGGGTGTCGGAATGTGACTTTTCCGAGCCAGACAGGACGCCTTCGTCAGGCGCCGACGTACTCGGCCAGGTGCTCGTCGGTCAGCGCGTCGAGCGGCTGGCCACGCCGAGGAGAACTGCAGTGATCGATTGCGGGACTGTGTATGGTCGAACGCGTAGTGATGTTGAAGGCAAGAGGGCGACTGCTGGCGCTTGTTGCACTTGGCTTCGTCGTGGGCGTGACCGCTTCGTCGGCCTCAGCGGCGACCACGATCGGCAGCAACCTGACCGGGAGCCCGGACGGGACGGTTACGTGCAGTCCCTCATGCACCGTCGCCAACGGCACGATCGCCCCCGGCAGCGTGGCCACCGGCGGTTCCATTGCGCCGTTGTCCGGAGTGCTCACCCGGTGGACCGTGCGGACGGCTTCCACGGGCGGAGACGTGACGACTCAGGCACGATTGCGCGTGATCGACGGCCAAGTTGCGACGGCTTCATCGGCGGCCGCGACGATCGAGCAGATCGACGGGCTTCAGGAGTTCGTCACGCGGCTGCCGATCGCCGCCGGCGAGACGGTGGGGATAGACGTGTTCGGCCAAACCTCCAGCGACGCTCCGATGCTGACCGTCTCCACCGGCGCCAACAGCATGAACGACTGGCAGCCCGCGTTGCCTGAGGTCGGCACCGGGGTTGGCGGAGTCCAGAGCGGTCACGTCCTGCTTCAGGCGAGGATCGAGCCGGACGCGGATGGCGACGGCTATGGCGACGAGACCCAGGACGGATGTCCGACGGATGCTGGCGCGAGCGGGCCGTGTCCGGTGGTGATCGAGACGACCATCACCAAGGCACCGAAGATCGTCAAGGCACGCAAGGCGGTCTTCGAGTTCACCGCGACCGCGGCGGGCGCGACATTCGAATGCGCACGCGACCAGCAGGGCTTCAAGCCATGCGCGTCGCCCCTCAAGTTGAGGAAGCTGAAAGCGGGCAGGCACAAGATCGCGGTCCGCGCGGTCCTCGGCGGGTACTTCGACGTGACCCCGGCGGTGGCCGGCTTCAGGGTCAAGAAGCCCAAACGGGCGCGTAGGGACCGCACTGCTCGTCGCCCGTCGTCGCGTCCCTGAGCCAGGCAAGACGCGCTTCGTCAGGCGCCGACGTACTCGGCCAGGTGCTCGCCGGTCAGGGTCGAGCGGTCGGCCACCAGATCCGCGGGCGTGCCCTCGAAGACCACCTTGCCGCCGTCCTGGCCGGCGCCGGGGCCGAGATCGATGATCCAGTCGGCGTGTGCCATCACCGCCTGGTGGTGCTCGATCACGATCACCGACTTGCGCTGCTCGACCGGCTGGTCGAGCAGCGCCAGCAGCTGCTCGACGTCGGCGAGGTGGAGGCCCGTGGTGGGCTCGTCGAGGACGTAGACACCGCCCCTCTCGCCCATGTGGGTGGCCAGCTTGAGCCGCTGCCGCTCGCCGCCGGAGAGGGTCGTGAGCGGCTGTCCGGTCTTCAGGTAGCCGAGCCCGACGTCGGCGAGGTGAGCCAGGATCTTGTGCGCGGCGGGGACGGTGGCCTCGTCCTCGGCGAAGTGCGCCTGGGCCGCGGACACCGACATCTCGAGCACCTCGGCGATGTTCTTCCCGCCGAGTCGGTACTCGAGCACCGACGCCTGAAAGCGCTTGCCCTCGCACTCCTCGCAGGTGGTGGCGACGCTGGCCATCACCCCCAGGTCGGTGTAGATGACGCCGGCGCCGTTGCAGTTGGGGCAGGCGCCGTCGG
>CAZXKG010000153.1:0-5014 GCA_964641695.1 uncultured Conexibacter sp.
TGTCCCGACTCACCGGTGACCTATCACCTGTGACATATGTCCTGACGCTGGACACTGCCGGGCGCGTCGCAGGGGAGGCAGGCGTGGCGAACACGCTGAAGCCAGGTGGGTCGTCCGCGCCTCGCGGACGACCCACCGGCCTCGATCGGACCGCAGCTTCCGCTGCCGGGTGGTTCCGTCAGCCGCCCTGGCCGGTGCTCAGGGAGATCCCGGAGACCTTGCCCGAGGGGTCCCCCATGAAGAACATGTAGCTCTTCTTCGAACCCTTGACCTGGTACGCGTTGTCGGCGACCTTCTTGGCGCCGCTGATCTTCTTGACCTTGGAGAGCTTGGAGCCGATGCCGATGCCTTCCGCGGTCTTGAACTTCTTGATCGACCCCTTGAAGACGGTCTTCTGCTTGACGGTGTCGTAGCCGGCGTAGATGTTGACGAACTGGACCTTCTTGGAGCCGCCGAAGGACGCGCTCCCGGCGGTCGTCTTCTTCGTCGTGAAGTTGCAGTAGGAGTACCCGTCGGAGGATCCGCAGGCGCCGCCCTTCCACTTCTTCTTCGCCTTCTTCGTCTTCGTCTTGAGGGAGATGCCGCCGATCGAGACACCGGGCACGATGGTCTTGTCGCTCGTCTTCGGCAGGCTCGCCTCGGCGGCGGGTGCGATCAGGAGCGCTACGACGAGTACCGCACTCGCGCAGAGGGAGATGGTTCGAATCAACTTCGGTTCCTTTCTGAGAACGTCTCGGTCCCGTGAGGGGCCGGAAGTATCTCAGGCGCGCGGGGGCCACGAGTGGGTATCGGCACGCCCCCGCCCGCGCCTGCGCATACGCTCCCGGCGATGGATCTGGATGTGGTCTTCCTCGGAACCGGAGGGTCGGTTCCCTCGGCGCGGCGCAACACGGCGAGCGTGTTGGTCAGGCGCGGCGGCGATCGCCTGCTCTTCGATTGCGGGGAGGGGACCCAGCGGCAGATGCAGCGATCGCTGGGACTCGTCCAGGCGGATGCGATCTTCATCACCCACCTGCACGCCGACCACTACCTCGGCCTTCCCGGGCTGATCAAGACCTACGAGCTGCAGGAGCGGGCCGAGCCGCTCGCGATCTACGGCCCCCCGGGCCTGGTCGAGCTGTTCGGCTCGATCAGGAGGATCATCGGCAGGCCGCGCTACGCGATGAGCTTGAACGAGATCAACGGGGGAGAGGCGGTCGAGTTCGACGACTACGTGGTCGAGCCGTTCGAGGTCTCGCACCGGATCGCCGCCAACGGGTACGCGCTGGTCGAGGATGACCGCCCCGGCCGGTTCGACCCGGCGGCCGCGAAGGCGCTCGGCGTCCCCGAGGGGCCTGCCTTCGGACAGCTGCAGCGGGGGATCCCGGTGAGCGCGGCGGATGGCTCGACCGTCAGTCCCGAGCAGGTGATGGGGGCGGACCGCTCGGGAAGGGTCGTCGCGATCACGGGCGACACCGCGCCGTGCGAGTCGACGGTCGAGTACGCAAAGGGCGCGGCGCTGCTCGTCCACGATTCGAGCTTCTCCGAGGAGGAGGTCGAGCGCGCCGCCGAGACCGGTCACTCGACGGCTCGCCAGGCCGCGGAGATCGCCTCGCGGGCCGAGGTCGGGATGCTGGCGCTCGTCCACATCTCCTCCCGGCACTTCGTCCCCGACATCCTCGCCGAGGCCGAGCGCGAGTTCGGCCCCGTGGTCGCACCGCGCGATTTCGACGTGATCGAGATCCCGCTTCCGGAGCGCGGGGGGCCCGAGTTGGTCCCGGACGGGGCCCGCGCCGACTCCGGGTAGCGTCGAAGGCGCAGTTTGCGGGAGTCCCCGCGCCGCTCGCGAGGGGTCCCGCCCGCACCCGCCCGGTGCCCTGCTACGGTGCTCGCGACGTTTCCTTTAACCCGGTCCGGTGAGGCCAGGAAGGGGCGACCATGAGCGAACGATCCGTCCTCAGCGCGGATGACGTGAGCCGGACGCTGGTGCGTATCGCGCACGAGATCATCGAGAAGAACGCCGCGGACTCAGCAGGGGGTTCGGCGATCGCCGTCGTCGGCATCCACACCCGGGGCGCGATCCTGGCACGGCGCCTGCACGCGCTGCTCGAGGAGCTGACCGGCGATCAGCTACCGCTCGGCGATCTCGACATCTCCTTCTACCGCGACGACCTTCCCGGCCGCGAGCCCGGTGGCTCGCCCATCGTCCATGCCTCCCACCTCGATTTCGCCACCGCCGGGATGACCGTCGTCCTGGTCGACGACGTCCTCTTCACCGGGCGCACCGTCCGCGCGGCGGTCGACGCCCTCTTCGACTACGGCAGGCCGCAGCGGGTCCAGCTCGCGGTTCTCGTCGATCGCGGCCATCGCGAGCTGCCGATCCGGCCTGACTACACCGGGAAGAACCTGCCGACGGCGAGGGAGGAGCGGGTCAACGTCCGCCTCGAGGAGGTCGACGGATCCGAGGGCGTGACGATCTCCCAGCCGACCGCGGTCGCCGGGGAGGAGCGATGAGGGATCTGCTGACGATCGCCGACCTCGATCGCGACGACATCGAACGGATCTGCGCCCGCGCTCGCAGCTTCGCCGAGGTCGGGCGGCGCGAGATCAAGAAGGTCCCGACCCTTCGCGGCAAGACGATCGTGACCCTCTTCTACGAGTCGAGCACCCGGACCAGCTCCTCCTTCGAGCTCGCGGCCAAGCGCCTCTCCGCCGACGTGATCTCGATCAAGGCCTCCGGGTCGTCGGTCGACAAGGGGGAGTCGCTGCGCGACACCGTCGCCACCCTCTCGGCATACGAGCCGGAGGCGATCGTGATCCGCTCCCCGCACGCGGGGGCGGCGGCGCTGGTCAGCGGCTGGACCGAGGCCGCCGTCGTCAACGCCGGGGACGGCAAGCACGAGCACCCGAGCCAGGCGTTGCTCGACGTCTACGCGTTGACCGAGCGGATCGGCCCGCTGGAGGGGAGGGAGATCTGGATCGTCGGCGATGTCGCCCACAGCCGGGTCGCGCGCTCGTGCATCCGCGCCTTCGGCACGATGGGGGCGAAGGTCACCGTCGCCGGCCCGCCGACGCTCGTCCCGCGGGGGATCGAGGCGCTCGGCTGCCGCGTCCGATACGACATCTCCGAGATCGCCGAGGCCGACGTGATCTACGCGCTTCGCATGCAGAACGAGCGCATGCAGACCTCGTTCGTCCCCTCCCTTCGCGAGTACGCGACCGAGTTCCAGATCAACTCCCGCCGCCTCGCCTCGCGGCAGCTCGTGATGCATCCCGGGCCAGTCAACCGTGACGTCGAGCTGGCGGCCGACGTCATCGACGGGCCGTCCTCGCTGATCGTCGAGCAGGTCGCGGCCGGGCTCCTGGTCCGGATGGCGATCCTCTACGAGGTTCTCGCCGGCGGCGAGCGGCCGCGCACCCTGACCGCGATCGACGACGGCCCCGGAGGCCGCGGGCTGCCGGGTCCGATCGGAGAGCCCGCATGACGACGGTCGCGGAGCTCGATTGGCGCGGCTGGGGCGGTTCGGAGGGCTCGTCCCCACTGCTGGTTCGGGGGGCGACGGTCGTCGATCCGCGCAGCGGGCTCGACGGCCCGCAGGACCTTCTCGTCCGCGAGGGCAGGATCGCCCGGATCGCCTCCCCGGGTGCCCTCGCCGACGCCGACGCCGAGGGCGCCGAGGTGATCGACGCCGAGGGCCTGCACGCCTTCCCTGCCTTCTTCGACCCGCACGTGCACCTGCGGGTGCCCGGACAGGAGTACCGCGAGGACATCGAGACCGGCACTCGCGCCGCCGCCGCCGGCGGCTACTGCGGGATCGTCGCGATGGCCAACACCGACCCGGTCGTCGACGACCCGGCGATCGTCACGGCGCTACGCGAGCGGGCCCGGGAGGACGCATGCGTTCCCACCGGCTTCGTGGGGACCGTGACGCGGGGCATGGACGGCGAGGCGCTCACCGACATGGCGGCGTTGCGCGACGCGGGCGTCGTCGCCTACTCCGACGACGGGCTGCCGATCTCCGACGCCGGGGTGATGCGACGGGCCCTGCAGTACCAGCGGCTCGTCGGCGGGAACATCCTCCTCCACGAGGAAGATCCAGCGCTCACCGCCGACGGCGTGATGGGGGAGGGACGCGTCTCCGCCGAGCTCGGCCTCAGCGGCGTTCCCGAGACCTCCGAATCGACGATGATCCAGCGGGACGGCTCGCTCTGCGTCTACGAGCAGGGCCGCGCGCACGTTCAGCACCTCTCGGCGAGGCGATCGGTCGAGGCGGTGGAGATCGCCAAGGCCGCGGGAGCACGCCTGACGGCGGAGCTGACCCCGCACCATCTGGTCCTCACCGACGAGGAGGTGCGCTCGCTCGACGCGCGCTTCAAGATGAACCCGCCGTTGCGCACCGAGGACGACCGTCAAGCGCTGATCGACGCGCTGCGGAGCGGAGCCGTCGACTGCATCGGAACCGACCACGCGCCGCATTCGGCGAGTGAGAAGGAGGTCCCGTTCGAGGTGGCGAACATGGGAGTGATCGGTCTCGAGACCGCGTTCAGCGTCCTCTACACCGAGCTGGTCGAGCCGGGCCTGATCGGGCTCGCCCTGCTGGTCGAGCGGATGACCGCCGGCGCCGCGGTGGTCGACCTGGAGCCGCCGACGATCGCGCCCGACTCGGAGGCGAGCCTGACCCTGGTCGACCTGCGGGCGGAGTGGATCGCCGGCGCCGAGGACTGGGAGAGCCGATCCTCGAACTCCTGCTTCGCGGGGATGGCCTTGAGGTCGCGGCCGATGGTCACGGTCGTCGCCGGTCAGGTCGCGTTCCGGCGGCGCGAGTTCGCCATGAAGGTCGCCTCGTGAGCGCCTCCCGCCCCGGCTACGTGATGCTCGAGGACGGCGTCCGTCTCGACGGGTTCCTCTGCGGCGCGATCCACGAGCGGGGAGCCGTGCTCGGGGAGGTCGTCTTCAACACGGCGATGACCGGCTATCAGGAAGCGGTCACCGACCCGAGCTACGCCGGGCAGATCATCTCCTTCACCTACCCGA
>CAZXKG010000154.1:0-5008 GCA_964641695.1 uncultured Conexibacter sp.
GCCGGTGACCACCGCATCGCCCCAGGGCCGGTTCTTCTGCATCTCGAAGTCGAAGGTGCGATGGCGGACGAAGGTGTCGAGCTCCTCGAAGGTGCCGGGGTCCAGCAGCTTCTCGATCCGCTCGCGAGCGGTCAGCTTCCCCTTCGCGTGTTGCTTCTCCACGGCGGCCTCGGAGGCGGAGTGGATCGCGGCCTCGCGCAGCTCCCGCAGGTGGTTCAGTTTCTCTTCGAAGGTCTCGGGGTTCGTGGCTCGCATACCGGCGCGGCAGTGTATTCGGCGTCGGCCGGCGCCATACTTCCGCCCACGTGAGCGGCGCGAGCATCGACCAGGAGAAGCCCACCAACGAGCGGAAGTTCGAGACCGCCAACCCGGTCGTGCAGCGGATGATCGGCGGCTTCTTCGGGGCGCTGACCGAGGTGCTCCAGCCGCTACGACCCGCCTCGACGCTCGATGCGGGATGCGGGGAGGGGGAGACGATCGACCGCATCGGGCACCTGCTCGGCGACCGCATCGCGGCGATCGACATCGAGCCCTACTGCGTGGCCAGGACCGCCGAGCGGCATCCGAATGCCGCAGTCGTCCAGGGGAGCGTCACCGCGCTCCCGTTCGCGGATTCGAGCTTCGACCTCGTGCTCTGCCTCGAGGTGCTCGAGCACCTCGAGAACCCGGCCGCGGCGGTCCGCGAGCTGGTGCGGGTCAGCTCGCGCGACGTGGTCGTCTCGGTCCCGTCGGAGCCCTGGTTCCGGCTCGGCTCGCTGGCGCGGGGCAAGTACCTGCGGACGCTCGGCAACCACCCCGAGCACATCAACCGCTTCAACCGGCGCGGTCTCGAGGCGCTGCTCGGATCCTCCCTCGAGGGCATCCGCGTCGAGTCCGCGTTCCCCTGGCTGATCGCCCACGGCCGGATCGCTCCGGCCTGACGGCGCTCAGCGACCGCCGAGGGGGCAGATCCGCAGCTCGCCAGTCGATGGCGCGCTGACCAGCCACGGCACGTCGCTGCCGTCGGTGGGAGCAGACAGAGCCGACCACGAGTCCGGCGCGGCGGTGCCGACGGCGACCCCCGGATCGTCGGAGAACCGCCGCAGCGACACCGTCACGTCCTCCGTCTCCGCAGCGCGCAGCAGCGCGCCTTCCTCGGGCAGTGGCACGGGCTCCGTGCCCGGCTGCAACGTCACGCATGCCCGCCGACGGATGGACCGGGTCGGCGGGTCGGCGCCGGGCATCACCGCGATCCTCTCGAGCGCGATCAGAGAGCCGTCGGCGAGCGCGCGCACGGGTGGGCGCTGCGCTCGCAGTCGATCGAGGGTGAACGTGGGGGAGCCGTACTTCTCGACGGCGGCCAGGTAGCGCTTGGGGTCGGGCGGGAACACCAGCGACGGCAGCGAGCCGCCCTCGGGCAGCATCACGGCGCCGGGTGTGCCCCCCTCGCCGGCCGAGCGCCCGGGATCGAGGTCGCCGGCGAGCTCGATCATCGCCAGGTTCGCCTCGGTCGCCGCGCCGGCGTCGCGGACGAACCTGGCCCCGTCACGGAGGAAGTAGGCGTTCATGACGAGGCTGAAGGCGAAGACTCCGGCAACCGTCCAGACCATCCAGCGGCGGATCTCGCAGCCCTTGGCCGCGTCGACGAGCACCAGCAGGAGGGCTACGGATCCCGGCAGGATGTAGCGGACGGCGTTCACCTGACTTCCGTACTCGGGGGTGTCGGCGATCGCCGACATCAGCCAGTAGGTGGCGATGATCGCCAGCGACATCCAGAGCGACGGGGGGATGGAGCCTCGCGACAGGCGCCAGGCGATCGCGACGATCACCGCAACCCCGACGAGTACGCCCAGCACTCCTCCGGGAGCGCTGGCGATTCCCGCCGCACCCTCGCCGAAGCGGGAGAACGGGATCGCCAGACCGGTCAGGGCTCCGACGACGTTGGCCAGCGACTTGGCGGCGTAGATCGGTGCGTCGATCAGGTTGTCCGCGGATACCCGCCCGTCGCTGAACTGCCGGGCCCACAGCCACCAGGGCACGTAGAGCAGGAGCGGGAGCAGGAAGATCCAGGACCGTCGCCAGCGGTCGGCCCGCAGCAGCACGGAGACCGCGATGCCGACCAGGTAGCTGAGCCCGATCGTGTAAGTGAAGATCGACGCGCAGGCCAGCAAGCAGGCGAGCACGTCGCCGCGGCGATCGTTGCGCTCGAGGGCGAGCAGGGCACCGAGGCCGGCGGCGATGCTGAAGGTGATCGTCAGCCCGATCGGGCTGACCACGTGCTGCCAGGCCGAGCCGTAGACGATCAGCAGCAACGACGGGAACAGCGCGATCCAGTCGCCGACCCGGCGACGCGCGTAGGCGAAGAAGAGGGCGGCGACGAGGAGAACGCCGATCACGGCGACCACCCGGAGGACGACGTACTCGACGCCGATCGTCGAGCCGAGCAGCAGGAACAGGGAGCGCGCCGCCCCGATCAGATGGTTGTTGTGGGGATGGAGGATCGAGAGGACGCCGTCGCGGTCGCCCATGTCGGCGAACCAGAGGACCTCGTCGAAGAACAGGAACGAGCCGCGGTTGATCCAGAGGATCAGGGCGGCGCCCGCGAGCATCGCCACCGCCAGCAGGATCGGGGGCGACCAAGCGCTCGATCCCGAGTCGGCTCCCCTGCTTCCCGCTGGGGGCGGAGTCATTCCGGCGATCGCTCGGGGTGCTCGTTGCGCATCGCGACGATCATCTGGGCGAGCAGCCCGAAGGTGAAGAACTGGATCCCGACCACCACGAGCAGGACGGCCAGCAGCAGCAGGGGCCGATCGCCGATCGAGTTGCCGGTCAGCTTCTCGATCGTCAGGTAGACGCCGAGGAGGACGCCGAGCAGCACACAGCCGAATCCGAGACCGCCGAAGAGGTGGAGCGGGCGATTGCCGTAGCGGTCCATGAAGAGGACGGCCAGCAGATCGAACAGGCCGCGCAGGTAGCGCTCGAGCCCGAACTTGGTGTGCCCGTGGACCCGCTCGCGATGGTTGACCGGGACCTCGGTCACCCGCCAGCCGCGCTGCGCGCCGAGGACGGGGATGAAGCGATGAAGCTCCCCGTAGATGCTCAGCGAACGGATCTGCTCGCCGCGGTAGGCCTTGAGGCCGTTGTTCATGTCGTGCAGCTCGACCCCGGAGATCCGTGCCGTGGTGCGGTTGAAGACCTTGGACGCCCAGCGCCGCCGTGAGGGGTCCTGCCGGTTCTGCTTCCAGCCGGAGACGAGGTCGTAGCCCTCGTCGAGCTTCGCCAGCAGCCCGGGGATCTCCGCCGGGTCGTCCTGGCCGTCGGCGTCGAGCGTCACCACCCTGTCGCCTCGGCTGCGCTCGAAGCCGGCCGCCAGCGCCGCCGATTTGCCGAGGTTGCGGCCCAGCCGGACGACGATCATCTCGCCGGGCTCGTGCGCGGCCGCGATCGACTCGAGCAGCTCGCCGGTCCCGTCCCGGGAGCCGTCGTCGACGACGATCATCTCGTGCGGGCCGTCGACGCCGGCGAGCACCCCGTCCAGCTCCTCGATCAGGCCGGGCAGAGCCCCGACCTCCTCGAAGGCCGGCAGGACGACCGAGACCTCGACCCGATCGCCCCCGGTCGGTGTCCCTGTCGACTCCGCATTGGTCGCCGTTGTCGACGCGTTGGCCACGGTAGATGGGCGACGGTATCCGAACTGGACGATGTCCCGGCTTCACCACCGGCTTCAAGCCGGGCTTTTGGGACCACCTCGCGGGCTAAGCTCGCCCCGTCTTGTCAGCATCGGGCAGCCAGAGCGACGGTCGTGGCTTTCGCCGAGGGGCGGCGGTCCTCTCGGTCGGGATCGGCGCCAGCGGAGCGCTCACCTACCTCTTCTTCGCCCTCGCCGGCCACGCGCTCGACGGATCCGACTACGGCGCCCTGGTCGTTCTCTGGACGGTGCTGTTCATCGCCGTCTTCACCCTCTACCGACCGGTCGAGCAGCTGATCTCGCGTGGGATCGCGGCCGCCGACGAGCGCGGGCACCCCGCCCGCCCGGTAGTCCTCGCCGCGGCGAGGATCCAGGCCGTCCTCGTCGTCCTCCTGCTGATCGCCGTGATCGTCCTCCGCGAGCCGATCGTCTCCGACCTGCTGGATGGCCGCGACTCGCTCTACACGGTGCTGCTGATCGCCGCGCCGGCATACGCGGCGAGCTTCTTCGCCCGCGGTTACCTGGCCGGTCACGGCTATTTCGCGCTCTACGGTGCGATGTTGCTGCTGGAGGCGGGCTCGCGGGTCATCTTCGCCCTGCTGGTCACGGTCGGCCTCGCGACCGGCATCGGCCCGCTCGCGGCGGGGATCGCCACGGCGCCCCTACTCAGCCTCGCCGTGGTTCCGCTCGTCGCCTGGGCTCGCAGGGCGCGGGATCTGCCGGGTCCCAGTCCGGCGGAGCGCTACGACGGCGACGGGTTCGACGGCGGCGGTCCGGCGGGAGGAGGCAGGTTCGTCGGCGCCGCCTTCCTGATCATGCTCAGCGAGCAGGCGCTGCTCAATCTCGGCGTGCTGGTCGTGGCCGCCGCGGTCGGTGCGGGCGCGGCCGGCCTCCTCTTCAACGTCATGCTGGTGGCGCGGGCGCCGCAGGTGCTCTTCAGCGCGGTGACGACGAGCTTGCTGCCGAGCATGAGCAGGCTCTGGGTCGCGGGCCGGATCGACGACGTCCGCTCGGAGGTGCTGGCGACCGTTCGCGCCGTCGCCGCCTTCGCCGCCTTCGCCGCCGTGGTCGTCGTGATCGCCGGCCCGGAGATCATGCAACTCACCTTCGGCGACGCCTACGACTACGACCGGGTCGGGCTGCTCATCGTCGTCGCCGGCATGTGCTTCCACCTCTCGGCGGCGACCTTGACCCAGGTTGCACTCGCCGCCGACGAGGCGGCGTCCGCGGCGGTCCGCTGGGTTGTCTGCGCGATCGCGTTCGCGGCGCTCACCCAGCTTCCGCTCGAGGCGGTGCGGGCGGTCGAGGTCGCCTACGCCGTCTCGACGGCGGCGCTTCTCG
>CAZXKG010000155.1:0-5005 GCA_964641695.1 uncultured Conexibacter sp.
CTGCACGTCCTTACTACGGCCAGGTGTCCGATCTGTCACAACCGGATTCGTAACGGCTTCGAACCGAACATGAACCGGTCAGGGGTCGGCTGAAGTTCGGTCCGGATTCGTAACGGCTTCGAACCGAACATGAACCGGTCAGGGGTCGGCTGAAGTTCGGACTGGCGGGCTGCCGGGCTCGGTCGATGCGGATGTTCGGCCCCGCGGTCCCGTCCGTCCGATCCGCTCCGGGGTCCCTTCAGGCCGCGGCCCGGTCCGCTCCCCGAATGCCGGCCTCGAGCGGTGGATCGAGGCCGATCCGACCACCGGCCTCCCCTTCCACGGCTCGACGGTCTTCGAATGGGCTGCGGGCGGACGCGGCCGCTGCGGCGATCGACTCGGCGGCGATCGTGACCAGGCGATCGAGATCGTCCTCGCTGATCGCGGGCGGCGGCATCAGGACGATCGTGTCGCCCAGCGGTCGGATGATCGCGCCGCGCGATCGGGCCTCCAGGGTGACTCGATGGCCGAGCCTCAGGGCCGGGTCGTGGGCGCCGAGGTCGATCCCGACCATCAGACCGCAACGCCGAACCTCGGCGACCTCCGGCATCTCGGCCACCGGCGCGAGCAGCTCGCCGAGAAGCCGGCTCTTCGCCCGCACGCCGTCCACGGTCCGCTCACGCTCGAAGACCTCGAGGCAGGCGATCGCGGCCGCGCACCCGAGGGGGTTGCCGGTGAACGTGTGGCCGTGGAAGAACGTCTTGAACTCCTCGTGCTCGCCGAGGAAGCCGGAGTAGACGCGCTCGTTGGTGATCGTCGCCGCCAGCGGCAGGTAGCCGTTGGTCAGTCCCTTGCCGAGGCAGAGGAGGTCGGGCACAACGTCCTCCTGCTCGCAGGCGAACATCGTCCCGGTCCGGCCGAAGCCGGTCGCTACCTCGTCGCAGATCAGCAGCACGTCGTGCTGGTCGCAGAGCTCGCGCACGGCCCCCAGGTACCCGCGCGGCTGCACGAGGATCCCGCCGGCGCCCTGCACGAGCGGCTCGACGATCATCGCCGCGATCTCCTCGCCGTGGCACTCGAGGATCCGAGCAAGCCCCTCGACGTCTCCCGGCTGGACCGTGTGCTTGCCGAACAGCAGCGGGTGGTAGGTGGCGTGGAAGAGGTCGATCCCGCCGACCGAGACCGATCCGATCGTGTCGCCGTGGTAGCCGTTGGCGAGGCTGACGAAGGAGGTCCGGCGCGCGTGCTGGCCGCCTCGTTGCTGCCAGTACTGGAAGGCCATCTTGATCGCGATCTCGACTGCGGTCGACCCGGAGTCAGAGAAGAAGACACGACCGAGGTCGCCGGGGGCGATCTCGGCGAGGCGGCCGGCGAGCACCGCGCCGGGCTCGTGGGTCAGCCCCAGCATCGTCGAGTGCGCGACGCGATCGAGCTGAGCGTGGACCGCCTGGTCGATCAGCGGATGACGATGCCCATGGACGTTGCACCAAAGCGAGGAGGTCCCGTCGATGTAGCGGTTGCCGTCCGCGTCGATCAGGTCGGTGCCCTCGCCCCGGTCGATCACGATCGGCGGCTCCTCGACCCAGTCCTGCTGCTGGGTGAACGGATGCCAGACGTGTTTGTGGTCGAGCGCGGCGACGGAGTCGGAGGGGACTGTCATCTGAGCTGCACGTTAGATGCCAAGGCCGACGGAAGAGACAACTGACCGGGCAGATCCTCCGCTTCGCGTCCGGTCTGCCCGGTTGGCCAGTGTGGCCGGGAAGCAGGGGCGAAGCCGGGGAGCTGGACCCTCGGAACACTCCGGTTGGCTGAACTGCTCTGGGGCTACAGGAGGGCTAGGGTCGGCCAGGAGCTTGGGTTGGCGGTCAGGTTCACCCAGGGGACCGTCGTCACTTCGACCGCTCCCAGGCGGGCGATCGTTTCTTGGTTCGAGCGCTCCATCTCGGTTGGGTTCTCGGGCCAGGGGTCGAGGACCACCGCGCGCACTTCGAGGTTCGCGGCGCGGGCGGCGGACAGGGTCAGCAGGGTGTGGTTGATCGTGCCGAGACCGGGAGGAGCCACGATCGCCAGCGGGAGGCCGATGTCGCGGGCCATGTCGATCACCAGGTAGTCGTCGCTCAGGGGGACGAGGAGGCCACCGACTCCCTCGCAGACCAGCGCGCCGTCTGCATCTGCCGCTCGTGCCGCAGCGCGTCGTGCCGCCGTGCGCAGCCGCTCCGGGTCGATCGGCTCGCTGCCGGCCAGCTCCGCCGCCAGGTGGGGGGAGACGGGCGGCCCGAAGCGGTACGGCGCGATCTCGTCGGCGCTTTGCGCCGACCCCGATGCCCGTGCGAGCAGCTCATGGTCGGCCTCCTCTCCTGGTTCCAGCTCGTCCAGCCCCGAGACTGCGGGCTTGAAGACCGAGACGTCCAGCCCCTCGTCCGCTGCAGTCGCGGCGATCAGCGCGGCGATGACACTCTTGCCGACCTCCGTGCCCGTCCCGGTGACGAAGATCCCGCGCGGTAGGGACATGGGAGCCCAGGCCCTAGACGGTTGATTCCCAATGACGTGCCCTCGGGGGCGGGCACGACCGAGCCGGGCGCCGCACGCACCCGCAGGGCGTAGTGGTGCTACGGACAAGGGTGTGGGTGGTGATCCGGCGATCGAACGACGAAATGGGCGGGCGCGTCATCCGGGGGTGCGGGAACTCGGAATCAACCATCTAGGGGCCGCCCGTGGCTTCAACCGCCGCCAGCCGGGCGTCGATCGCCTCCTCCGACGAGTCGCTGGGCGGGGACGAGTCGGCCGATCCCGCGCGTCGCGAGTACCCGCCGGTCCGCCAGCCCCTGTAGCTCACGGTCAGCTCGCCGGGCTCGGGCTCGGGCAGGTCGATCGACCAGTCGCCCTCTGCCGAGGCGGCGCGGACCGCGGCGGCGATGACCCGCGCGGCCTCACGCAGCTCGTCGGGCTCGTGCGTCGCCATCACCGACAGCCGCAGTCGGGACGTCCCCTCGGGGACCGTCGGCGGGCGGATCGCCTGCGCGTAGATTCCCTGCTCGAACGCGCGGCGGCAGGTGGCGACGGCGCGGTCCGGATCGCCGATGCCGACCGGGAGGATCTGGGCGCCGCCCCCACCGGCGATCAGGCCGTTGGCGGCGAGCGCCCCCCGCAGCACCGAGGCGTTCTCGCGCAGCGCGTCGATGCGCGCCGGTTCCTCCAAGATCACCTCGAGCGCCGCCTCCGCGGCGAGCACGCTCGCCGGCGGCAGGGCGGTGGAGAAGATCAACGGCCTGGCGGTGTTGATCAGCAGGTCCCGGACCTCGCGGGAGACGCAGGCGTAGGCGCCGTAGCTGCCGAGCGACTTGCCCAGCGTGCCGACGAGGACGTCGACCTTGCCGCTCAGCCCCGCCTCCGCGACCGAGCCGCGCCCACCCGGCCCGAGCGCGCCGACGGCGTGAGCGTCGTCGATCATCAGCCGCGCACCGTGCCGCGAGGCCAGCTCGCGGAGCCAGCTCAGCGGGGCGACGTCGCCGTCCATCGAGAAGAGGCCGTCGCTGACGATCAACCCGGCGTGTCCCGGCGTCCGCTCCAGCGCCCAGGCGAGGTGCTCGAGGTCGCGATGGCGGTAGACGAACGTGTGCGCGCCGGCGAGACGACACCCGTCGATGATGCTCGCGTGGTTGAGCTCGTCGGAGAAGACCACGTCGCCCCGTCGCGCGAGCGCGGCGACGATCCCGGTGTTGGCGAGGTAGCCGGAGCCGAAGAGCAGCGCGGACTCGGTGCCGTGGAAGCAGGCGAGGCGCCGTTCGAGGCGCTCGTGCGGTGCCATGTTCCCCGAGATCAGGCGCGATGACCCGGTACCGGTGCCCCAGCGCTCGACCCCCTCGATCGCAGCCGCCTTGACCCGCTCGTCGGCGGCCAGCCCGAGGTAGTCGTTGGAGCAGAGCAGGAGCACCGGCTGCCCGTCGATCTCGATCCGCGGCCCGCAGGCCGTCTCGACCGTGCGCAGCCGACGGTGCAGCCCGTCCTCCTTGATCGCGGCGAGCCGCTCGGAGACGGTGACCGCGGCTGGATCCTCGGCGGTATCCGTCGGCGGGAGGGCTTCGCCGAGGCCCTCAGGCGGCATCGGAGTGCGCCCCCGTGCGATCCCCGCGCGCCGGCCGTGGGTAGGCGGGTGGCTTCGTCTTCTTCTTCACGACCCGGAGCTGCGTCGACGGATCCCAGAACTGCGCGTCGGCCCGGCTGTCGATCAGATCGTCGACCGGGGTGCGCGGAGACTCTCCGTCGAGCCAGCCGCTGCGGTTGTCGGGACGTGGGTTGGCGCCGTTGTCGGGCTGGCGGGCGACGTTCAGACCGAGGTCGGTGAACATCTGCCGATCCTCGACCGGCTCGGCGCCGAGCGTGGTCAGGAAGTTGCCCATCATCACCCCGTTGAGGCCCGCCTTGACCGCGAGCGGCTGCAGCTCGTGCAGGTTCTCGACCCGCCCCCCGCAGAGTCGGAAGAGCGCGTCGGGAAGGATCAGGCGGAAGACCGCGATCCACTTGACGACGTCCCACGGGTCCATCAGCTCGCGGTCGCCGAACTTGGTGCCGGTTCGCGGGTTGAGCAGGTTGATCGGCACCGACGTCGGGTTGATCTCGGCCAGCTCGAACGCCATCTCGACCCGCTGCCGCGGCGACTCACCGAGGTTGAGGATGCCGCCGACGCAGGTCTCCATACCGGCCTCACGGACGGCGTCGATCGTCCTGACCCGTCCCTCGTAGCGGACGGTCGTGGTCACCTCGTCGTAGTAGGAGCGGGCCGTCTCGACGTTGTGGTGGACGCGCTGGATCCCGGCTTCGGCGAGCTGATGGGCCCGGTCCTTGGAGATGTGCCCGACCGAGGCGCAGCGCTTCAGGTTCGTCTGCTCGGCGACCAGGCGCGCCCCCTCGAGGATCTTCGTGAAATCGCGCTTGGAGAGCCCCTGGCCCTGCGTGACCATGCAGAAGCGATGGGCGCCGGCCGCCTCCGCCGCCTTCGCGTGCTCGAGGATCTGCTCCGGCTCCA
>CAZXKG010000156.1:0-4968 GCA_964641695.1 uncultured Conexibacter sp.
CTGCATGGGCATGCCGTTTGTGAGGTGGGCGTGAACTTGATTGGGAAGTTCACGGGTCTTGAAGCAGCGGAAACCAGACAACAGACGCTGACCAAAGCGGCCACCCATAGCCGCAGATGCACACAAGGAGAGCAAGTGAGTTGCAAGGCAGAAGCGACGTTCGACGAACGCGCCGGTCACATCAACAGCGGTGGGCCTTCGGCACTCGGCCGTGGCCGTCGCCTCTCGATGCTCCTCATCCTCGCGGCCTTGCTCTACCTGACCGGAGCCGGCAAAACGTCACCGGCCGCCGCCGCGGTCGACCCCTGCCCCAATGCCGAGTTCCGCGTCGGCCTCTCCGCGCAGCTGCCCGACTGCCGCGCTTATGAACAGGTTTCACCTCCGGAGAAAGGAAACTACGGCGCCATCCCACGAGACAACTTCGGGCGGATCAGCGGGATGTACGTGGGAGTAGACGGGAGGCGCATCTCGTACTTCACCCTCGAGGCCTCGTTCGCGGATCCCGAGTTCCCGGGAGGGAACTACCTGGCAACACGTGCGTCGAGCGGCTGGTCCAGCAAGAACCTGACCCCGCCGCAGTCGACCGCATCCGCCCTCACCTGTCCATTGAACATAGGCGCAGGGCCGTTCTCGGCTGACCTCTCGAAAGCGGTGTTCAGCAACGGTGACGAGTTTGGGCTCGCCGGCACTTGCGGACGTGACGATCCCCCGCTCGTGCCCGGGGAGCCGGTGGGGGTTCAGAACCTGTTCCTCCGCGACAACCTGAGCCACACATATCAGCTGATATCGCCCAATCCCCTTGCCGGTGCGCCCGCCCCGGCTCGGATCTGGGGTGCTTCGGAAGACCTCAGCCACGTCGTCTTCACCGAAGCGGCGCAGTTGACGGCCGACGCCCCGGCGGGGGTCGACAACCTCTACGAGTGGAGCGACGGCGAGCTACGTCTCGTCACGCAGGTTCCGGTCGCGCCTGACACCAGCTGCTCCGGGTCCGAATGCGTGCCCGTACAAGGTGACCTACCGACGCTGAACCGTGACGCCAGCACCTACCGTCGCTTCGTCTCGACCGACGGATCGCAGATCGTCTTCAAGGCTGGCGGAAAGCTCTACGCGCGACTCGACGGCACGACCACGGTGCAGCTCGATTCACCTGCCCCAGATGCTCCTGGCCCTGGTGGCGGCGACTTCATGTGGGCCGGCGATTCGAAGGTCTTCTTCGTGGCCTCGCCTGGGGCAGGCCTGACCGTTGACACGGTTGCCGGCAGTGGCTCCAACCTGTACGTCTACGACACCGAGACCACGGCGCTCACCAACCTCACCCCGTTCAGCGACGTCGGCGTACGAGGGGTCAGTGCGGCGTCTGAAGACGGCTCTCGCGTCTACTTCGTCGCCGGCGGAGCACTCGCTCCGGGTGCGACCGCGGCCGAGAGCAACCTGTACGTGAGCGACCACGGCGAGATCACTTGGATCGCTACGTTGGGTCAGGCTGACTACGACCGCTGCGTCTGGGACATCTTCAACTGCGCCGCCTCGTTCGGGATCAAGGCCAGAGCTTCCTCGGATGGATCCTTCTTCGGCTTCTCGTCGAGCATGGATCTGACCGGCTCCTCGTCTGGCGGGTACTCGCAGCTCTACTTGTATGACGCCGCTGAGGACGAGCTTTCGTGCGCCTCGTGCGTTCCCAGCGGCCAAACGCCGAGCACCGATGTCACCTTCCCGGCTCCGGAGCGCGCCTTGTGGAACGACCTGAGCACGGCCCAGTACTTGCAGCGGTTCGTCTCGGACAACGGGCGACTCTTCTTCACTACCGTCGACCCCTTGGTCCCGGAGGACACGAACGGGAGGCAGGACGCCTACGAGTACGAGAACGGGCAGCGCCACCTCCTGAGCACCGGTACGAGCGGTCAGAAGTCCTACGTCTTCGACGCGAGCCCAAGCGGCGATGACGTTCTGATCGGAACGTACCAGCAGCTGGTTCCACAGGACCAGGACACCGCGGCCGACTCTTACACCGTACGAGTTGGTGGTGGCCTAGCGTCACAGCACGAGAGGCCGCGCCTGCCCTGCGCCGGTGATGATTGTCAGGGGGTGCCGAGGCCCGCGCCCGGAGTCGCCCGTCCAGGAACGTCTGGCTTCGTTGGATCGGGCAATCAGGGCCAAGCTGAGAAACCCAGGCCCAAGGGAAGCGCCAGGCCCAAAGGTCAGCGCAAGGCCTGCAAGACGATCAAGAACAAGCGTGAACGCAGAAGCTGCGTTCGCAAGCGCAAGGCCTGCAAGCGAGTTGAGAACAAGCGAGCTCGTTCCGAATGCGGTCACAAGCAGCGCAGGGGGAACAAGTGACCATCAACGCAATTGTGCAGCGAGAAGAAGGAGCTCGACCGAAGATGACTGTAACCGCAACGAAGAAGCGATCTGGAGTAGGTCGTCGGTTCGCCACGGCGATCTGCGCCTGCATGGCACTGCTCTTGCTCACGCCGACGTTCGCGTCCGCAGATTTCGGCATCCAGTCGTTCTCCTTCGACGCCCTCGATCAGAACGGCGACCCGCACGCGCAGGCCGGCGGACATCCGTATGAGCTGGTTACGGACATCGACTTCAACACGGTCATGGAAGATGACGTGGGAATTCCCGGACTTCCAAGCCCTGATGAGAACGTGAAGGACATCGAGGTCCAGCTTCCGTCCGGGTTGGTCGGCAGCGCGACGGCGGCGGCGACATGCACGATCGCTCAGCTGAGCGGGGGGCCGGAGGATTTCCTGGGAGCTTGTCCCGGAGACGCGCAGGTCGGCGTCCTGACCGTGAAGACACCACATGCCAACGTGGTGGCCCCGCTTTACAACATGGTTCCTCCCCCCGGGGTTCCAGCGCAGTTCGGAGCGAACATCGTCTACGCCGTCGCCTTGATGGACACGACCGTTCGCCCTGGTGGGGATGGCCTGACGACGAAGCTCGACAACGTCTCGGCGCAGCTACCGGTGATCGGCAGCGAGGTCAGGCTGTGGGGCGTGCCGGCTGACGCGAGCCACGACGCGGATCGGGTCTGCAACGGATCGTTCGGCGGTTGCTCCAGCAGCCGACCTCCCACTCCGCTTCTCACCAACCCGACGTCGTGCTCGGGTCCGCAGGTGGCGAGTATGGCCGCCGCGAGTTGGCAGGATCCAGCCGACGTCAAGACCGTTACGTGGGGTCTCCCTGCTACGAGCGGTTGCGATCGGGTTCCGTTCCGGCCGTCGATCGATCTGCGCCCCACCGTGAGCGCCGCCGACTCGTCGAGCGGCATGGCGGTATCCATCGACGTACCGCAGGATGGACTGCTGTCACCAGTCGGTGTCGGATCCTCGCACCTGAAGAAGGTCGTCGTGACCCTGCCCGGTGGGATGACGCTCAACCCTTCTGCGGCCGACGGGCTCGAAGGCTGCACCGCGGCGCAGATAGGTCTCGTCGACGATGGTCCACCGCCAACGTTCAACGCCGACCCGCCACGGTGTCCCGACGGCTCGGTGATAGGCACAGCCACGATCGTCACGCCGATCCTCGGCCAGCCGATCCCCGGCCGGCTCTACCTCGCCGAGCAGGACGACAACCCCTTCGACTCGCTTCTGGCCGGTTATCTGGTGGCCCAGGGACATGGCGTCCTGATGAAGATGCCTGGTCGCTTCGATCTCGATCCCGATACCGGCCAGATCACCACGACCTTCGACAACAACCCTCAGCAGCCGTTCTCGCGGCTAGACCTCCGTTTCAAGGGTGGTGATCGTGGGGTGATCGTGACCCCGCCCGTTTGTGGCGCCTATGACATCGAGGCCGAGCTGTCCCCCTGGTCAGCGGTAGACCCGAACAGCCCAACCGCCGATGAGATCGTCACCAGTACGAGCTCATTCGAGATCACAAGCGGACCCAACGGCCAACCATGCGTCGGCACCAAGGAAGATCGCCCCTTCAACCCGGCGATGAGCGCCGGTCTCGAGAACGCAGTAGCCGACAGCTATTCCCCGTTCCTCCTCAACCTGACTCGTCCCGACGGCCATCAGGAGCTGAGCGCCCTGAGCCTGACCATGCCCGAGGGAGTCACGGCGAAGCTGGCCGGAGTCGACTACTGCCCAGATCAGATCCTCAACCAGATCAGCAAGCAAGAGGGCACCGGAGCAGCCGAGAACTCATCGCCGAGCTGCCCCGCCAACTCCAAGGTCGGAGTGGCCACGATAGGAGCTGGAGCGGGCTCCAACCCCTACTACGTGAGCACCGGCAAGGCGTACCTAGCCGGCCCCTACAAGGGCGCATCGCTGTCATTGGCCGTAGTGGTCCCAGCCCTGGCGGGCCCCTTCGACCTCGGCACCGAGGTAGTCAGAAACAAGCTCGAGGTCGACCCCCGCACAGCCCAGGTCTCGGTCGAGTCGGACCTGCTCCCGCAGATCCTCCACGGCATCCCCCTGAAGCTCCGCGACATCAGGGTCAACGTCAACCGCGAGGGCTTCATGCTGAGCCCGACCAACTGCGATCCGATGCAAGTCAACGCACGGGTCCAGGGAAGCGCCGGTAAGTCAGTCAGCTTGACCAACCATTTCCAGGTCGGCGACTGCGCCTCCCTCGGCTTCAGCCCGAAGCTCAAGCTCAGCTTCGGCAAGGCGAAGAAGGACACCAAGCCCAACGCCCACCCACCGTTGAACGCGAACCTGTCCTTCAACGAGGGCGACGCCAACATCAGCAGGGTCGAGGTAGCCCTCCCCCAAGGCCTCCTCCTGGACCAGGAACGCCTAGGCCGGATCTGCTCCCGAGCCAACTACGCAGCCAACACCTGCCCGGAGGAGTCAAGAGTCGGCTACGCCAAGGCAACGACTCCGCTCCTCGACGACCCGGTCGAAGGCCCTGTCTATCTGAAGGCCTCAGACAACCCTCTACCCGACCTGGCAGCTGACCTCAACGGCCAGATCGACATCGACCTGTTCGGCAAGATCGACCAGAAGCAGAACA
>CAZXKG010000157.1:0-4881 GCA_964641695.1 uncultured Conexibacter sp.
AGGCGAAGATCATCAGCGAGATGCCGTTGCCGATGCCGCGCTGGGTGATCAGCTCACCGAACCACATCAGCAGGACGGTGCCCGCGGTGAGCGAGACGACCACGAGCATCAGCTTCGCGAAGGTGAGCTCGCCGATCACGCTCTCGCCGGAGCTGCCGAAGGACTGGAAGAGGAAGACGTAGCCGATCGACTGGGCGAAGGCCAGGCCGACGGTCAGATACCGCGTGTACTGCGTGATCTTCTGCTGGCCGACCTCACCCTCCTTCTGCAGCTTCTCGAGCTGCGGGACGACCACCGTGAGGAGCTGCAGGATGATCGACGCGGTGATGTAGGGCATGATCCCCAGCGCGAACAGCGAGAGGCGCTCGAGCGCGCCGCCGCTGAACAGGTTGAGGAAGCCGAGGACATCGCCCTGGGCGAAGTTGTCCTGGATGCTCTCGAGAGCCCCCGCGTCCACCCCCGCCGCCGGGATGTAGGCGCCGAGCCGGTAGAGCAGCAGCATCGCCGCAGTGAAGGCGAGCTTCTTGCGGATCTCGGGGATCGCAAACGCGTTTCCGAGAGTGGCGAGCATCTATCAGTCGATGATCTCGACGCTGCCGCCCGCCGCTTCGATCTTCTCGCGTGCGGAGGCGCTGCAAGCGTTGACGCGGACCGTCAGCTTCTTGCTCAACTCGCCGTTGCCAAGAACCTTCACCGGGTGCTTCCGGGTCGCCAGGCCCGCGGCCCTCAGCGTCTCGGGGCTGACCTCGGCACCGGCGTCGAAGCGCTCTTCGAGCGCGGCGACGTTGACCGGCTGCGTGTGCGTCCGGAAGGGCTCGAACGGCATCGACATCTTCTTGTTCGGACCACGCAACTTGCGCATCCGCATGTGGATCGGGGTCTGACCGCCCTCGCGCGCGACGTTGCGCTTCGCGCCCGCACGGGCGTTCTGACCCTTGTGGCCGCGACCAGCGGTCTTGCCCTGGCCGGAGCCATGGCCGCGACCCACCCGCTTGCGGTCCTTGCGCGATCCGGGCTTGGGAGCGAGCTTGTCGAGCCCGATCTCCTCAGCTTCGAGCCGTGCCATCAGGAAACCTCCTCGACCTGGACGAGATGATCGACCTTGCGAAGCAGCCCGCGCAGATGCACGCTGTCCTCACGGGTCACCGACTTGCCGATCCGACCCAGCTTCAGCGTCCGCAGGGTGTCCCGCTGCTTCGCGTTGGAGCCGTTGGCCGACTTGATCTGCTTGACCAGCACCTGAGCCATCACGAGCTCTCCGCATCGGACTCGGAGCCCGCGCCCTCGGCCGGGGCGGCCTCGTCGGCCGGAGCCGGGTCTGCGGCCGCCTCGGGAGCGGGCGCATCCTCGGTAGCCGTCGGCGCGGCAGGCTCCTCGGCAGTCGCCACCGCGACCGGATCGGGAGCATCCGCGGTCTCAGCCGACTCCTCGGCGACGGGCTTCTTCCGGTCCTTGGGGATGCCGAGAACCTCGCGCACGGTCAAGCCACGCAGCTCGGCGACGTCCTGCGGCTTGCGGAGCGCGCGCAGGCCCTCCATCGTCGCCTTCACCTGGTTGATCGGGTTGTTGGTTCCGATCGACTTGGTGAGGACGTCGCGGATCCCGCCGAGCTCGAGCACCGCGCGAACGCCGCCGCCGGCGATCACCCCGGTTCCCTCGCTGGCCGGGCGCAGCACGACGTGGCCGGCGCCGAAGCGGCCGATCACCCGGTGCGGCAACGTCTGGCCGTACTTGGGGATCCGGATCAGGTCCTTGCGAGCGTTCTCGACTGCCTTCTGGATCGCGAGCGGAACCTCGCGCGCCTTGCCGTAGCCGATGCCGACGACGTCGTTCTCGTCACCGACCGCGACGAGCGCGGTGAACGAGAAGCGCCGACCGCCCTTGACCACCTTGGCCACGCGGTTGATCTCGATCACGCGTTCTTGCAAGTCGAGGCCCTGAGGGCTCACTCTTTCGACGTCGTTTCTCATCTGCTCCTGGTCGATCCTCGTTGAAGTCTTCTCGTTACGCCTCGCGGCAACGCCGCCTAAAACTCGAGCCCGCCTTCGCGGGCGCCATCGGCGAGGGCGGCCACCCTCCCGTGGTAGCGGTAGCCACCGCGGTCGAACACGCAAGTTTGCACTCCGGCCTCCTTCGCACGCTGTGCGATCAGCTCGCCGGCCTTCTTCGCCCGCTCGCTGCCGGTGAGCTCTCGGAGGTCACCCTCGGTCCAGCTCGCCTGCGCGATCGTGTGTCCGGCCTCGTCGTCGATGAGCTGCGCGAACAGCCCACGATTGGAACGGTAGACGGAAAGCCGCGGGCGCTCGGCGCTGCCGCGCACCTTGGCGCGTACCCGGCGGCGGCGCCGCGTCCTTCGCTGCTGTGCTGTCTTGACTGCCATGAGATCTCCAATTCGACGGCCGCGCGTCAGGCGCGCTTGCCGACCTTCCTGCGGATCTGCTCGTCCGCGTACCTGACGCCCTTGCCCTTGTAGGGCTCCGGCGGACGGTAGCGACGAATCTGAGCCGCGATCTCCCCCACCAGCTGCTTGTCGATCCCGCGCACGATCACCTCGGTCGGCTGGGGAACCTCGAAGTCGATGCCGTCGGTCGCCGCGATGGCGACCGGATGCGAGAAGCCGAGCGACAGCTCCAGGCCCTTGCCCTGCGGCTTCGCGCGGTAACCGACGCCCTCGATCTGCAGGCGCTTCTCGAAGCCGTTGGTGACGCCCTCGACCATGTTGGCGATCAGGCTGCGCGTCAGCCCGTGCAGGGCACGATGCTCGCCGCGGTCGGTCGGGCGCGCCACCGTCAGCACGCCGTCGTCGAGCTCGATCGTCATGGCGTTGCTGACGTGCTGGCTCAGCTCGCCCTTGGGGCCCTTGACGGTCACCCGTCCAGGGGCCAGGTCGACGTTGACGCCCGACGGGATCTCGATTGGCTTGTTACCGATACGACTCATAAGAAATCTCTCCGCGGCCCGCTACCAGACGTAAGCGACGACCTCGCCACCGACGCCCTGCTGCTTGGCCTGGTGGCCGGTCATCACGCCGGCGGAGGTGGAGATGATTGCAGTGCCCATGCCGCCCTGCACGCGCGGGATCTGGCCGCCGGCGACGTAGCGACGTCGTCCGGGGCGCGAAACACGCTGCATGCCCTTGATCACGGGGTCGCGATCCTCGGTGTACTTGAGGCGGATCTTGATCGACTCGCCCACCGCGGTCGGCTCGACCTCGAAGTCCCTCACGTAGCCCTGCTCCTTGAGGATCCGCGTGAGCTCCTTCTTCAGGCGGGACGAGGGCACCTCCACCTCGGGGTGGTCGGCGCGCAGCGCGTTGCGGACGCGGGTCAGGTAGTCGGCGATCGGATCGGTAACCATCGTTGACTCCTACCAGCTCGACTTGGTCATGCCGGGGACGTAGCCCTTGTGCGCGGCTTCGCGCAGGCAGATCCGGCAGAGGCCGAACTTCCGGTAGACCGCTCGCGAGCGGCCGCACTTACGGCAACGGTTGTAGTTGCGGGTCTTGAACTTCGACCCCGCTGCCTGCTTGACACGTTGTGACGTCTTAGCCATTACTCCTCTTCGCCTCCGCCGGCGTTGTCCTCGGATTCGGTGGCCTCGGCGGCCTCGCCCTCCTCGGTCTCCGGCTTCTCGTAAGCCTCGGGGTTCTCTTCCTTGAGCTGCTCGAGAGCAGCCTGCTCGGCCTCGGCCCGCGCACGGGCCTCCTCCTTGCGCTTCTCCTCTTCCTCAGCCTCGATCACGGCCGGATCCTTGGCCCCGGGACGGCCCTCCTGGGCGAACGGGAAGCCAAGGCCGAGGAGCAGCTCGAAGCCCTCCTCGTCGGTCTGCGCGCTGGTCACGAAGGTGATGTCGAGGCCACGTGTCTCGTTGACCGAGTCGTAGTCGATCTCGGGGAAGATGAGCTGCTCGCGAACCCCCATCGTGAAGTTCCCGCGCCCGTCGAAGCCGCGCGGGTTGAGTCCCCGGAAGTCGCGGATCCGCGGGATCGAGATCGAGACCAGGCGATCGGTGAACTCCCACATCCGCGCCTTGCGCAGCGTCACCGAGACGCCGACCGGCATCCCCTCACGCAGCTTGAAGGCGGCGATCGACTTGCGGGCGCGGCGGAGGTTCGGGCGCTGGCCGGTGATCGTCGCCAGCTCCCCGGTCGCGTCGTCGACCACGTTGCTGGTGCGCGACGCCTCGCCGATCCCCATGTTCACCGTGACCTTGAGCAGCTTCGGCACCGACATGACCGACGCGTAGCCGAACTTCTCGTGCAGCTTCGGCTTGACGTCGCTCTCGTAGTGCTCGCGCAGGCGCGGCGGCGGGGCCGGCGGTCCAGGCGCGGCGCTCGTCTCGGATTCGGGTGTCTGGGTTGCAGCTTCCATAAAGGTGATCTAGTCGATCGGCTTCGAGGTGCGCTTGGAGAAGCGGACCCGCGCGCCGTCATCGGCCACGCGCATCCCGATGCGCGTCGGCTTGTTGTCGGTCGGGTCGAGGAGGACGACGTTGGAGACGTCGATCGGACCTTCCATCTCGATGATGCCAGCTTTGCCCTGCTGAGCGTCGGTCATCGAGCGTGGCCGGGTGTGCCGCTTGATGATGTTGAGGCCCTCGACGAACACCTTGCGGCGCTTCGGGTCGACGCGAACGACCTTGCCTTCCTTGCCCTTGTCCTTGCCGGAGACGATCTTCACCTGGTCGTCGGTCCGGATGCGCATGGCCTTGGCCATCAGAGCACCTCCGGGGCCAGCGAGACGATCTTCATGAACGAGCGATCGCGCAGCTCGCGGGCGACCGGCCCGAAGATGCGGGTGCCACGCGGGTTGTTCTGCGGATCGATCAACACGGCGGCGTTCTCGTCGAAGGAGATGTAGGTGCCGTCGGGACGACCGATCT
>CAZXKG010000158.1:0-4853 GCA_964641695.1 uncultured Conexibacter sp.
CACCTCCCCAATCAAGTCGCAAACGGCAGTCACGAAAGGCAGAAAAGCGCGTGAATTCCAGGGAAAGCATCAACTCGAGCTCCCTACTGGCTACGGTCCGGAAGGCGGGGCCTTGGGCGGCAGCTCGCCTGATAGTCGCGACGTTGCCGCTGATCCTGCTCGGCTCTCTCGGGCTCGCGTCGACGGCCAACGCGGCCGACACCTGCCCGAACGCCAAGTACCGGACGGGTCCCTCGCTCAACTTGCCGGACTGCCGCGCCTACGAGCTGGTCACCCCACCGCTGAAGGCGAACGAGGTTGCCGCGTGGAACGGGAACCTCAACCCAGCCCAGATAAGTGCGGATGGGAAGACCATCCTCTACCTGACGGGGACCGGCCCGACCGCGCAAAGCGCCTACAGCGGCACTCCGACCTGGGAGCGCGGCGTCCGCGACGATGAGGCTGGATGGGATGTCTCGGCGGCGATCCTGCCACCCCTCGGCCCCTACATCGACCCCCTTGACGGGGTCCCAAACTGGCTCATCACCAATCCCCAGGTCGACCGCTTCTTCTTCTATGCCTCAGCGATCTACGACCCAGAGCACCAGCCCTTCAACGGCAATCCGGTGCGCAACGGCGGCGCTTTCGTGGCTGATGCCACGTCGGCAACCTGGGTAAGCCGCCCGACCGCGGCGGAACCCTTCCCGTTGCAGGGAACCAACACCTCCCCGAACCACACCAACGCCTATGCGTTCTTCTTCGTCCCCGTCGGCGCATCGCGCGATCTGAGCACCGTCTACTTCACCTCTCCCGGCATCCTGACACCGACCGACGAGGGCAGCGGCCGCAGTGCCAACGAAAGCTGGGCCACCTACAAGTTCAAGGACGGACAGCTCAGCAGCGCCGGAGTCCTTCCCGACGGCACGATCAGCCCTGGCGGTTCGATCGATGCGGCGCTAGCGCCTAAGCGCCCCGCCGGGTCAATCGCCTCCCCGAGCAAGATCGATGCTGAGCGCAACGATCTCAACTCTGTCTCTACCGACGGCGAGAGCTTTCTCTTCGTCAGTCCGGACCCGGCACGGGCGGCTGCCGATCCTTCCCTGCCCAAGCCGCAGCTCTACATGGCCGTTGAGGGCGAGGACACCGTCCTCCTCTCGGCTCCCGAGGGCGAGGATCAGCCAGCGGCGGGCAGTGCCGGAGTTAAGGAGGCCACCCGGTCGGGCGGCAACGGCAGCGAGATCGGCTACGCGATCGCCACCCCCGATCACTCGGTGGTCCTGTTCGCAACCACCGACGCTCTCACCGACGATGCCGAGGAGGCGGCCCCCGGTGTGGCAAAGACCTACCGCTACCAGGACGACGGGTCGCTCACCTACCTGCCCGAGCTCGACGGGACTGGACGCGTGCTCGTCCTCGCCGACTCCGGCAAGACGATGCTCTACGAAGACGCCGACGGCACATTGAAGCTTTGGCGAGATGGCCAGCCGTCGCCCACGGTGATCTCGACCGGTGTAACTAATGTGACAGGAAGCAGTACGGCTCGGCTGGTGACCCATGCCCGTCTCTCCAGTGACGAGAAGGTCGTGCTGCTGAACTCCTCGGCCCAATTGCGGGGCGAGCCGGACCACGCGCCTCCATATATGTCGGGTGGGCCGAGTCACCCCACTCACGTCTACCGCTACGACACCTCTGAGGACGAGCTGGACTGCGTGTCCTGTCGGGAGGGCACTCCGCTCAGTGGTAAGGCGTCGTTCACGCTTTGGGGCGCTTCTAATGGTCTGGTGCAGGGAAGTGGCAGCCTCAATGCCTACTGGTCAGCTCGGGGCATGAGCGATGACGGCTCCCGCGTCTTCTTCACCTCGACTGACGCGCTCCTCGCCGAGGACCACAACTCAGTCAACGACGTCTACCAGTGGGAGGCTCTCGGTGCGGGCTCTTGCACGATCGCAACCGAGCACGGCGGCTGCCTGTCGCTGATCTCCAGCGGCGCCACAGGCTCCCGCGGTGAGCGCCTCTACGACACCAACGCCGACGGCTCGACCGTCTTCATCTCCTCGGCCGAGCAGCTCGTCCCGGCAGACGGAGACGAGTACTTCGACGTCTACGCGGTGCCGATCAACGGTGGGTTCGACGCGCCCGAACCACCGACCACCGACAGCGGCTGCACCGATGACGGCTGCCAGAACACGTCGAGCTCGCCACCGCCGCCGACTGATGTCGGCTCGGGCGACGTCGACCAGAACGGCAACGTACCCACATCGACCAGTCCCGCGATCGGCGTAGTCAAGCTGAAGCCGGTTGCAGGAGCAAGGGCCAGGCTCAGGGTCCAGGTCCCAGGCCCGGGCCGGATCACCATCTCCGGCAAACGAGTCCGCAGGACCAGCAGGCAGATAACGGAGGCCGGCGCCTACCCGGTGCGGATCGCGCTCAAGCCCGGCGCTCGCAGGGCGCTGAAGAGGATGGGAAGGCTCGACGTCAACGCCCGCGTCTCTTACACAACCGAGGACGGCAAGGCGGTCAACAAGCGAGTGCTGCTCACCTTCAAACGTCCGAAGGCGCCGCGATCAGCCGACGGCCGAAGGGGGCGATGACCGATGTCGATCAAAGCGAACGCAAAGAAGAAGGCTCACATGACCTCCCACCGGAACGCCCTAGTTGTCCTGCTGGCCGTGTTGGTATCTCTGCTGGCCGCTGCCTCGGCCGAGGCTGATGTCAGGATCGAAGGCTTCGAGACTGCATTCGAGACGAACCAAGCAGGAGTCGCTGACGACTACAACCTCAAGTTCAACGTGGGCCGCATCGATCCGGACAACCCCGCCAGCTACCCGAGCGGAGTCATCAAGGACCAGATCGTCGACATGCCCGAGGGGTTCGTCGGCGATCCGACCATGGCGATCGCCTGCCCGATGGCGCGGATCACTCAGTACGGAGTCGCCCGCTGCCCGTTGGAGTCGGTAGTCGGGACGGCTTTCATCCGCCTGTTCACCCCGAACACCGGCGCATCCGCTCTCACCAACAGATCAAGGGTCTATCGCCTCATCCCATTGGAGGGCGAGGCAGCCGCGTTCGGCTTCAACGGCTTCGGTGCGTATGCGATCCGCCTTTCGGTGACCGTCGACCCCTCCAACGACTACCGCGTGCGGCTTACCTCCCGCAACCAGCAGGCCGGCCTCCCACTCGTGGAAGCAAACGTAACCATGTGGGGGGTCCCCGCCGAGCATCAGGGCCCAGGCGGTCTCAGCGAGCTCGGCTACGCCGGCGCCACCTACGGCGGCCCGATGCCGGCCTCCACCCCCCGCAAGCGCTTCACCTCGGTCCCCGCCCGCTGCGATCAGGACTCGGTGACGACGATGCACATCGCCTCCTGGCAGTACCGAACCCTGCTCGACCCGCTCAACGCTTCAGCGGGAACCCCGGAGGGCTGCGAGGAGCTGCTCTTCTCCCCCGCCTTCGAGATGACCCCGACCTCGAAGAGGGCCGGAGTCCCCTCCGCCTACAAGGCGACCCTGCAGCTGGGTCAACGCACGGGCCCCGCAGACCCGCGCACCCCCAACCTCAAAGACGCCGAGGTGACGTTGCCTGAAGGCGTCAGGCTCAACCCCTCCTTCGCGGGCGGCCTGCACGTCTGCACCGACGAGCAGCTGGAGATCCACACGGCTGAGCAGGAGAAGTGCTCCCCGCAGTCCAAGATCGGCGAGGCAAGCCTCGAGAGCCCCGTGCTCGACGATCCGGTCAAGGCCGAGATCTTCAGCGCCGAGCAGCTCTCAGACGACCCCGAGTCCGGCCAGATGTACCGGATCTTCCTGGTCGGCACCGCCTCCGGGGTGAAGATCAAGCTCGAAGGCCGGATCGCGGTCGACGCAGATACAGGCCGGATCACGGCGAGGTTCCTCGACAACCCCGACCTGCCGCTGGAGCGGATGACCCTCACCTTCAAGGGAGGCCAGCGCGCTCCGCTGATCAACCCCTCCTGCGGTGAGTATGAGACCGAGTCCACCTTCACCTCGTGGGCCGGTCAGTCGGTCGATCTGAGCTCGCCGATGACGATCGACGAAGGCTGCGGCGAGAAGGGCTTCGATCCGCAGATGCGAGCGGGCTCGGCGAGCCCGCAGGCAGGCGCCTTCTCGCCCTTCTCGATCACTGTGATCCGCCCCGACGGGGACCAGGAGCTGAAGCTGATCAAGTCGGTCACCCTTCCCGAGGGCCTGACCGGCAAGATCGCCTCGATCCCGCTCTGCAGCGACGCGGACGCGAACAAGGGGAGCTGCCCGCAAGGGTCCCGCATCGGTCACGTCCAGCTCTCCGCCGGAGCCGGCAGCTCTCCGGTCTGGCTGCCACAGGAAGGCAAGGACCCCACCGGCGTCTACCTGACCGGCCCCTACGGCCAAGACACCGGCCCAGACGCTCCCTACGGCTTGGCGATCGAGGTTCCCGCCCAAGCAGGTCCGTTCGACCTCGGCAAGGTCGTGGTCCGCGGTGGCCTGCACGTCGACCCGCGCACCGCGCAGATCACAGCCGAGATCGACCAGTCCCGCCTGATCGCAGCGGACGGCACCACGACCCAGGTGATCCCCGACGCGCTGCCGCGCATCCTCAAGGGAATCATCGTCGAGCTCCGCGAGGTCAGGGTGATCATGGATCGCGATGAGTTCATGCTCAACCCGACGAACTGCGCTCCCCAGCAGCTCAGCGCAGACATCGAGAGCTACGGAGGCGGGCAGGTCGCGTTAACCAACCGGTTCACGGCGGTCAACTGCGCGACGCTCGGCTTCCGCCCCAAGCTCAACCTCTCCTTCGGCAAGGCCAAGCAGAACACCAAGCCCAACGCCCACCCACCCCTGAACGCCAAGCTCTCCTTCAACGAAGGCGACGCC
>CAZXKG010000159.1:0-4836 GCA_964641695.1 uncultured Conexibacter sp.
CATCCTCTCCGACATCGGCGGCAAGCCGGTGATGGACTTCGCCGGATCGTCGGTCGTCCACCTCACCGGTGCGGTCGCGGGCCTGGCGTGCCTGCTGCTGCTCGGCTCCCGCAAGGGCAAGTACGCGGCCGACGGAACGCCTCGCGCGATCCCCGGCCACTCGATGCCGATCGTCGGCCTCGGAGTGCTGATCCTCTGGATCGGCTGGTTCGGGTTCAACGGCGGCTCGACCTTCGGCACCGCCGACGCCTTCTTCGGCGAGGTCATGCTGAACACCCAGCTCGCCGCGGCCGCCGGCGTGGTCGGCGCCCTGCTCGCCGTCTACATGAAGACGAAGACACTCGACGTCGGCATGGCCGGCAACGGCGCGATCGCCGGCCTGGTCGGGATCACCGCCGGCGCCGGGTTCGTCGAGTACTGGGCGGCCCCGATCATCGGCCTGATCGCCGGCGTCCTGGTCGTCTACAGCGTCCTGATCATCGAGCGTTATCTCGACGACCCGGTCGGCGCCCTCTCCGCTCACGGCATGGCCGGGATCTGGGGAACGCTCGCGGTCGGCGTCTTCGCCTCGCCGCGGCTGATCGTCGAGGGTGCCTCGCCGGGCATCTTCTACGGGATCAAGGACGGTGGCTTCGCCGGGACCCTCGGCCAGCTCGGCGTCCAGGCGCTGGCCGTCGCCCTGACGTTCACATTCGTGCTCGCCGCCTCCTACGTGGTGTTCGCCATCATCAAGGGGACGATCGGGCTACGGGTGTCCGAGGAAGAGGAGACCGCCGGGCTCGATATCTCCACGCACGGCATGTACGGCTATCCGGAGTCGTTCATCCCGCGTGAGGAGTACCCGACATCGACCCAGTACCAGCCGAACGTGGCGGGCACACCGATAGCCACTCCGGCCAGTCAGACATCGAGCTAGGAGGAGGTGAACCAGATGAAGAAGATCGAGGCATACATCCGCCACGAGGCGTTCGAGCCGATTCGCAGTGAGCTGCTCGAGCGGGGCATCCCCTCCCTGTCGATCACCGAGGTGAAGGGCTCGGGTCGCCAGAAGGGGGTGGTCGAGCACTACCGCGGCGCGAGCCTGACGGTCAACGTACGACCGAAGCTCAAGATCGAGTGCGTGGTCGACGACAGCGAGAAGGATCTCGTCGTCGAGACGATCCTCAAGCACGCGAGGACCGGCTCGATCGGCGACGGGAAGATCTTCGTGCTGCCGGTCGAGGAGGCGATTCGCATCCGCACCGGCGAGGAGGGCGGCGACGTCCTGCAGGCGCACGAGGGAAGCGAGGTTCCTGCCGGCTAGGGGCGGCGAGGAACCAGGTGGCACGTCGCGGCGGGCCGGCTCGTTGGTAGAGGGAGCCGGCCCGCCCGGCGGCCTTCCTGCTTGAAGGTCGCGGGCGTCCCGCGCCCACCGCACGAGAGGAGAACGCGATGAGAGAGCAAGCGCAGGTGGTCGACTTCCCGGCGCCGGACGAACGCCAGATCATCGCCTTCGGCGGGGGTGGCTTCTCGATGGAGGCCGGCAATCCGCTCCTCGACGACTACGTCCTCTCCGTCGCCTCACAGCGCAGGGAACGGCCCCGGGTCTGCTTCGTCCCGACCGCCAGCGGCGACGCCGACCACTACGTCGTCCGCTTCTACCGGGCCTTCTCGGGTGAGAGGTGCGAGCCGTCGCACATCTCCCTGTTCCGGCGGGATCGCGGCGCCGACGACCTGCGCGAGCACCTGCTCTCCCAGGATCTGATCTACGTCGGCGGCGGCAGCGTCCTCAGCCTGCTTGGAACCTGGCGCGCGCACGGCGTCGACAACATCCTTGCTGAGGCCTGGCGCCGCGGGGTGATCCTCTGCGGGCTCAGCGCCGGGTCGCTCTGCTGGTACTCGGAGGGCGTGACGTCCTTCCACGGTGAGGTGCTGCGGGTCCGCGGACTGGGTCTGCTGCCATGGAGCAACTGCGTGCACTACGGGTCCGAGCAGGGACCGAAGGCTGCCTACCACGGGATGCTCGCCCGGGGGATGTGCCCGGGCTACGCGGCCGAGGACGGCGCGGCGCTCCACTTCAGCGGGCCGCGGCTCCTCGGCGCGGTCGCCTCGCGACCGAAAGCGCGCGCGTGGTGCGTCGGGGATCTGGGCGACGCGGTCGTCGAGCACCCCCTGCCGACGCGGTACCTCGGCGATACGGGCCCACCGGAGCTCGAGGCGGACGAAGAAGACGCGGAGAGCGCCCAACTCCACGCCGTTGCCTGAGCGGTCGCACCGAGTGGCACCTACCCGACGAACGATCGCCAGCAATGAGCCACTCGACGCATCCTGCTCACCGCCGCCGCGCCAGATGAGTGGGGCGATCGTCGCGATCGGGGGCGCCGAGTTCTCGATGCGCCCGGAGAACGAGGCGCTCCACGACTACCTGGTCGGACTCGCCGGCAAGGACGAGGTGAGGATCTGCCTGCTGCCGACGGCGAGTGGCGACCCCCATGAGCAGATCAGCGCGTTCCGAAGCTCGATGACACGGCGCGGCTGCATCCCGTCCGCGATCTCGCTCTTCCGGTTGGGCGACGAGCCCATCGACCTCGAAGCGCACCTGCTGGCCCAGGACATCATCTACGTGACCGGCGGCAGCATGGTCAACCTGCTGGCGCTCTGGCGGGCGCACGGGATCGATCAGATCATGCGCGAGGCCCATCGTCGCGGGGTGCTGCTCTGCGGCTACAGCGCCGGCTCGATGTGCTGGTTCGAGCAGGGCGTCTCGAAGGGGAGCGGCGCGCCGGCCGTGGTCGAGGGACTCGGCCTGATGGGCGGCTCCCACTGCGTCCACTACTCGGAGGATCCCGAGCGCCGCGCCGCCTACCGACGGGCGGTCGGCGCGAGGACGATCCCCGCCGGACTCGCCCTGGACGACCATGTGGCGGCCCTGATCCGCGACGGTCACGTGGCCGAGATCGTCAGCTCACGCGAGACAGCGAGGGGATTCCGGGTGGAGCCGGGAACGGGTGGCGTCGCCGAGGAGCGACCGCTCGCGACCCGCGTACTCCCCGGCCCAGCATCGGTCGAGCAGGCCGACGAGCTGGAGGAGATGCGCGCGATCAGACGGATGCGGGCGGGCGAAGGCGGGCGGCTGGGCCGCTAGCCACTGCGGGTGGGCGCATCTGCGCCGCTCCGCCGTCACCGAACGCAGCCCACCAGACCCCTCAGGTGCCTCGCTAGCCCAGAGCCTCGCGCCTGGCCTGCTCGGCGGCCGCCGATGCCTCGGTGACGGCGCGACGGCGGAGCTCGTACTCGAGCTCCTTGCGACGTTCGCGGGCCTGGTTCTCGGCCTCCTTGGCGGCGCGGATCGCCTCCGCCTCGGCTTCCTTGGCGGCGCGTTCGCGCGCCTTGATGGCGTTCGCCTCGGCCTCGCGCTTGAGGCGCTCGGCCTCGGTCGCCAGTCGCCGCTCGGCCTCGGCCTTCGCCCGCAGTGCGGCCTCCTCGGCGAGCCGGTCGGCGAGCTTGCCGATTCGCGCCTCGGCGACGGCGAGGCGGCGCTCGGCGTCCTTGCGGGCAGTGGCCTCGCTCTCGACCTGGCGGCGGATCTCGGCACGGGCGCGATCGAGCTCCTCCTCGAAGGTGTCCTCGCGGGCGGCGATCCGGGCGTCGAGCTCGCGGACGCGGTTCTCGATGCCCTCCTCGAGGCGCAGGCGGCGAGCCTCGATGTCGGTCTCCGCCTTGCGGCCGCGGACCTCGATCCGCTCCTCGAGCTCCTGCTTGCGGCGCAAGAGCTCGGACTTCAGCTCCTCGGCGCCCTGCTTGCGCATCGCCTGCACGGCCTCCTGGACCTTCTTGCCGGCCTGCTCCTTGAGCCGCTCGCGGTCGGCGGCGAGCTGCTTCTCGTAGCGCTCGCGCTCGGAGACCTTCACCCGCGCGGTCTCGGCCTCCGCCCCCTTCGCTGCCTCTTCGGCCTTCGCGGCGCGCTCGCGAGCCTCGTCGCGGTCGGCGATCGCGCGGCGGGCGATCGACTCGGCACCGGACGCGCGCAGCGCCGCGGCTCGAGCCTCGTGGGCGAGCCTGCGGGTTTCCTCCGCCAGCGTTTCGACGTTCTCGCGGCGCACCTGGTCGATGTCGTCGGTGACCGAGGCGCCTCCCGCCAGCTCAACGTCCGGATCGATTGCCCGTTCCTCCAAGTCGTCCTCCTCGACCGCGCCGGCTGGCCCAACCCCGGTCCAGACCGGCTTTGCAAGATTCCTTGCGAGCCTACCCGCTACGTCCAGCTCACGGTTTGACCTGCGGGCCGCCGCCGCCGTCGAGCGTGAAGGAGACGAGAATCGCGAGCAGGGAGCTGAGCAGGACGAAGAGGATCCCGAACGCGAGCAGACGCGGCATCTTCGCGAGATGCGCGTAGACGGCGATCAGGAAGCCGACGCCGATCAGCAGCGCGTAGGGACCCGCGTTCTCCGAGAGCGCCCCGACGACCGCCGTCAGCAGCGCCTCGATCACCTGCCCGTTCGAGGATGCGAGCGACACGGCGCCATTATCATCGAACGCCGGTGAGCCAGAGCTCTTCATCGCTGACGGCAGGTAGCGCAGAACGCGGAATCGGTCCCGATCGCGGAATCGACGAGACCCGCGACGCCCTCGCCGGCGCGGGTTACCTCGCCGACGACGCCGCGGTGCTCGTCTCCCACCTCGCCCAGCGGATGGGAAAGCCGGTCCTCGTCGAGGGTCCCGCAGGGGTCGGGAAGACCGAGCTGGCCAAGGCCCTCTCGCGGGCGACCGGACGGGAGCTGATCCGCCTCCAGTGCTACGAGGGTCTCGACGAGTCGAAGGCCCTCTACGAGTGGAACTACCGCAAGCAGCTGCTGCGGA
>CAZXKG010000160.1:0-4809 GCA_964641695.1 uncultured Conexibacter sp.
TCGGTGGAATCGCCGAAGTTGTCCTGGCGGACCTGCCAGGCCCGCTCGACGAGCTCACCGATCTCGTCGTGATCTTCGAGGGCGCCCAGCGCGAGCGCCTCGTCGAATGTGATCAGTGATGCCAAAGGGAATCCCTCCAATAAGGGCGTTCAGGGAGCGCGTTCGTCCAGATTCCGGGGCGATGCTAGGTGGCGAGGCGGACGGGTCCGAGATCCCGACCGGGTACTCTCGGCGGTCTCATGAAGCGGTTTGCGTTGGCAGGCGCCGCCGCCGTACTGCTCCTCGTCGCGGGCCTGATCGCCTGCGGCAGCGATTCGGGCGGCGAGCGCGTGAAGAAGCGGGACGACCCGAGGCCGGACCCGGTCTCGGCGAAGCGCGCCGCCGATCTGCCGAACGTGATCTTCATCTACACCGACGACCAGAACCGCAGCGAGTTCAAGCGGCGGTACATGCCGCGGACCTTCGACCTGATCGCCGACCGCGGCACCGTGCTCGACGACTTCGTCGTCGCCACCCCGCTCTGCTGTCCCTCCCGCGCCACGTACCTGACCGGCGCCTATCCCCACAACGACGGCGTCTACGCCAACCGCCGCGGCTACTCGAAGCTGGACGGCAAGCGCAACACGCTCAGCGTCTGGATGCGGAACGCCGGCTACCGGACCGCCTGGGTGGGCAAGTACCTGCAGGGCTACGAGCGCGGCGTGGCGGATTCACTGCAGGCGCCGCCCGGGATCGACGAGTGGTACGCGACGTTCTCCCCCCGCTACTTCGGGGTCGAGATGGCGATCAACGGGGAGAAGGTCAGCTTCGGGAACCGCTCGCGCGACTACTACACGAACATCGTCACCCGTCAGGCGACCGATCTGATCGAACGCCAGGCGAAGCGCCCGCGACCGCTCTACATGACGATCAACCATCTCGCCCCCCATCACGGGGCGGGATCGAGCCCGGGGCCGTGCAGCGACCTCGTGGTGCCGGCGCCCACCGACGCCCGCGCCTACAAGGGCGAGCGCCTGCCGCGCGGCCCCGCCTTCAACTCCACCGACGTCTCCGACAGGCCGGCCGCCGTCCAGCGAGAGAAGATGAGCAAGGCGAAGATCGACCGGCTCGAGCTGACTCATCGCTGCCGCCTCGCCTCGCTCCTCGGCGTCGACCGCAGCAACGCCGAGCTGATCAAGACCCTGAGGCGGACGGGCGAGCTCGACAACACCCTGATCTTCTTCACCTCCGACAACGGCTTCTTCCTCGGCGAGCATCGGATCAGCGGCAAGAACGTCCCCTACGAGGAGGGGATCCGGATGCCGCTCGCGGTCTACGCCGGGAAGAAGGTGCTCGGCTCCTCGGGACCCGCGGGTCAGCACGCCGGCGTGCTGACCTCGAACGTGGACCTGGCGCCGACCATCCTCGACGTCGCCAAGGCGAAGCCATGCGCCCGCCCCGGCAACTGCCGCGATCTCGACGGCATCTCGCTGACCAAGCTCCTCGCCGGCAAGCCGACTCCCGAGTTGAAGGCCCGCAAGGCGGTGCTGATCGAGGGTGGGCAGGGGCGGACGCCCTGCAACTACGCCGGCCTGCGCACTCCCGAGCTGGTCTACATCGAGCACCTCGAGGAGGGCGCCGAGGGAGCCTGCGACGTCACCGGGGTCGAGCTCTACGACCTGGGCGGCGGGTTGACCGGGAGGGCCGACCCCCATCAGCTCCGGAACCTGGCCTTCGCGGGATCGCCGGGCGCGGACGACCCGCGCGTCAAGGCCGCTCTCGGCCGGCTCCCTGATCGTCTCGCCCGCCTCCAGGCTTGCGAGGGGAAGAGCTGTCGCTGACCGCCTGCCGCTTCGGCCCTGAGCCGGAGACGGGGGTGAGATCGACCTCGCAACTGCCCAGCGAGCGGACGTAGAAGCCGAGGTAGTCGGGCCAGCGTTCGTTCCAGTAGGCGCGCTCGTGCCGTCCCTCGGGATAGCTGGCGATCGGTCGCAGGCCATCCCCGCGCAGCGCCGCCTCGAACTCCTGGTCGGCCTCGAGGAACGGGTCCCGGTCGCCGGCGTCCAGCCAGAGCTGCGGCCCGGCGAACGGGTTCGGCATCGACCTCGCGATCGAGATCAGGTCGTTGCGCTCGAAGTCGGCCGCGTCGTCGAAGGCGCCGTCGGCGGCGTCGCCGGCCGACACCCAGATCGCCGGCGAGTGCCCACCGACCGCGCAGAAGCGGCCCGGAGCGCTGCGGGCGATGTTGAAGGCGCCGTAGCCACCCATCGAGATCCCGCCGATCGCGATCCTCCCGGGGTCGACCCGGAAGCGCTTCGTCAGCTTCGGGATCAGCTCCTCGAGGATGTACGACGCCCAGGGCCCGCTCTCGCGATCGTGCCAGTAGGAGGAGCCGCCGCCGGAGGGGAACGCCATCACCGGGGCTCGGCGCCGCTGCTCGGAGAGCGCCTCGAACATCTCGTCGGTGAGGTAGGTGCGCGAGCTCTCGCCGCGGCCGTGGAGGAAGACGACCATCGACCGGTTCTTGCGGTCCTGGGCGCCCTTGGGCACGACGACGCGGACCGGCATCTCCCGCTTCATCAGCTCGCTCGGGAAGTTGATCTTGTGGACCTTCGCCCCATGTCGGTCCTGGGCGGGGGAGTCGTCGAGCCAGAGGAGGTGGGCGCCGAAGGCGATCCCGGCGATCGCGAACGCCGCGAGCAAGCGCAGGAGGATCGCGAGGCGCGAGTGCGGGGCCTCGAACGGGAGCTCGGGTGGCTCGGGGGATGGATCCGCGACGCTCACGGGCTCGAAGGTAGCGATCCGCCACCAGGAGGGTGCCCGGTCGCGAGCGCCGGACCGGGTGCGGGACTGCGCTTTCGACAGCCGGATGGCCCCTCGAGAGTAGAAAGTAGTAAGTTCTACTTCCTACTTTGCCGGTACTCGGATCCCGCATAGACACGCGCTCGGAGACGTACGCGGAAAATCGCGAGCGAATGCTCGAGCGCCTCGCCAAGCTCGAGGACGAGCAGGCCAAGGCGCGCCTCGGCGGCGGCGAGAAGCGGATCGAGCGCCATCACTCGCGGGGCCGGCTGATGCCCCGCGAGCGGATCGAGCTCCTGCTCGACCGCGATTCGCCCTTCCTCGAGATCGGCGCCCTCTGCGCCTACGGGTCCGAGTACGAGGTCGGCGCCTCGCAGGTGAACGGCGTCGGCGTGGTGGAGGGGGTGGAGTGCATGGTCGGCGCCTCCGACCCGACCGTCCGCGGCGGCACCTCGAACCCCTACACGCTGCGCAAGAACCTGCGCGCCCAGGAGCTCGCGATCGCCAACCGGCTGCCGATGGTCGGCTTCGTCGAGTCCGGCGGCGCCGACCTTCCCCGGCAGAAGGAGATATTCGTCCCCGGCGGCGCCAACTTCCGCAACCTGACCAGGGCGTCGGCCGACGGCATCCCGACGATCGCGCTGGTCACCGGCAACTCGACCGCCGGCGGCGCCTACCTCCCCGGCCTCTCCGACTACGTAGTCATGGTCCGCGAGCAGGGGCTCGTCTTCCTCGGCGGTCCGCCGCTGGTGAAGATGGCGACCGGGGAGGAGGCGGAGGATGAGGCCTTGGGCGGCGCCGACATGCACGCTCGCGTCTCCGGCGTCTCCGAGTTCACCGCCGTCGACGAGCCCGACGCCGCCCGGATCGGCCGCGAGATCGTCCGCAACCTGAACTGGCGCAAGCAGGGGCCGCAACCACGAGGGACCGGCGCGGGGCCGGTGCACGACCCCGAGGAGCTGCTCGGCATCGCCTCCCACGACCTGCGCATCCCCTTCGACGCCCGCGAGGTGATCGCCCGCGTCGTCGACGGCTCGCGCTTCGACGAGTTCAAGCCCGCCTACGGGCCGCAGCTCGTCACCGGCTGGGCGGAGCTGCACGGCTGGCCGGTCGCGATCCTCGCCAACAACGGCGTGATCTTCAACGAGGACGCCGAGAAGGCCGCCCACTTCATCCAGCTCGCCGACCGCGTCGACACGCCGCTGCTCTTCCTCCAGAACACGACCGGCTACATCGTCGGCGAGGCCTACGAGCAACGCGGCATCGTCAAGGCGGGGGCGAAGATGATCAACGCCGTCGCCAACGCCGGGGTGCCGAAGCTGACCCTGATGATGGGCGGCTCCTACGGCGCCGGCAACTACGGCATGTGCGGGCGCAGCTTCGAGCCGCGCTTCATCTTCAGCTGGCCCAACCACAAGACCGCGGTGATGGGGCCCAAGCAGCTTGCCGGGGTGATGGAGATCGTGATGCGGGCCGGGGCCGAGCGCCGCGGGATCGAGATCGACGAGGAAGCGCTCGCGGCCGGGACGAAGGCGGTCGAGGAGCAGATCGAGAACGAGTCCGATGCCTTCGTCGCCAGCGGTGAGCTCTGGGACGACGGGATCATCGACCCGCGCGACACGCGCACCGTCCTCGGCATGGCGCTCTCGGCGGCGCTCTCCCGCGAGGTCTCGGGATCCGGCAACTTCGGCGTCTTCAGGATGTAGTGGTGGCTGACTCCGACGCCAAGACCGCAGTCGTCGCCGACGGCGCCGGCCCCTCCGCGGGGGCGCCGACGCCGTTCGCCAAGGTCCTGATCGCCAACCGCGGCGAGATCGCCCGGCGAGTCCTCGTCGCCTGCCGGCGGGCGGGCCTCGCCTCGGTGGCGGTGTTCTCCGAGCCCGACGCGGACGCCCCGTACGTGGGGGAGGCCGACGAGGCGATCCCGCTCGGCGGCTCGGCGGCGACCGACACCTACCTGGATGTCGAGAAGGTCCTGCGCGCCGCCCGGCTGACCGGCGCCGACGCGATCCATCCCGGTTACGGCTT
>CAZXKG010000161.1:0-4779 GCA_964641695.1 uncultured Conexibacter sp.
CGACCCCTACCTGCGGCCGCTCTTCGACGCCCTCTACGACATGCTCGACCCCGATCGGGTCACCGAGTACTTCGAGCGCGGCGTGATCGAGGTCGCGCCCCTGGCGTTCATGCGCGGCCGGTCGCTCAACGATTCCTTCGTGATCCTCGACGAGGCCCAGAACACGACGCCCGAGCAGATGAAGATGTTCCTGACCAGGCTCGGCTTCGGCTCGAAGATGGTCGTCACCGGCGACGTCACCCAGATCGACCTGCCGCATTCGCAGCGCTCCGGTCTGGTCGTCGTCGGCGAGATCCTGGCGCCCGTGGAGGACATCGAGTTCATCCGCTTCGGCGACTCGGACGTCGTCCGCCATCGTCTCGTGCAGCGGATCGTCGCTGCGTACGCGGCCTACGGCGACGACGGTCCCTCCCCTGAGCGCGGCCGGCGAGCGGTCGGCGACGATCCCGGCGGCGACCGGGTTTGAGCTTCGACCTGGAAGACGTCCCGCGTGAGCTGCGCCCGGCAGCCCAGGCGGCGTTGGCGGCCGCGGGGGTCGAGGACGGTCACCTCTCGGTCGAGCTGGTCGACGAGGGTCGGATCCACGAGCTCAACCGGGAGCATCGGGACGAGGACGAGCCGACGGACGTCCTCTCGTTCCCACTCGACGGGATCGCGGACGCGGTCGGACCCCGCGAGCTCGGCGACGTCCTGATCTGCCCCGAGCACACCGCGGACGTGGTCGAGGCCACCGTCCACGGCGTCCTCCATCTCTGCGGCTACGACCACGAGACCGACGACGGCGAGATGCTCGCCCTGCAGGAGCAGGTGATCGCCGGCCTGCCCGAGGCGGGCCCGACCCGGAGCGGGTTCGTCGGGCTTGCCGGCAGGCCGAACGTCGGCAAGTCGACCTTGACCAACGCGCTGGTCGGCGAGAAGGTCGCGATCGTCTCCGACCGACCGCAGACCACTCGCCGCGCGGTGCGAGGGGTCGCCACCGCGCCCGACGCGTCCTGGCAGATGATCTTCGTCGACCTCCCGGGAGTGCAGAAGCCGCGGGACGTCCTCACCGAGCGGATGCAGCGGCGGGTCGAGCGCCAGTTGGTCGACTCCGACGCGATCGTCTTCGTGATCAACGCCGAGCAGGGGATCGGCCCCGGTGACCGGTTCATCGCCCAGACGCTGCTGGCCGCCGGGCCGAAGTGCCCGGTGATCTGCGCGGTCAACAAGATCGACCGGGTCAAGCATCCCGAGCTGGTCGCGGTGCTGACGGCTGCGGCCGAGTTCGAGATCGTCGACGAGGTCTTCCCGATCAGCGCCCGTCGGGGTACGGGCCTGGAGGAGTTGGACGAGAAGCTCGCCGACCTGATGCCCGAGGGGCCGCTGCTCTACCCGATCGGCGACCGCTCCGACCTGCCCAGCGAGGTCCATCTCGCCGAGCTGATCCGTGAGCAGATCCTGCGCCGGACCCGGGACGAGATCCCGCACGCGGTCGAGGTCGAGGTCTCCTCGCTGGCGGCGCGCGAGGACGGGTTGATCGACGTCCGCGCCGACGTCTGGGCCGAGACCGACTCCCAGAAGGCGATCCTGATCGGCAAGGGCGGCCGCATGATCCGCGAGGTGGGCACCGCGGCCCGTCGCGAGCTCGAACGCGAGCTCGGCGATCGCGTCTACCTCGATCTGCGGGTCAAGGTCCGCCCCCGCTGGCGCCGCGACGAGGGCCTGCTGGACCGTCTCGGGATCGAGTGAAGAGGCCCGTTGGAATCTGATAGCGTAATAGCCGCTTTACGTCTAGATCTTCGAAAAGGGGGGTAACTATGTTTGCTCGACGAGGTGTCAGTTTCTTCGTTGGAGTAATCATCGCTGTGGCGATTGCCGTTCCCGTGGGGCTCGCACTTGGCAGCATCTCCGAGGAGCCTGGTGTCGATGGGGTTTCGCTCTCCGAGGAGGGCGCACAGCTTCGACGTGAGGGACTCACCAAGATTCTCAGTGGGATGGAAAGCTGGGGCGATGAGGCTGACCCTGAAGCAATTGCTGAGATTCAGCAGCAATTAGAACCTCTAGGAGGGCCAGATCCAGAAGTCAAGGCAGAGACTGATGCTCTGCTTGAGAACGCAGTAACGCCCGAGGGATACAGGCGCATGGCTGAGGAGCTGCACTCCAAATGAGCAGGCAGTGGGTGGGGCTCGGAATGATGGTTGGCGTTTTTCTGTGTGTTGTCGCACCATCATTGAGCCACGTTTGGACACAGAACGGTACTAACGGGCCTGATCAGCTCGGAGGGCATGAACACCGAGACATCATCAACGGCTTCGCAGGTATAGACGAGATCTTTGGGCGTGAAGGAGACGACGATCTAGAGGGTAACGGCGGGGGTGACGCAATAGGCGGGGACTCCGATGCCGATTCAATCTCAGGAGGCCAAGGGACGGACAACCTTGAAGGTCGAATGGGATGGGACACGGTCAATGGGGATGACGACAATGATTCGATTGATGGTGGCCAAGGTAACGACGTCCTGAAGGGCTCCAACGGGCCAGCCGACTTTGTCGATGGCCGGGGCTCGAACTCCGGCACTGACGTGGTCAACGGTGGCGCAGGTGATTTCGATGTTTGCTTTGTGGACATATACGACACTTGGTCAGGCTGCGACAAGCTGAATCCACCCAGCTGATCGATTCAGAACCCGAACTGGCCGGCGGCGGGGTGATCGAGGGGGCGAGGTCCGTGATCTAGAAGTCGCGGAGCAGATCCTGCGCCGGACCCGGGACGAGATCCCGCACGCGGTCGAGGTCGAGGTCTCCTCGCTGGCGGCGCGCGAGGACGGGTTGATCGACGTCCGCGCCGACGTCTGGGCCGAGACCGACTCCCAGAAGGCGATCCTGATCGGCAAGGGCGGCCGCATGATCCGCGAGGTGGGCACCGCGGCCCGTCGCGAGCTCGAACGCGAGCTCGGCGATCGCGTCTACCTCGATCTGCGGGTCAAGGTCCGCCCCCGCTGGCGCCGCGACGAGGGCCTGCTGGACCGGCTCGGGATCGAGTGAAGCGGAGTGCCGGTCGACGAGGACTTCAGGGCGTTGCGTCGGACCGGATCATCTACGCGAGCGCCCGCATCGAGGGCATCCGGCTCGTCACTTGCGGCCGGCGGATGAGTGAGTTCGACCCGCGCGGGACGATCTGGTGAAGTTCGCGGGCGAGCACGCCTAGACTCCCCGCCGTGATCGACGTGATCGACTTCGATGAGCGAGGGCTCGTCCCCTGCGTGATCCAGGACGCCGTCACCGGCGAGGTGCTGATGCTCGCCTACGCGAACCGTGAGGCACTGGAGCGGACGGTCGAGACCGGCGAGATGCACCTCTGGAGCCGCTCACGGAACGAGCTCTGGCACAAGGGCGCGACCTCCGGGAACGTCCAGCGCGTTCGGGAGCTCCGCTACGACTGCGACGCCGACGCCGTGCTCGCGCTCGTCGATCCCACGGGTCCCGCCTGCCACACGGGTGAGCGCACCTGCTTCCACCGCGCGGTCGACGTCCGTGGCGACGGTGCCGAGCGCCCAAGCGCCGTCACCCACGAGGCACTGCCCGCGTTGGAGCGCACCCTGCGCGCGCGCGCCGCCGAGCGCCCCGAGGGTTCCTACACGTCCAAGCTGCTCTCGGACCCCGACCTCGTCGGCGAGAAGATCCGCGAGGAGGCCGACGAGGTCGCCCGCGCGATCGCCTCCGAATCCGACGAGCGGGTCGCAGAGGAGGCCGCCGACGTGCTCTACCACATGGAGGTCGGAATGCTCTCGCGGGGGGTCCCGATCGGTGCCGCCTTCGACGTCCTCATCGACCGCCGCCGCTGAGCCGGTTCGCGGCATTGCCTTCGATGATCGAAGTCGATGTCGCAAGGCTCGTCGCCGACGAGCCGATTCTCGCCTCCGACGACACCTAGACTGGCGCCATGGCCGACGGCGTGATCTCCCTCGAGCGAGCCCGCGAGCTCTCCCGCGAGGGCTCGGTGATCCCGCTCGTCCACACCTACGTAGAGGACACCGACACCCCCGTCTCGGCGTTGCTGAAGCTGCGCGACGACGGCCCCTGCTTCCTGCTCGAGTCCGCCGAGCAGGGCGGCGGCCTCGCCCGCTACTCCTTCCTCGGCTTCAGCCCCCGCCTCCTGCTTCGCTGGGTGGATGGGGAGATGCTCGAGTGGGAGGGGGACGACGCGGCCGATCTCCGCGCCGCGCCGACCCGGACCGTCCCGGCTGCGGATCCCTACGCGGCGGTTGCCGAGCGGATCGGGGCGTTCGAGCCGGTCGGAGCCGACGAGCTGCCGCTTCCAGGCGCCGCGGTCGGGATCTTCGGCTACGACCTCGTCCGCACCGTCGAGCCGCTGGGGCCCCCCAACCCCGACCCGCTGGGGTTGCCGGACCTGGCGCTGATGGTCTGCGAGCTGATCGTCTGCTTCGATCATCACAGCCACGAGATCTCGATCGTCGCCCTGGTGATCCCCTCGCTGCACGACGGTGACGTCGAGGGCGCCTACGAGCGCGCTGCCGAGCTGATCGAGGTGACCCGCGAGCGGCTGCGCGGCCCGATCCCGATCGACCCCCGTCACGCCGCCGCGGAGGAGCGTGGCGACGTCGAGGGCGGGACCGCGGTGGAGTTCACGTCGAACATGACGCGCGAGCAGTTCGAATCCAACGTCGCGCGGATCGTCGAGTACGTCCATGCGGGCGACGCGTTCCAGGTCGTCCCCTCGCAGCGCTTCAGCGCCCCCTGCCCGGTCGAGGCCTTCTCGATCTACCGTGGCCTGCGGGCG
>CAZXKG010000162.1:0-1714 GCA_964641695.1 uncultured Conexibacter sp.
CACCGAGCAACCGGGCAGACCGGACGCGAAGCGGAGGATCTGCCCGGCAGGTATCTAACCCAGCTTCATAGGCGGGCTCTGGTACGGAGCATCTTCGCCCTGCTGCGGCGCCGAACCCGTGATCGGCTCCGGCTGCTCGACTCCGAGCGTCTCCGCCAGCTCGCCGTTCTCGAACATCTCCTCCATCAGGTCGCAGCCTCCGAGCAGCTCGCCGTTGACGTAGAGCTGCGGGAAGGTCTCCCAGTCGGAGATCTCAGCGGTCACCTCGCGTAGGGGCTGCAGGACGGGGAGGACGTCGATCGCGCCGTACTCGATTCCCAGCAGGTCCAGCATGCCGACGGCCTTGCCCGAGAACCCACAGCGCGGGGCCTCGGGGGTCCCCTTCATCAGCAGAAGCACGTCGTTGCTGCTGATCGCCTGCTCGAGCTGCGTACGTAGCTCCGGATTTGCCGCCATCTCTGCGTTCCTTCCTCAGGGTTCGAAAGTGCACCCGACAGATTAGGCGGTGGGGGCGCTCGGCCCTACTCGACCGGAGCTGGGCGACCGAACAGGTAGCCCTGGGCGTAGTCGACGCCCATCTGGCGCAGGGGCTCGATCAAGGCGGGGTCGTCGACGCCCTCGGCCACCGTCCGCATGCCGAGGCCTCGGGCGATGTCGACCAGCGACTCGATGATCCGCGCGTCGGCGTCCGACTCGCGCATGCCGTGGACGAACTGCATGTCGATCTTGAGCTCGGTGAAGGGCAGGTGTCGGAGGTAGGTCAGCGAGCCGAACCCGGTGCCGACGTCGTCCAGCGAGAGGCCGCAGCCGAGCTTGGTCACCCGCCCGGTGAAGTCCATCAGCGACTCGATCGCCGGCGTCGCCGCCGTCTCGGTGATCTCGAAGGTGAGCAGCGCCGGATCCGCGCCGTTGCGCTCGAGACCCTCGCGGACGAGCTCGGTGATGCCCTGATCGCCGATCGACGCGGCCGAGATGTTCGCGCTCACGTGCTTGCCCTCGACGATCAGATCGAGCGCCTGCCTGACGACCCAGCGGTCGAGGTTCCGGATCAGCCCGAACCGCTCCGCCGTCGGCACGAAGTCGCCGGCGTTGATCGGCTTTCCGGTCGTTGGATCGAGCATCCTCACGAGCAGCTCCGATGCCCACGGCCTGCCGGTGTCGAGATCGACGATCGGCTGGGAGAAGAGGACGAGCTTCTCCTCCTCGATCGTCTTCCTCACGTGTCCCACCCACTCGAGCTTGCTCTGGTCCTCGCCGGTGAAGACGACCGCCCGGTCGCGTCCCGCCTCCTTCGCCTGGTGGAGGGCGATGTCGGCGGCGGTGAGCAGGTCGGTGGCGCTGACGCCCATGCTGCGGTCGACCAGGGCGACGCCGACGCTCGCGGTCAGCGCCGCGGCCCCGGGCCGCTTGCGGATCGAGGCGAGGATGCTGTTCGCGCGCTCGAGCGCCTGGGCCTCGCCGACGCCGGGGACGAAGATCCCGAACTCGTCGCTGTCGAGGCGCCCGAGCAGGTTCCCCGGCGAGACCTCGTCCGCGATCAGGCGGCTGATCTCGACGATCACGCGGTCACCGGTGCTGCGGCCGAGCGTGTCGTTGACCCGCTTCAGGTGGTCGATGTCGACCAGGACCAGGGCGCCGCGCGCGCCCGCCAGGTTCTCGGAGGAGATCAGCTCGTCGGCCGCGGTCTCGAAGCTGCGGCGGTTGAGCAGCCCGG
>CAZXKG010000162.1:1724-4777 GCA_964641695.1 uncultured Conexibacter sp.
CGGTCAGCTCATCGTGGGAGGCGAGGTAGCGGAGACGCTCCTCGGCGGCCTTCTGGTCGCTGACGTCGGTAATCAGCCCCTCGACGACCATCACGCCCTTCTCGTCGACCTCGCCGAGCGAGGCGCGGTCGCGGACCCAGATCATCTCGCCGTCCTTGCGCCGAATCCGGTACTCGATGTCCAGCGGGCGCATCTCGGCCGCGCAGGCCTCCTCCTCGGCCATCACTCGCGCCAGGTCCTCGGGGTGGATCACCTTCTCCCAGAACTCGTTGTCCGCCATCCACTCGTCGATCGAGTAGCCGAGTACCTCCTCCACCTGCGGCGAGATGAACAGCCACTCTCCTTCCGTGCCGAGCCCGGCGCGGTAGGTGATCGAAGGCAGGCGCTCGACCAGGGTGCGGATCCGCTGCTCGGCGTCCGCCAGCTCGTCGTTGACGATCGTTCGCTCGATCGCGGCGCCGAGCATCTGCGCCAGCGACTCGAGCAGGGAGATGTCGCTCAGCTCGAAGCGGCGGATCTCCTCGGAGCTGACCACGAGCACGCCGAAGCCCCCCTCGCCCCCCGGTATCCGGACGGAGATCGCGCTCTGCATCGGTGGTGAGTCGAGTGGGCCGACGGGGCTGAAACGACCCTCCCGCCGGAAGTCCTCGACGACGATCGCCCCCTGCCCGCGGAGCAGCGTGTAGCCGGGCTGGTTGTTGGTGCTGAGCGGGATCCGCACCGGGTGCGGGGCGCCCATCCAGCCGATCCCGGCCTTCATCTCGAGCATCCCGTCCTCCTCGGAGCGGCCCCAGATGTCGCAACGGTCGACCTGGAGCTCGTCGATCGCGAGGTTGAGCGCGCGCTTGAGCAGGTTCTCCAACGGCATGCCCTCGAGCGCGACCTGTCCGAAGTCGAGGACGGCCGAGCGCCGCCGGGCATCCGCGTGCAGCTCGCGCTCGCGCTCGCTGCGCTCGGAGGCGTCGCGCAGGTAGATGGCGAGGAGCGGGTTCTCGCCGCCGCCGATCGCGGTCGCGGCGATGTCGACCGGGATCTCGCGTCCGTCGGTCCGATAGGCACAGAGCTCGATCTGCCTCTGCGCGAGGCCGTCGTCCGGCTCGTTCAGCTCGCGCAGCAGCACGGCCCGAACCGCGTCCTGAAGGTGTGCGGGGAAGAGGAGAGCCGGCAGCTCCTGGCCGACCGCCGCATCCCGGCTGGCCCCGAAGAGGCGCTCCGCGGCCGGGTTCCAGTCGACGATCACGCTCTCGCCGTTGATCACCGCGATGCCGTCCGGGGATCCGCTGATCAGCGCCGAAGTGGCAGCGTCGAGCGGCGCGAACGCTTCGTCGCCCGCGGGGTGCCGGTCCTCGGCGAGGCGGAGACGACCCTCCGCCCTTCTGGTTCGTCGCAGATCTGGAGCCATCGGCCTTCGGTTGCCTCCTGGCAAAGGCGTTGCTTCGGCGCCATCCGGATTCGGCGCTGCCGCCACTATCGACAGCTCCGGCGGAACCCATTAGCCATGCGGGCACGACCTGCACGGACGCTGGCACGGCGAGGGGATCCGCCGGAAGGGGTCTCGTCCTCAGCCGGCGGGGGCGGAGGAGGTGATCGAGAGCGCGTGGATGGTGCCGTCGTCCATCCGCGGCTTGACCGCGGCCCGGACCAACCGATGCTGGTCGATCCGCTTCATCCCCTCGAACTGCGGCGCGGTGACGATCGCGCGCAGGTGATCGCCGCCGCCCTCGTCGACGACCTCGACCGCCGCTCCCGGAAGCGCCGCGGCGATCATCCCCTCGAGCTCGGCGAGGTCAGCCGCCATCGTCCCTCCTGCGGGGAGGCCCGGCCGCCTCGAGCATCTCCTCGAAGCGGGTCAGCTTCACGCGTGGACGTCCGTGTGGCTCGCCACGCTGCTGCTCGAGGGCGTCGATCGCGCTCCAGCCGTCGTACTCGACGTAATGCACGTCGCGCCCGTCGAGCAGGCGCGCGAGTGAATCGCGGTCGCTCTCCTCGACGTCGGGAACGTTGCCCGCCAGCGCATCCTCGATCAGCAGGCCGATCGTCTCCTGGGCGTCCTTCTTGTTGGTGCCGATGACCCCGCTGGGGCCGCGCTTGATCCAGCCGACCACGTACTGACCGGGGATGTGGGCGCCCGCCTCGTCCACGACCCGCCCCTGCTGGTTGGGGATCACGCCGCGGCGGGCGTCGTGGGGGACGCCGTCGATGCCGGTGCCGAGGTAGCCGACCGAGCGCAGCACCAGCCCGCACTCGATCTCCTCGGTCTCGCCGGTCGCGTGCGGGCGGACCGCGCCATCCTCGCCGAGGCGCAGCTCGTTGACGCCGACGACGATCTTCTCGACCTTGCCGTCGCCGACGATCTCGATCGGGCTGCGGAGGAAGCGCAGCTCGACCCGCTTCGGCTTGCCCTCCGGAGTGCGCGCGGCGAACTCGGTGAAGCTCTCGATGTTCTTCTGGTTGGTCGCGTCGGCGGCGTCGGAGTCGAGGAAGGCTCGGCTGGCCTCGTCGAGCTCGGTCTGTGAGGGGTCGACGATCACGTCGGCCTGGGTCAGCTCCCCGAGCTCGCGGACCTCGGGGTTGGTGAACGCCGCCTGCGCCGGGCCGCGCCGCCCGAGCACGATCACCTCGCGGACCGCCGCGTCGGCGATCGCCTCGATCGCGTGGTCGGCGGTGTCGGTCGCGTCCAGCTCCTCGCGCGGGAGCACCAGCATCCGGGCGACGTCGGCGGCGACGTTGCCGTTGCCGATCACGACGACCCGCTCGCAACTCAGGTCGAACTCGCGCTCGGCGTAGTCGGGGTGGCCGTTGTACCAGGCGACGAACTCGGTGGCCGCATGCGATCCGTCCAGGTCCTCGCCGGGGATCCCGAGGCGCCGGTCGGCGGAGGCCCCGTAGGCCCAGATCACCGCGTGGTAGCGCTGGGCGAGCTCCTCCGGGCTCACGTCCCGGCCGACCGTGACGTGGCCGAAGAAGCGGTAGGCGTCGTGGCCGGCGGTCTTCTCGTAGCGCCGGATCACGTTCTTGATCTTGGGGTGGTCGGGGGCGACGCCGGCGCGGAC
>CAZXKG010000163.1:0-4769 GCA_964641695.1 uncultured Conexibacter sp.
CGCTCGAGGTCGGCCGCGTCAACGTCGCCGCCCGCGGCGTCGGCATCGCCCAGCGCGCCCTGGAGCTGGCGCTCCGCTACAGCCAGGAGCGCAAGACCTTCGGCAAGCCGATCGCCCAGCACCAGGCGATCCAGTTCAAGCTCGCCGACATGGCGACGCAGATCGAGGCGTCCCGCCTGCTCACGCTGAAGGCGGCGCGGATGAAGGATGCCGGCCAGCGCTCCGATCTGGAGGCGGGGATGGCGAAGCTGCTGGCCTCGGAGACAGGTCGCTTCTGCGTCGAGGAGTCGTTCCGCATCCACGGCGGCTACGGCTACTCGAAGGAGTACGAGATCGAGCGCCTCTACCGCGACGCGCCGCTGCTGCTGATCGGCGAGGGGACCTCGGAGATCCAGCGCATGGTGATCGGCAAGAAGCTCCTGCAGCGGAACAAGATCTGAGAAACCGGAGGCGACGATGTCCTCGATCACGCAAGATCTGATCAAGATCGCCTACGAGCGGTTCACCGAGCAGATCCCGGCCCTGAAGAAGCTCAAGCTGGTCGTCCGGCTGGAGTTGAAGGGGAGGGGGGACGTCCAGGTCTTCCGCGTGGTCTCGCCGGGTCCGGAGATCAGCAAGGAGGATCCCGAGGACGCGCGGCTCGAGATCTCGCTGCCGCGAGCCGACTTCAACGATCTGGCCGACGGTGAGATCGCGCACTGGCACACCGCCTACGAGCACGGCGTGGTCAGGATCGGCGGCGATCCCGCCGTGGTCAGGCTGCTCGGTGGCGTGATCGCCAAGCACGAGGCGCGGGGCAAGCTGAAGCGGGTTCGCTGAGGCGCCGTCAGGCACGAGGAACCGGCGGCCGCATCCGCTGTCGGCGGCGGGCCCGGAGGCTCGGGCGCGCCTGAGGACTTAGCAGTCAACGACAACACAACGCGAGGATCGATGAGCGAGAACGAAACGCATGAGCTGATCACCGACCAGGCGGGGCGCGAGGCCTCGGGGGCGCACGCCTACGGGCGCTACCTCGAGGAGTTCGAGGTCGGCGCCGTCTACAAGCACTGGCCCGCGAAGACCGTGACCGAGTCGGACGACCACCTCTTCTGCCTGATCACGATGAACCACCATCCGCTGCACCTCAACGACGTCTACGCGGGCGAGTCCCAGCAGGGCCAGAACGTCGTCGTCGGCCCGCTCGTCTACTCGCTGGCGCTCGGCATGTCTGTCAGCGACGTCTCCGGCAAGGCGATCGCCAACCTGGCGACCGAGGAGCTCAGCCACCCGAACCCCGTCTTCCACGGCGACACGCTCTTCTGCGAGTCCGAGGTTCTAGAGGTGCGCGAGTCCAAGTCCAAGCCCGACCGCGGCGTGGTCAAGGTCCACACCCGCGTCTACAAGCAGGACGACACCCTGGTAGCCGAGTTCAAGCGCGCGGTCCTGATCCCGAAGAAGAACCCGGGCTGAGCGCGGGCTCCGGGGGCGCCGTCGAGGAGGCGTCCCCGAGCGCTCAGACCTGCGAATGCGCCCGTATTGAGCACATTCTCAGGTTCGAGCGATCTCAACCAGGTCGCTGACGATCTCGAAGTCCGAGGCGTTGTAGGTCATCAGGGGGACGCGTTCGACGATCGCCGTGGCGGCGATCGCCAGATCCATCGCCCGGCGGCGGGGTTGGCCGCCTCGCTCGACGACCGCGGCGGCAAGCCGACCCCATTCGCGGGCGATCTCCACGTCCAGTCCGATCGGATCGAACGTTGCCTCGACCGCGGCAAGGCGCTGGACCCGGCGCGCCCTCTCGTCGGGATCGGAAGCGACGAGGACGCCGAAGTGCAGCTCCATCACCGAGACGACGCTGATCGCGCTCTCCGTGTCCTCGGGCCCCTCCGCGGAGATCAGCACCGAGGTGTCGAGGACGCAGCGCATCACTCGAAGGGGTCGGCGACGGTCGCCGGCATCGACTCGAGGTCTGCTTCCATCTCCTGGGGAGCCGGGGTGTGCCAGATCCGAGCCAGCTCGTTCCCGGCAACCCAGCGCTTCCGTCCCACGGGGCCGAGCCGGGCGACCGGACGGCCGGACACGGTGATCGTGAACTGCGCTCCTTGCTCCGCGCGGCGGAGTACCTCACCGACGTTGTTCCTGAGCTCCTTCTGCGGGATAGTCTCCATGGGTACGACGGTAGCAATACTGCTACCAGTTGTCGATGCGACTGCTCGGGGCTGACGTTCTGGCGTCTCGATTGCTGCATCCATGCTCCAGTGAACCCCGAAGCCTGCGAACGCGCCCCCCTCCTGGCGAATAACCTATCGCGCCGATGGCGGATCCCTACGCGACCGAAGCGCCCGACCTGAGTGCGAAGCCAACCGGGGACGCTCCGTGGCTGCAGGTCGTCGCCGAGGCGGGGGGCGCGTTGATCGGCGCCGACGGAGTCGTTCCCGCCGGGGAGCTCCTCGTGATCCACACCCGGGGAGTGGGGACGCTCGCCCCGTTCGCGCGAGTCGATGCGGCGAGCGCGGTGCTGCTCTGGATCGAGCACGTCGCTCGCGACGCGAGCGCCCCGACCGCGAACGCGCTGCTCCGGGCCTTGGTCGACGGGACCGCTCCGATCTACGCGATCAAGCACGGCTACGTGGCTGGCCCCGAGGACCGGGAGGGGGCGACCCCCGTCGAGCCCGGTCTGATCGCCCGCTTGCTCTCGGCCCGCGAGCGGATCGGGTGGGAGCAGGACCCCGACTTCGGCTACGAGGTTCCGGCCGCCGTCCCCGGCATCGAGGACCCCGAGGCGCGCGCCCTGATGCCGCGCCTCCTCTACGCCGATCACGATCGCGTCTACGAGCACGCGAGCCTGGTTGAGGAGAAGAAGCGCGAGCGGGGGGAGATCGTCGCCGCGGTCCCGGGCCTCGCCCCGGAGATCGCCGCCGCGACCGGCTGGCCGCCGAAGCCGACTTCCGACCGCTGGAAGGACTGAAGACGATGGGGGAGGGGCCGGTCCGTCAGCCCTCTTCCGCTACCGGCATCGGAGGCTCGGCGAGCTGTACGGGCCAAGCGCAGGCGGGGACGAATAGAGCCCGATCGGCGACTGAGACGCGGCTGGGGGGATGCGACCGGTGGTGAACTTCTAATTCAAGTTCGCGACCCTGGGCTCGGCGCCCATCGCGCCGATCAACTCTCCAGCCTCCTGAGTCTCTGGGAAGTCCGACCGAAGAAGCTGACTGCTTCGACATCGACCTCCGGGATGACCCTGAAGCCGGTGGCATCATAGACACCAACGTCCATGAGCGGCAAGGGCCAACCGTCCGCAGCCTCAGCAGATCGCCGGCGGATGGCATCGCTGTCCATGAACGCAACCGTCTTCAGGGCCGTTGTTCGCTGAGGGGGACAGCATGTAGTTGAACGTTCCTGAGACGGGTGGCTGCCACTCGCAGGAAGTTGCCCGCTGCCGAGCCGCTCGGATCAGATCCGGCACAGCGCCGTTCCATCTCCGCACGGTCCCCGAACCCGTGCGGGAGCGCCCCCTTTCAAATTTCCCCCTTCAGCAAGCCATCTCTGAGGGGTCGCGAACTTGAATTAGAAGTTCACGGTCTGCAGGGCGGTAAATCACGAAGTCCTCAACGCCCGGAAGGGCGGAGAGAAGACCAAGGAGAACCGTTGAACCGCAAGGCAGCAGGGAAGTCCGAAGCAGGTATCCACAGGCCCTCGATGGCTCTTGTGGCAGTGTTCGCGGCGATCGCGACGCTCGTCGCCGGCGTCTCGCTCGCTTGGGCCGAGGCTCCCCAGCCCGGGCCCGATCGGGCCTATGAGGCGGTGTCACCGCTGCCAATTCACGGCGTGCCGTACACCAGCACGTCTACTGGTCAGGGGGTAACCATCGATCCCTCCGGCGAGAACATCAACTTCCGGATGTTGACGCCACTTCAAGGTGGGATCACGGATGACCAGAGTCCAATCGAGGAGGCTGTCCTCGGAACGACCTTGTGGTGGCCGTACTCGTCCACCCGCACCGAGCATGGCTGGAAGACGAGCGAAGTGCGCGCAAGCCGTAATGCTGTCGGCGGTTCGTCAGCCGACGTAAGGTCGTACCTCGTAGTGACCAAGAACGGGCTCGATCCCGACGACGAAAACGGGGTTGCGGATGTCTACCTGCGGCGCGGAGACGGCTCTCTCGCCTGGGTGTCCAGGGATCCTCGCATTCCGCAAGGAACACCGCAGACCTCGGCGGACGAGGCTGTAACCGCATTCCTTTCGGAGGGTCAACCAGGCAACCCCGATCTGGTCGCATCAACGATGTCGGAGGACGGGAGTACAGTCATATTCAGCTCCCAGCGCCAGCTCGATAACAGTGATACCTCACCTGCTGGCTTCTCACGGCTGTACAAGTGGAACGACGGCGATCTGCAGTTCATCGGCCGTCGAGCAGATGGAAGCGTCCCGACCGTAGGGCGCTTTAGCGTTGGCACCACTATGGGTGGTAGTGCGTTCAGTAGCAGTAACGGCACCCTGCCGATCACCCGTGTGGTCTCGCCGGACGGCAGTCGCGTGATCTACAGCGCGATTCCCAGCAACAGTCACCATAACGGCGCTAGCTACACCCTCTACATCCAAACCGACGGCGAACCAACCGCCGATGTGGTTAAGCCGAACGGGATGCCGCCACTCGAAGTCGGAGGGGGCGAAACTTCTCAAGAGCCATACAACGTCACATTCAGAGGCGCGTCCGTAGACGGGTCACGGGTCTTTTTCACCAGTGCCTCCAGACTCACCCCCGACTCCGGCGCGACGGGAGTGTACAA
>CAZXKG010000164.1:0-3783 GCA_964641695.1 uncultured Conexibacter sp.
CGAACGACGTCGAGCTGGCGATGTTCTCGCTGCTCTGGTCTGAGCACTGCGCCTACAAGCACTCGAAGAAGCTGCTGCGTCGCCTGCCGACGGAGGGGCCGCGGGTGGTCATGGGGCCGGGAGAGAACGCCGGTGCCGTCGACGTCGGCGGCGGCTGGTCGGTCGCCTGCAAGGTCGAGTCGCACAACCATCCCTCGGCGGTCGAGCCGTACCAGGGCGCGGCCACCGGGGTCGGCGGGATCATGCGCGACATCTTCGCCCTCGGCGCGCGGCCGATCGCCAACCTGAACTCGCTGCGCTTCGGCGAGCTCGACTCACAGCGCTCCCGCTACCTGTTCGAGCACGTGGTCGCGGGGATCGGCCACTACGGCAACTCGATCGGCGTCCCGACCGTCGGCGGCGAGGTCTACTTCGAGCCGCCCTACGAGCAGAACTGCCTGGTCAACGCGATGTGCATCGGCCTCGCCCGCACCGAGCGGATGATCCGCGCGGCTGCGGCGGGCGTCGGCAACGTCATCGTCCTGCTCGGCGCCACCACGGGCCGCGACGGGATCGGCGGCGCCTCGGTCCTCGCCTCCGCGGAGCTGGAGGAGGGCGACGACAAGCGGCCGACGGTCCAGATCGGCGACCCCTTCGAGGAGAAGAAGGTCATGGAGTGCTGCCTGGAGCTGCTCGACCGCGAGCTGCTCGTCTCCCTCCAGGATCTCGGAGCCGCCGGCCTCACCTCCTCCGCAAGTGAGATGGCCTCGGCGGGCGGCGTCGGGATCGACATCGACGTCTCCAAGGTGCCGCTCCGCAACCCCGACCTCGAGCCCTTCGAGATCATGGTCTCGGAGTCGCAGGAACGGATGCTCGCGGTGGTCGAGCCGTCCAAGGTCGACGAGGTGCTCGCGATCGCGCGCAAGTGGGAGACCGGCGGGACCGCGATCGGCAAGGTCGTAGACGGCGACCGGATCCGGATCTTCGACGGCGCCGAGAACGTCGGCGACATGCCCGTGACGCTGCTCGTCGACGACTGCCCCCTATATGACCTCGAGCCGTCTGAGCCGGCGGAGTGGATCTACGGCAACGCCTCCCCCTCCCCCGCGGCGGCCGGTACCGACCCGAACGCGATCCTGCTCGACCTGCTCGCCTCGCCGACCATCGCCTCCAAGCGCTGGGCCTTCGAGCAGTACGACTCGATCGTGCAGTCGCGCACGGTCCGCCGCCCCGAGCAGGCGGAGGCAGCTGTCCTCAACCTCGCTGACACCGCCGCTGACGGAGGAGACCCAGGCCGAGCGATCGCGGTCTCGATCGACGGCAACGGCCGCCGCGTCGCCTGTGACCCCTACCTGGGCACGATCGAGGGCGTCCTCGAGTGCGCGCAGAACCTCGCCTGCGTCGGCGCCGAGCCCCTCGGCCTGACCAACTGCCTCAACTTCGGCAACCCGGAGAAGCCGACCGTCGCCTGGCAGCTCGACCGCTCCACGCAGGGTCTGGCCGACGCTTGCAACGAGCTCGGCGTCCCCGTCGTCGGCGGCAACGTCTCCCTCTACAACGAGACCGAGAAGGGGCCGATCTACCCGACCCCGGTCGTCTCGATGGTCGGCGAGCTGCCCGCGCCCGAGACCCCGGGCTCGATCCCCGGCTCCGCCCTACGCCACGGCGACGCGATCGCTTTCGCCGGGCCGTTCGCCCCCGCGCTCTCCGGCTCCGAGCTCGCCAAGCGGCGCGGAGAGCTCGGCCCCGGCCTCGGCTCATTCGAGATCGGCGAGGTCAAGGCCGGGATCACCGAGGTACGGGAAGCTGTCCGTGAAGGCCGTCTCCACTCCGCCCACGACATCAGCGACGGCGGCCTCGCCTGCGCGCTCGCCGAGATGGCGATCGGCGGCGAGACCGGAGCCGAGGTAGACCTCAGCTCCCTGATCGGCGGCGGCGGCGAGGAGGCCTGGCTGTTCGGCGAGGGCCCCGGCGGCTTCCTCCTCGGCGGCGACCCCTCCGCGCTCCAGCCGCTGATCCAGTCCGGGCTGGCAACCGTGATCGGGATCGCCACGGGAGACGCGGTTCGCATCCGCACCCACGAGGGCGAGGGCTGGCAACTGGACGTTCCGGTCACGGACGCCGGGGAGGCATGGCACTCCCTCCCCGCGCGCATGGATCACGGCGGCGGCGCGTAGCCCGATCGCGAGTGGCTCATAACGACGAATAATCGTGAGTTGTGGGCCACTCGCGGCATCGAGAAGGCCGAAGACGATGGGTGGGGCGCATACCTTCCGGACATTCCCGGCGTCGTCGCACTGGGTAAGACCAAGCCGGAGGCCGAGGGTGGGATCGCCGAGGCGTGACCGGCGCGGCCCTGCATACCGACCGCCTGACCCTCCGCCAATGGCGGCGCTCCGACCGCGAGCCGTTCGCGCGCATGAACGCCGACCCCGAGGTCATGCGCTACTTCCCTGCCCTGCTCGGTCGTGAGCAGAGCGACGAGCTCGCCGACATCCTGGAGGGGGCGATCGAGCTGGACGGCTTCGGGCTCTGGGCGGTCGAGCTCGAAGCCGAGGGCTTCATCGGCTTCGTCGGGCTGCGCCGGGTGCCGCCGGAGATCCCTCCCTCCCCATCCGTCGAGGTCGGATGGCGACTGGCCCGCGAGCACTGGGGCAAGGGGCTCGCGCCCGAGGCCGCCCGCGCCGCACTTGCCTACGGCTTCGACGAGCTGAGTCTCACCGAGATCGTCTCCTTCACCGCCGCGATCAACCGCCCCTCCCGTCGCGTGATGGAGAAGATCGAGATGACCCACGAGCCGGCTCGCGACTTCGACCACCCGTCGGTCCCAGAGGGCAGCCCGCTTCGGAGCCACGTCCTCTACGCGATCGAGCGCTGACGGGGGCACGATCGGCCGTCCCGGCGTTTACCCGGTATGGCCAAGAAGTACGGCGAGGTACGACGGATCCTCTACGCGAACGGCTGGCAGATCGTCCGCCAGCGTGGTTCGCATGAGGTCTGGACCCACCTGGAGATCCGCGGTAACGTGATCGTCGCCGGTAAGGCCAGTGACACCGTTCCCATCGGCACGCCGGCGAGCATCCGCAAGAGGACCGGATTGGAGCAACTGCGATGACCGAGTACCTGGTGATCTACGAGAAGGCAGAGGATGGCGGGTGGGGCGCATACCTTCCGGACATTCCCGGCGTCGTCGCACTGGGAAAGACCAAGCCGGAGGCCGAGCGCGGGATCGCGGAGGCGCTTTCGGCGTTGCTCGAGGACAGCGCCGAGCGCGACCGGCTCCCTCATCCCGCGTCGGCCGCCGGAACGATCGCCGTCTGATACCTGGGTCGAGCGCCCCAACCCCGCCCGGCTTCGCTGCTAGCCTTCGACCGTAGGCCGCCGTCGGCCTGCGTCGATCCCGACCGACCATCGTCCTTCGATCCGGAGCACGACCATCCCTTGACCGAGCGGCTTATCGAAGACCGCGACGGACCTCGTGACGAATGCGGGGTGTTCGGCGTATACGCGCCGACGCGCGACGTCGCCCGCCTGACCTACTTCGGGCTGTACGCGCTGCAGCACCGTGGGCAGGAATCGGCGGGGATCGCCACCTGCGAGGGCGGGATGATCATGACCCTCCGCGACCTCGGCCTCGTCTCCCAGGTATTCGACGAGGAGAAGCTGCAGGGTCTCGGCGGCAACATGGCCATCGGCCACGTCCGCTACTCGACCACCGGTGCTACGATCCTGCGCAACGTGCAGCCGCTGTTCGCCGAGCTGGAGGAAGGCGGTATCGCCATCGCCCATAACGGCAATTTCACC
>CAZXKG010000164.1:3793-4613 GCA_964641695.1 uncultured Conexibacter sp.
CGGCCACGTGCGCTACTCGACCACCGGCGGCGGGGCCTGGGAGAACACCCAGCCCGTCTGGCGTGACGACGGTCGTGAGGTCGCGCTCGCCCACAACGGCAACCTGACCAACGCGGTCGAGCTCTTCGCCGAGCTGCGCGAACGCGGGATCGCCTTCCGCGGCACCTCCGACTCGGAGATCATCGCCGCCCTGCTCTCCTCCTCCCCCGAGCCCCGGATCGAGGACGCGATCGTGGAGACGATGCCGAAGCTCGAGGGGGCCTACTCGACCGTGGTCATGACCAAGAGCGGGATCTGCGCCTTCCGCGACCCCTACGGCGTCCGCCCCCTGGCCCTCGGCCGGATCGGCTCCGACTACGTCGTCGCCTCCGAGAGCTGCGCCTTCGACATCGTCGGGGCGGAGATGATCCGCGAGGTCAACCCCGGCGAGATGGTCTCGCTGAGCGAACGCGGGCTCGAGGTCCGCCAGGCCGTGCGCAGCATCCGCAAGTCCCACTGCGTCTTCGAGCACATCTACTTCGCCCGCCCCGACTCCCGGCTCGAGGGCCGCGTGCTGCAGCAGGTTCGCGGCCGGATGGGCGAGATCCTCTGGCGCGAGGCGCCCATCGACGCCGATCTCGTGATCTCGGTCCCCGACTCCGGCAACCCCGCCGCCGCGGGCTTCTCCCGCGCCTCGGGCATCCCCAAGGACGACGGGTTGATCAAGAACCGCTACGTCGCCCGCACGTTCATCCAGCCCGGCCAGGAGCTGCGCAAGCACGGCCTGCGGATGAAGTTCAACCCGCTGCCGGAGATCGTCGAGGGCAAGCGCCTGGTCGTC
>CAZXKG010000165.1:0-4509 GCA_964641695.1 uncultured Conexibacter sp.
CTGCGAGGCGAAGAGCATGCCGTTCGCGGGCGCGAAGACCTCCGATGCCGCATAGCCGTCGTAGATGTCGAGCAGCCCGCCCACCTCGGGGGTCTCGAGCAGGAAGAGGACGAAGTCGTCGACGAAGGCATGCCGGTCGCTCCCCGCGCGCAGGCCGCTCTGGCGCAGGTCGATGAGGTCGTCGATGTGCCGGCCGAAGCGGGTGTGGTTCCCGGTGATCCGCCCCCGGTCCGCGCCCGTCACCTTCGCGCGCGACGCCGCGCTGCCGGCCCAGGGCGCATAGTCGACCTCGTAGGAGAGCGCGACCGAACCGGGGCCAGCGGCCAGGGAATAGTTCACCGTCGCCGTGTTGGCGACCGTCAGGCCCGCGCCCGTGAACCCCTCCGTCGCGGTCAGGATCGTACCGCGGCCCTGCGTCCCGGACTTGGGCAGCCCACCCTGCATTGCCGGATCGACGGTGCCGGCCAGGCTGCCGGAGCCGGTGATGTCGATGCGGTCCATCGGCCCGGCCAGGTCAAAATCGACGAGCAGGGTGCCGCCGGACGACTGGGCGAAGCTGCCGACGAAATTCGACTGTCCGATCGCGCCGGCGAGGCCCGCCGACGCCGTGCCGGCGTTGGCGAAGGACCCGGCGTCGCCGAGGTTCGCGGTCGGCCCGAACCCGAAGCTCGCCCCGGCGGCGTTCGTGATCGAGATGCTCGCATTGCTGAGGGGGAGGCCCGACGCGCTCCGGCTGAGGACCGAGCCCTCGATAACGCCGTTGTTGGTGATCGTGAGCGCGCTGGCGCCGTCCGTCCGGATCACGAAGGCGTCCGCGCCGCCGCCCGGACTGCGGATGGTGCCGGCGTTGGTGATCGTGTTGGCGTTGCCGTCGAGAAGGCCGATCGTCTCGGCGGCGGCCGCGCTCGTCGCGACCGTCGCGCCCTGCGCCACCGCGATCGCGATGGTGCCGCTCGACGCCGTGGTGCCGCCGTCGCTCTGCGCGAGGATCGCCCGGCCATCGCTGCCGCTGGCGGTCAGATCGGCATTGACGTTGATGGTCACGTTGCCGGCCGTATCGTCGGGGTTGCCGCGCTGGCCGGCAGCGCTCTGCGCGAAGATGCCGTGGGCGCCGGCGCCGCTGACGGCGACCGGGCCGCCGGTGGTCACCGAAATGGTGCCGCCGTTGCCCTTGTCCCCGGTGCTGCCGGCGAAGTTCGCCTGGACGGTGGGGCCCTGGGCGATGCCCGAGATCGCGGCGACGCCCCCCGAACCGCCGACCGATTGCGCGACGATGCCATGGGCGCCCACGCCCGTGGTCGTGATCGCGGCGGAGGTGACCGAGATCGCGCCGCCGTCGCCGCCGCCGCCGGCGTTGAGCTGGACGCCGGTGCCGGAGCCGATGTTGAGGTCGGCCCAGGGCGCGGTCCATCCCTTCTCCACGTCGCCGGCCGTGCCGCCACCGCCGCCGACCGACTGGGCGAAGATTCCGATGCCGCCCTCGCCGGCGGTGGTGATGGCACCGGACTGGGTCACGGTGACCGCGCCGCCGACGCCGCCGCCGCTGCCGCGTCCGCCGACGGTCAGCTGCGACCAGAGGCCCGAGGTTCCGGCACCGGCATTGCCGCCGCCGCCGCCGACCGACTGGGCGAAGACGCCGAAGGAGCTGCGGCCCTCGGTCGCAATGGTCTCTGTCCCGCCGACGCTGACGTCGCCGCCGTCGCCGGCCGCGCCTTCCGAGCCGCCGACGGCCGTGCTGACGTTGTTCGGGCTGGGGATGAAGGTGAAGGTGCCGGGCAGGCGGGCGATCCAGTTGGCGGTCTTGTTGGTCGTCCAGGCGGCGATCCCGAGATCGCCCTTGCCGCCGTTGCCGCCGCCGCCGCCCACCGAATGCGCGAAGATGCCATGGCTGTGATCGCCCGCTGTGGAGATGGCGCCGTCGCTGCTGACGGTGACCGTGCCGCCGTCGCCGGCGGCGCCACCCGCGCCGCCGATCTCGGCGGTCACGCTGACGCTGACCGTGGTGGACTTGTCGTTCGGGTCCTTCTCGGCCGTGCAGCCGTAGCCGATCCCGCCCGTGAGGGGCTTGCAGAGGCCGTTGAAGCTGAACGAGGCCGAGGAGGTCGTCCCGCCGTCACCCCCGCCGCCGCCGATCGACTGGGCGTAGATTCCGGCTGCATCCATGCCCTCGGTCGCGAGGCTGCCGGAGTTCGTCACCTCGACCGCCGCGCCATCGCCGGCGGACCCGCCCGCCCCGCCGACGCCGACATTGACCGTCACGTTGAGGGACGAGGAATCGTTGTTGCCGGCCGTCCCGGCCGGGAGCGGGTTGATGTTGAGGTTGGCGGCATTGCCGCCCTTGCCGCCGCCACCGCCGACGGACTGGCCAAAGATCGCGCTCGCCCCGCCCTTCGCGGTGCTGATCGGTCCGGTGTTGAGGACGGTGACCCTGTCCGCGTCCTGTCCCGAGCCGCCGCTGCCGCCGACCGTGGCGCCGAGGTTGAAGTTGGTGCCCTCCTCGATCGTCGTGACCATGGTATAGGCGCTGCCGCCGCGCCCGCCGTTGCCGCCGACGGACTGGGCGAAGATGCCTTCCGCAAAGTACCCCCGGGTGGCGATGCCGCCATAGTTGGTCACCGAGACCGTGGACGCCGTGGCGCCCGTGCCGCCGTTCCCGCCGATCGCGACGTTGACCTCGGCGCCGCCGTCGCTGGAGGCATTGAGATTGCCGGTCAAGACATTGCCGCCGGCGCCGCCGCTGCCGCCGGTCGACTGCGCGACGATGCCGGCCGAGCCGAAGTCATCGGTGGAGATCTGCCTGTCGGAGGTGACGGTGACCGCGCCGCCGCTGCCGCCTTCGCCACCCGTGCCGCCGATCGTCACGCCGAGCTCGCCCGAGAACTCGCCGTCCGTGGTGCTGGCCTCCGCCGCGAGGCCGCCATTGCCGCCCGAGCCGCCGAGCGACTGGGCGAGGATGCCATAGGCGAACGGACCCCCGGTCGAGATCGCGCCGCCGTTGTCGACGTCGACGGTCCCGGCATTGCCGCCGTTGCCGCCGCCGCCGCCGAGCGTGAAGGAGACATCGAGCATCGACAGCGCGGAGGCGGAGATGTCGCCCTTGGCGCTGCCGCCACTGCCGGCGATCGAGCTCGCCTCGATGCCGCCGGCGAACGAGCCCGCGGTGCTGATGCTGCCCTGGTTCCGGACGCCGACGTAGCCGGCGTTGCCACCGTCGCCGCCGTCGCCGCCGACGTTGATCGCCTCGGTGCCGCCGCTCAGGCCGCTGGCGCTGATCACATGGCCGGCGCTGCCGCCCCCCCGGGCGATGCTCTTGGCAATGATGCCGCTCGACAGATTGCCCAGGGTGACGATCGAGGCACCGGGTGCGGTCGTGACCCCGACGGCGCCGCCCGAGCCGCTGGTGCCGCCACTGCCGCCGACGCCGATATCGGCGGCGAAGCTGGAGTTGCCGCTGCCCGAGACCGTGGTGCCGCTGTCGCCGCCGCCGCCGCCGATGCTCATCGCGCGTATGCCCGGCGAGATGTGCCCGCTCGTCGCCAGCGCGCCGCTGACCGTGGCGCTGACCGCGCCGCCGTCGCCGGCGCCGCCGCCGCTGCCGCCGACCGACACGTTGGCGGAGATGCCGCCGTTGCCGGTGAACGCGCCGGTGAAACCCGACGACCCGCCGCCGCCGCCGACGCTCATCGCCACGACCGCCGCCGACGAGTGGCCCGACGTGGTGACACTGGCCGCGGTGGCGCTGGCGCTTCCGGCGCTGCCGCCGTCGCCGCCGCTGCCGCCGATCGACGGATTGATCCCTATCGAGGCGCTGACGTCGCCCGCGATCGTGGTGCCGGAATGTCCGCCGCCGCCGCCGACCGACTGGACCTGGACGCCGGCCGAAACGTGGCCGGTGGTCTTGATGGACCCGCTGGTGGTGGCCGCGGCATTGCCCCCGTCGCCGCCGGAGCCGCCCTTGCCGCCCACCGCCACGTTCGCCGCGAGCGACGAGGACAACGACCCCGCAACGGTCGTCCCCGCGGATCCGCCGCCGCCGCCGATGCTCTGCGCCAGGACGCCGGGCGAGTTGTGGCCGCCGGTGGTGATGCCGTCGTCCCAGTCGACCCCGACGCCGCTGCCGGTCCCGCCGGAGCCGCCCTCGCCGCCGACGGCCGCGTTGGCGCTCGCAATGGAGATGCCGGAGCCGGAGACCGTCGTGCCGCCGTGGCCACCGCCGCCGCCGATCGACTGGGCATGGATGCCGGGGGCGAGGTCGCCGGCGGTGACGATGCCACCGCCGCCGGTGACGTTGACGTTGTTGCCGCTGCCGCCACCGCCGCCCTGGCCGCCGATCGTCGGCGACACGCTGATGCCGCCGGCCGCCAAACCCCCGACGGTCGCTCCGGCATTGCCGCCGCCGCCGCCGATCGACTGGATCAGGACGCCGGGCGAATGGTCCCCCGCGGTCGAGAGCGCGCCGGTCGATTCCACCACCGAGCCGAAGCGCGCGTTGCCGCCGCCGGCTCCCGA
>CAZXKG010000166.1:0-4460 GCA_964641695.1 uncultured Conexibacter sp.
CCAGCCTCCAAGGAGGGCCGGATGAACAACGTGCTTAGGAACTACACCTAGATCAAGACCCGACCAGAAGGGCCCGCCGAGACGGGACCCTTCGTCGTTCAGGCCTCGACGGGTTCCTTGCTCTCCACGACTCCGAGCGGGATCACGTCGTCGTCGAAGACCGCGTTGATCTCCAGGTGGCCACCCAGCGCCTTGACGTAGCCGGCGAGGGTGCTGACGTAGGGGTTGTCCGAGTGCTCGATCTGCGACACCGACACCTGGGTGATCCCCATGACGTCGGCGAGGTCGACCTGCGTCTGCTTGCGGAGCTTGTGTAGCTCAGCGAGGTCGCAGGCCGCTCGCTCATGGTCCACCTGTCGTTGCTGCGGTTGCCGAGTCGGAATCTCCGCAGCCGGTGAGCGCGAGCGCACCGAGCGCGGACGATGCGCAAATGCCTCAAGGTTCCCCCGGTTCGTTAGTGGTCGAGAACTTGCACCCGGAAGCCTATCCCGCCGCGAGGATCGGCGCACTGTCAGGCAGCCCGGCCCCACCGTGGCTGCTGCTATGTTCTCGGGCCGTTGCTGATCAGCAACGGCGCTACGAGCAGAGGGCGAGCGGAGGGGCGACTTGAGCAGGGGGACTTGGACGGCGAGGAGGGTTCTGCTCGGCCTCGCGATCGTCGTCGCCTCGATCGGCGCGGTCCAAGCCGTCGCCGGCGCCGTGGCGAGCGGCATCACCATGGATGAGCCGACGCACGTGGAGCGCGCTCGGAGCTGGATCGAGGGCGGCTGGTACGTGCCCGCTCAGTTCATGGAGGACGGCGAGCCCGTCGACGGCGAGCACGCCAGCCCGAACCTGTACGGGCCGGCGTTCGCGGCGCTCGCGCAGGCGGCGACGTTCGCGGCGGGCCTCGGCCCGCTGGACGAGGTGGTGACGACGGCCTCCGGCTGGACCCTGCGTCATCTTCTCAGCGCCCTGCTCGGCATCGCCACGGCGCTCGCGGCGGGAGCGGGCGTCTTCCTGATCACCCGCTCGAAGCTGTTCTCCACCTGGACCGTCGCGGCGCTGCTGGCGGTCCCGCTCTGGCTCGGGATGTCCTTCTTCAATCCCAAGGACGTGCCGGTCGCCGCCGGATACACGTTCGTCACCGTCGGGCTCATCGCTGCCATCTCGCTTGCCCGCTCACGGCGCGGGATCGAACGACCCGCCGGCCTCGCGCTGACGGCGTTGATCGCCGCCGGGACGTATCTCGCGATCGGCACGCGGATCGCGCTCTGGGTCCCGCTCGCCGTCGCGGTCCTCCTCTACCTGGCGATCGTGATCGCCGGCCGCGACGAGGGTGGCCGCCCTGCCAGAGGGGGCATCGGATACGTGGCAGCCGGGCTCGGCATCGGCGCCGCTGCTTTGCTCGCCGTCTACCCGGCCGCGTTCGCCAACCCGATCGAGGCGCTCACCGACTCGATCGCCGGCTCATCCGACTTCCCGTGGCTCGGGCACACCCTCACTGCCGGGAGGCTGCTGGACGAGACGCCGCCGCTCTGGTACCTGCCGGCGTGGACGATCGCCTCGGTGCCGCTGCCGACGCTCCTGCTCGCCGGCTCCGGGCTCGCCTGGGTGGTGGCCCGGGCGATCCGGCTCGCCGCAGGCGTCCGCGGTCCCCGCCGACTCCTGCGCGAGATCCTCGCCGAGCGCTCGACGCCGGTGGTCCTGATCGCCCTGCAGGCGCTCCTACTGCCGATCGGCAGCGCAGCGATCGGCGCCACGATGTACACCGGGATCAGGCAGTTCCTGTTCATAGTCCCGGCGCTGGCGATGCTCGCCGGGGTCGGCGGCGCCTGGCTGTGGAGGACGGCGACCCGCTCGCGAAGGCGCGTCTGGCGACCCGTGGTCGTCGTCGCGCTCGCGCTCGCGCTGCTGATCCCGATGGTCGAGGGAACCCTGCTCTTCCCCTACAACTACGCCTACGTCACCCCGCTGGCGGGTGTCGGCGGGGTCAACGACCGCTGGGAGACCGACTACTGGTGGGCCAGCTCCCGGGAGGCTTACGCCCGCGTGCCCGGCGACCGCGTCGCCCGCTGCAGCGCGTCCATGCCCAGGCGGAGGCCGAACGGATCGATCGCGGCCCCGCCGTGTGCGACCGGCAGTGCGCAGTACCTCGGGCCGTACTCCCAGGGAGGATCCGGCCCCGGCGGCACCGACCGGCGTTCGCAATGGGTGCTCGTCCGCCGGCGCGAGGGCAACGAGCCCTTGCCCGGCTGCGACACGGCCGACAGCGTCACCCGCTGGCTCCGCGGCGAGCAGGTCGTGATGTCGTACGTCATGCGCTGCCCCAAGGGCGCGCCGGCCGACGCGAGCGCGAGCGTCGCCGCGAAGATCCCACCCGACCCTGCATCGCGCTGAGCGAGCAGGCAAGATGTCAACCCGCCCGCGCGGGCCCCGGAGGGGTGGCAGAGCGGTTGAATGCGCCGGTCTTGAAAACCGGTAACGGGCAACCCCCGTTCGTGGGTTCGAATCCCACCCCCTCCGCTCCGTCGACCACCTTGCCTGCCACTCCACCCATGCGCACGAAACCAGGTACGAACCGCCCGCCGGAGGCAGATACGGCGAAGTCCGGGGGCGGTGCGACCAAACGCATCGGCGTCCTCGACGGGTTCCGCGGCTACTCGATCTTCGTCGTCGTCCTGCTGCACCTGCTTGGTGCTTCCGGGGTGTTGGCCAAGGCGGAGGGAACCGCCGAGGGCGTCGTCTACTGGGCGCTGTTCTCGAACTCGATCGACGCCTTCTTCATGATCAGCGCGTTCGTCCTCTTCCTCCCCGCGGTCCGGCGCTTCGGCCGGTTCGGGAATCCGATCCGCTTCTGGATCGCGCGGATGGCGCGGCTGATGCCCGCCTTCTGGCTGGTCCTCGCGATCGCGATCGTGGTCACGGTCATCTGGCCCCCCTCCCCGCTCTTCTCGCATCCGACGATCAGGGAGCTGCTCGGCCACGCGGCGTTCATGCAGATGCCGCTGCAGTGGCTCGACGTGAACTTCCGGCTCGGCTTCGGCATCGACCCGCCCGTCTGGCTGATCTCGATCGTCGTCACCTTCTACCTCCTGCTGCCGCTGATCTCGCGCCCCTACTTCCGCCATCCGCTGATCGGCCTCGCGATCGCCGCGGCGATCACCTTCGGCTGGAAGGAGCTCCTCGACCACGCGGTCTGGGTGTTCGAGCCGATCACGAACGGATCCGCGGAGTACGTCCGTCTGATCGGCATCGATCAGTTCCCCGGATGGGCGTTCTCCTTCGCGCTCGGCATGACCGGCGCCTGGGCCTACGTGGAGGCGCAGCGACGCTGGAGCGTCGCCGAGCTTGCCCGCTTCGGCCTCTACGCGCTTCCCTTCGCGCTGGCCGGCTTCGTCGTCTTCAGCTACCTGCGTGGGCACCTCGCCCTGGAGCTCCCCGGGAACGTCGGCCAGCAGTTCCGTCTCTCGCCGCTTCCCAGCCTCGGCGATTCGGTCTTCCGAGCGGCGACGATGGCAGCGATCCTGATCGGCCCCGCCTGGCTGGCCCGGCCCTTCGACAACAGGCTGATGCGCCAGTTCGCGGACGTCAGCTACGGCGTCTACCTGATCCACTGGGTTCTGGTCAGCTTCCTGCTCTGGTACGTCGGCTTGCCCCAGGACGGCTCACTCGCCACCGTCGCCCTCTGGATCGGGACGGTCGTGCCGGCGTCGATCGTCTTCGCGATCCTCTCCAGGCGGTACGTGGAGCTGCCGATCATCCGTTGGGTCAACACCTGGCCGTTGATGCGGCGCCCGGCCGCGCCCGCTCCGGCGGCGGATGGCCCGGCCGCGGCCATCGTCGGGACGGGTACTCCGGCGGTCGCTGAAGCAGATCGCTGAACGTGAGTACCGCTCACGAGGGGTCAAGCTGACCTTGCAGGCCGAGTAGCTCGGGCGAAGACTGCCGACGCACCTGCGTCGTCTCTTCGGGACTCCCCCCTCAAGGGGCTCGCCCGGGCGGCGCCGGCGCTTGAACAACGCGTATGGTCGTTGCCGTGAGCACATGCGTGGTGACAGGAGGGGCCGGCTTCCTCGGCTCCCATCTATGCGACCAGCTCCTCACCCGCGGCCACCGGGTGATCTGCCTCGACAACCTCGAAACCGGGTCGCTGCTCAACATCGCGCATATCCGCGACGACGCCTTCGAGTTCCGCAACGTCGACATCACCGAGTACGTCTCGGTCGACGAGCCGGTCGACTTCGTCTACCACCTCGCCTCCCCGGCCTCCCCGATCGACTACGCCCGGCTGCCGCTGCACACGCTCAAGGTCGGCTCCTACGGAACCCATCACATGCTGGGCCTCGCCAAGTTCAAGCGAGCCCGGTTCCTGCTCGCCTCCACCTCCGAGGTCTACGGCGACCCGGAGATCCACCCTCAGCCCGAGAGCTACTGGGGCAACGTCAACCCGATCGGCCCGCGCGGCGTCTACGACGAGG
>CAZXKG010000167.1:0-545 GCA_964641695.1 uncultured Conexibacter sp.
AGTTGAACGTGCCGGCGTCCCCCTTTTCAAGAATCTTCGTCGTCAGCTTCCCGCAGGGGATGGACCCAGAGGCTGCGGAAAGGGCAGGGCGGGCATGGGCGGCCGAGTTCTTCGACAGCGGCGTCCATGGCGACCGTTGAGACTAGCGCAGCGGGTTGCGCGCAGGGGCCTCAGCGACCGCGCAGCATCGCCTCCCGCAGGATCGCGTTGATCCGCGACTGGTATCCCTTGCCGCTCGCCTTGAGCCACGCCAGCACGTCCGCGTCGATGCGCGTCGTGACCTGCTCCTTCACCGGCCGCCAGAACCGGCCGCGCTCCATCTCCGCGAGCTCGGCCTCGGTCAGCTCCGGGATGTCGCCGGGGGTCGATCTCCGCGTCGCTCATTTCCGCGACGCGCGCGAGCCGCGCGCGCTGCTCCTCGGTGAGCTCGGGGATCGCGTCCAGTCGCCCACCTTCGTCTTCATAGCGCCGTCTCTCCCGCCTGGTGGCGGCGCAGGCCGAGACGATGCGGATCACCTCGACCGGCCTGCCGCTCTCGTCGCCAT
>CAZXKG010000167.1:555-4315 GCA_964641695.1 uncultured Conexibacter sp.
GACCTGCGCCACCTTCACCGTCACCGTGGCGCCCGCGATCAGCACGATCTCATGGCTCCAGTCGAACTGGTACGCCTCACCTCGACCGGCCTGCCGCTCTCGTCGCCATCGCGGACGGTGTGGGCCACGAGCAGCAGCGTCGTGCCGACCACCGTCCCGACCGTCTGCCAGCGCATCTCGCCGCCTTGGCTCCGATCCTGCCGCGAGCGGATCGGCGAAGACGCGGACAGCCTCCTCGAAGCCGTGGCCGTGCTTTCGACGGCGGGTACGGCGATCCTGATTGACCTTGCCTACCAGGCGGGGACGTCCGATCGTGGGCGTCCGATCGTGGGCGTCCGATCGTGGGCGGGCGGATCATGGGCGCTCCAGGGCCGCCTCTGCCGGGGAGGGGAGGAGGATCCGCATCTCGGAGGGCGTCCGATCGTAGCGTTGCCGGAACATCCGGCTCAGGTGCGAGGAGTCGCAGAACCCGCACTCCACGGCGATGGTCGAGATCGATTTGTCCGTCGCCTCCAGAAGATGGCGGGCGAAGGACAGCCGGATGCTGAGAAAGGCCGCCTGCGGCGAGGTGTCGAGCGCCGCACGGAAGTGCCGCTCCAGCTGGCGCTTGCTGTTGCCCATCGCCTTGGCGATCTCGGCGACGGAGAGGGGGGCGTCGATGCGCTGCTGCATGAGAAGCAGCGCCCGCCGCACCATCGGGTCGTCGGTCTTGAGCTCGAGCGGAATGCCGGGCTGGGGCTTCTCCGGCCGGAGCGCGTCGTCGATGATCATGATGTGCAGGCTCTTCGAGGCCTGCGCCCGGCCGACGTGCCTCTCGATGAGATAGGCCGCGAGGTGCGCCGAGCTCGCGCCGCCGGCGCAGGTCAGGCGGTCCCCGTCCACGACGAAGATCTGGTCCGAGACCGGCTCGAGGCCGTCGAACTGCTCGAGGAAGTCGGCGTGGCAGAACCAGCTCACGCAGGCGCGGTAGCCCTGCATCAGCCCGGCGCGGTGGAGGATGAAGGCGCCGGTGCAGAGGCCGACGAGGGGCACCCCCACCTCCGCCGCGCGCTGGAGGAAGCGGGTGTAGGCGGGGCCGATGTTGGGCGTCTCCTCGAGGAGGCCGCCCACCACGACGATGTAGTCGAACCGCGCCGGATCACCGAGACGCTCGCCGGGCTGGACGGTGACGCCGCAGCTCGAGGGGACGGGGTCCATGGTGTCGGAGAGCACCGACCATCCGCACAGGATCGGCCGCGACCGGTCGCCCTCGTCCGCCGCCAGCCGCAGCATGTCGACGAAGTTGGCGAACGCACAGAGCGTGAAGCGCCTGGCCAGGACAAATCCCACCGACAGCCGTGACCCGCCGCGGGATCCCGCGGCGATCGCCCGCGACCTCGGCCGGGTCTCCCTCGCCATCGCGCTCCGCCCTCCCGAGAACGCTTCCCAGTCGAATGTCGTAGCGTTAATCCGGCTTTGTCGCAAACGTCCTGTCGTGCGGCGGGGAGGTGACGCATACCTCCCGAGCAAGTCGCCCGCGCCGATCGCCGGCGTCGACAGGGGATCGAGCCGCGGGGCGGGCCTCTCATCCGACAGAAGGGTTGGCTATGAAAGTACTGGTGCCGGTGAAGCGGGTGGTGGACTTCAACGTCAAGATCCGCGTCAAGGCCGACGGCTCGGGCGTCGATCTCGGCAACGTCAAGATGAGCATGAACCCGTTCGACGAGATCGCCGTCGAGGCGGCGATCCGCCTCAAGGAGGCCGGCAAGGCCGACGAGGTCGTCGTCGTCTCGATCGGGCCGGCGCCGGCGCAGGAGACGCTCAGGACGGCGATGGCGATGGGGGCCGACCGGGCGATCCTGATCCGGGCCGAGGGCACGGTCGAGCCGCTCGCGGTCGCGAAGCTCCTGGAGGGGGTGGTCGCGGCGGAGGGGCCGGGGCTCGTCCTCCTCGGCAAGCAGGCGATCGACGACGACGCCAACCAGACCGGCCAGATGCTGGCGGCGCTCCTCGGCTGGGCCCAGGCGACCTTCGCCTCGAAGCTCGAGCTCGGCGACGGGCGGGCGACGGTGACGCGCGAGGTCGACGGCGGGCTGCAGGCGATCGAGGTCAAGCTGCCGGCGGTCGTGACGGCGGACCTGCGGCTGAACGAGCCGCGCTATGCGAGCCTGCCGAACATCATGAAGGCGAAGAAGAAGCCGCTCGAGGAGAAGGCGCCCGCGGACTACGGCGTCGCCGTCGCGCCGCGGCTGAAGGTGATCGCGACCGAGGAGCCGGAGACGCGGAAGGCCGGCGTCAGGGTCGCGAGCGTCGCGGAGCTGGTTGACCGGCTTCGCAACGAAGCCCGCGTCCTCTAAACCCCAGGTCGGAGATTCAGTGACATGGCCATCCTTCTCTTCGCCGAGCACGACAACGCCAGCCTCTCCGAGCAGACCGCGAAGGCGCTGAGCGCCGCGGCGCGGATCGGTGGCGAGATCGACGTGCTGGTCGCCGGCCAGGGCGCGGCGGCGGCCGCCGCGGCGGCGGCAGGGCTCGCGGGCGTGCGCAAGGTGCTGCTCGCCGAGGCCGATGCGCTCGCCGAGCGGCTCGCCGAGCCGACCGCGGCGCTGATCGTCGGGCTTGCCGGCGGCTACGACACGATCGTCGCGCCGGCGACGGCGACCGGCAAGAACGTGCTGCCGCGGGTCGCGGCATTCCTCGACGTGATGCAGGTCTCCGAGGTGGTCGAGGTGGTGGCGCCCGACACCTTCAAGCGGCCGATCTACGCCGGCAACGCGCTGCAGACCGTGCAGGCGACCGACGCGACGCGGGTGCTGACCGTGCGCACCGCCGGCTTCCCGGCGGCGGCGCGCGGCGACGCGGCGGCGCCGGTCGAGACCGTCGGCAAGACCGTCGGCGGGGACGCCGGCGGCGCCGGGCTCTCGTCGTTCGTCGAGAACATGCTGTCGACGAACGACCGGCCCGAGCTCGCCTCGGCGCGGACCGTCGTCTCCGGCGGGCGGGCGCTCGGCTCGGAGGCGAAGTTCCGCGAGGTGATCCTGCCGGTCGCCGACAAGCTCGGGGCGGCGGTGGGTGCCAGCCGGGCGGCGGTCGATGCCGGCTACGCGCCGAACGACTGGCAGGTGGGGCAGACCGGCAAGATCGTCGCGCCGGACCTCTACATCGCCTGCGGCATCTCCGGCGCCATCCAGCACCTCGCCGGCATGAAGGACTCGAAGGTGATCGTCGCGATCAACAAGGACGAGGAGGCGCCGATCTTCCAGGTCGCCGACTACGGCCTCGTCGGCGACCTCTTCGAGCTGCTCCCGGAGCTCGGGCGGCAGATCTGACGCGAACCCGGGAAGCGAGGTGCCATCCGTGTCGACAACCCTGACCGCCCCGCAGGAGACAGCCCGCATGAGTGCCAGCATCATCGACGGCAAGGCCTACGCCGCCGGCCTCGGCGAGCGGATCGCCGCCTCGGTCGCGTCGCTGGCGGCGACGGCGGGCTCCCCGCCGGGCCTCGCGGTCGTGCTCGTCGGCAACGACCCGGCGAGCGGCGTCTACGTCCGCAACAAGGGCCGGACGGCGCGCAAGGTCGGCATGGCGAGCTTCGAGCACGTCCTGCCCGAGGACGCGACCCAGGACGCGCTGATGCGGCTCGTCGCCGAGCTGAACGCCGACGACCGGGTCGACGGCATCCTCGTGCAGCTCCCGCTGCCGGCGCACCTCGACACGCTCGCGGTCATCGAGGCGATCGACCCGGCGAAGGACGTCGACGGCCTGCATCCGCTCAACGCCG
>CAZXKG010000168.1:0-4309 GCA_964641695.1 uncultured Conexibacter sp.
GCGGTCAGGCCCTGTGGGGGCGTGACCGTCGTGCTGAGGATCTCCTGGTCTCCGTCCTCGCGGGTCAGCTGGAAGACGAAGGGGGTGTGGGAGCCTGCGACCGGCTCGGTCACGCCGGCCTTCATCTTGGGGTTGAAGGGACGGCCGGCGAGATTCGCGGGACACGGATCGCCATTCGGACCTTCCGTGATCTGCAGGGTCGAGGTCCGCGCCACACGATCGTTAGGCCTCGCCCAGGGAGTCAGCTCGCTCGTCACCTGGCCCGTGCCACAAGTCCGGGGTGTGGCGATCGGACTCCGTGGACCGTCGAACATCTCCACGCTCAACTTGCTGAACGGGAGCTCGGGTTGATCGGTGAAGACCGTGGTCACCCTGCCCGTCGCCTCGTCGAGCTCGATCTTCCCGGGCAGCTTGATCACGGTCCCGGATCCCTCGGCGACCAGGTACATGGCCAACAGCGAGTCGAAGGGGTTCTCGGGACCTGCGTCCTTCGGGTCGTTCTGCTCCGCGAGATAGACCGAGCCGCTGAGTGGATCGTCGAGCAGCGGCGTCTCGAGGTGGACGGTGCCGATCTTGCTGGCGTTCGGGCACTTCGCCTTGGTGTTCTCGCCATTCAGATCGATCTGCGCGAGCGAGCAGGACTGGAGTCCGCCGGCTGAGCTTGGGTTGATGGTGAACCCAGGAGGCAGGGCCACCGACGCGTCCTTGAGATCGGAGGAGCCGAGGGAATCCGCGTCGTTGGACTGCGGGATCGCGATCTCCACGCGAAGACCCGTCGGGCTGTCCGACTCGCTGCTCGTGATCTCGGCCGAGACGCTGGGATTGAAGGGGACGGCACCGCAGTTGCTCACCCCAACCGGGCTCCCCCACTCATCAGGCGGCGCCGGCAGGCCAGGCGCCTCGTGGCTCTCGAAGCTCGCCGAATCCCAGCGCGGGTCGGAGAGACTCGGGGATCCATCGTTCTTCGTCGATGCCGGATCACGCCACGAATCGATATGGACAGTGGTGGTGAGGCCAGTCCCGGGCGCGGTGCAGGAGGTCGGGTTGCGCAGCAGCCAGCTCGCCTCGGGCCGCTCATAGAGGGGCGCGCCCCCTTCGTCCACGCAGGACGGGTCCGCTGCGCTCGGTCCCGCCTCCATCGCCGGGAGCTCGCCCGGACAACTTCGGTCGGGATCATGAGCGGGGTCCGCGGGAACGCCCCAGTAGGTCGCCTCGATAGCGGGCAGCGTGAGGCTCTGGGAGATCTTCCTACTCGCCACGGTGAGCCCAAAATCACCACCGGAGCGCACCACGACATCCAGGACCACGAGCGTGCCCAGGAAGTTGAACCCGAACCTGGCAGGGGAGTTCGCCGGGGCGTTCATGTTGAACAACGCCAGCGGAGCGGTGGAAGCGGTGCTCAACAGCGGCCAGGTCGGGATCTTCATCACTCCCACCTGGCTCTCCGCCGGACACAGCGTGCCGTTGGCGAGTCCACCGACGCCCGACAGCTGGCCGATCGTGCACTCCTCCAAGCCACGCGCGGAACCGACGAAGCCCGGCGGCAGCTCGGCGATCACATCGCGGACAGGCTCGACCGGGTACGCGTAGCCGAGGGCCAGCGCCGGTCCATCGTCACGGTTGAAGTCGATCCGGACGGTCGCGTCGTCCGGATGGCCGCCGGCCTGGGTGTATGCCTGGCCATCACCGTTCGTGACCAAACCATCGACCCGTGCGAGTCCGAACTCGGGATCGGCCGCCGCCGCGCCGACGTAATGGGACGTCACCTCATCCGCGGCCCCGCCGCCCGTAGTGGTGACACCGAACTTAAGACGCGCCCCGTCCTGAGCTGCCGCGCTGACCTGCACCGGCAGGTTGATCGCCAGGAACGACGTTGGAACAACGCGGGATGGGTACACCACGGTCGGTATCGCGCATCGCAGGGTTTGATCTCCAGGTTCGAGCGGCTCGCCCCCTGGTCGAGTGCACATCGAGTCGGCGAACGTGAGGATGTCGATCACATGGCCGTTCGGGTATGCCACCTCCCCTACGGTCATCTCCGGCGGGAGCTCGATCAGGGTGTCGACTTCCGAGCCGTCCGTATCGGCGTCGCCGCTGTTCAGGATCTGAAGGGAGACGATGGTGGACTCACCCGGCTTAACGGACGTGTTCATCAAGACGTCATGCGTGTACTCAGGCGCGGCCTCGGCGGCGGTCGCCATGGCGGCCATCGAGGTTGCCAACATCCCGAGGGTGACGATCACCGTGATCAGCGCACGACGCATTCCAACTTCGAAGTTGCCCATCTCGCCTTCTTCCTGACTCACCGTCGAACCGGTCGACAACTTCACGATCTACCTCCACGACAAACCTCGAGGGCCTTGCGCGCCTTCTTCACCTTGCGCTTCGCTCTCGCTTTCTGCCTGGGTGAATCCGCCTTGCGTCGTTGCCGCTTCACCTTCTGGAGCTTGCGTTGCGCGCTCTTGCAGCTACTGGGGCGCGGCGGTGGAGGTGGAGGATTGCCCTGGCCTTCGGAGCCGGAGCCGGGATCGACTCCTCCCGGCCCGGCCTCCTGCTCCCCCTGGCAGGTCTCGGAATCGACGCAGGGCGCCGACGTGCTCTCCTGCGGCTCCGGGAAGCCCCCTCGGTTCCGCGCGTCGTAGATGTCGTAGCCGTTGTCCGTATCCCATCGACTCAGGCGCTCGCGAGTCGCGATGAACACGTCTCGGCCGTCGGGAGAGGCTTCGACGAAGTAGGAGCCAGCCGCATCCGTCCCGGAGCTGAGGAGGAACGGCCTTCCGACCCGCGTGTCGAACACGTAAGCATCGGAGACGCCGTTCGTGTCTTCGGGCACCAGCTTGTCCGCGCTGGAAAAGAACACATAGCGCCCGTCGGCCGAAAGGGCGCGTACCTCGTGCAGTCCCCGGCGAGCGCCGCCGGCGAAGTAGAGGGCATCCGTAGTGGCATGCGCAGTCGAGGCGCCACCGGAGGGCTTACACGTCACGCAGCCGATGGTCCGAGAATCCGGGTCGTAGCGATAGAGCTGGATGCACCCAACCTCGGAATTCTGGACGCACTCCCCGTGGTTACTGCCGATCTCGTCTGGGCTGGTAACAAATGGGTAGATGAGGTCGCCAGCCGAGGAGACCCGCGTTAGGCGTGGGCTAGATACGTTGCTGTACCCACTGCTGCCCGCATCGTCGGTAAGGCTCAAACTGGTCTCACCTAAGGCGACGAGTCGTAGTGTTTGGCCGTCGCTCCATTCATATACACGAAACTGGCTGGGGGACCACCCTTCCCTCTCGTCAGGAAGGAGGTCACCCCTCTGCGTGAAGTAGGCGTGCTTCCCATCGTCACTACTACCGGCAAATCCCGTGAGGTTGCCGCGAGGACCCGGGCGCAGGGGCATGTTGACGAGAACGAGGTGGCCGCCACCTGTCGTCCGCCGTGTCACGCTCGCTGACGACCCACCCCCCGAAAGCGGCTCTGCCGCTTCCTCGATCGTGATAAGTGGCTGCGCTTCCCCGGCTAGGGCACCACCGAATGTGATGATGTAGGGAGATTCAGCGCCTTCACCACCCGGGCCTCCGGTGACGGAGATCCCCTCCGGGACACCGGGCAATCCATCGAGGGCCGCGGCGACATCCGACGGGGATGCGTCGTAATCGATCCCCTCACTGGTCGCCCCGCCGAACGCCAGGGCGAACTGCCCCCCAGTCGCGTCGACATGGAGTAACTGCACCTCGTCGTTGGGAGTGGTGCTGTACTGATAAAGATTCGATGCGCCGTCGGCGGGCCCGTCGTCGTCAGTGAGCACTTCGGCCGTGCTGAAGAACACCTTGGTGCCATCCGCTGACGCGTCCCAGTAGGTCGTATCCCCTGGACTGGCTGGCGTATCTCGCTCGCTGGCGTCGAGTTGGATCGTGCGATGGCCGTCGACCCGGGAGAAGACATCTCCGTTGGCGGTGAAGACAACCCGAGAATGCCCATCGGATCCATCAGACACGATCCGGGACTGCCTGATGACGCTCTCGTCTTGGATTCCACCTCCAAGCGACGAGTCCGGCGCGGCAACGCATGGGTCATCCGCAGCGTCGTCGCATCGGGCAGCCGGCCCGTCCGGGATGCGGCCGACGAGGGAGACCTCACCGTCCGAGAACTCGAACGCGCGCTTCGCCCAGGGCACGAAGCCTTCGGTGTCTACTGTCAGGTTCTGGCTCGTCTCGAAAACGACGTGCTCGAAGTCGGGCGACCCGCCCCAGGCTCGGGGGCGAGAGAAGTAGCCCATGAAGTTGGTCGGAAGCGGGGGGAGCGGGGTGTCCGTCGAGAC
>CAZXKG010000169.1:0-4198 GCA_964641695.1 uncultured Conexibacter sp.
ACGAGTGCATGCGCGCCAACCAGCTGATGGCCGAGGGCAAGGTCCGCCCCGTGCTGTCGGAGGCGATGGGCTTCGAGGGAGTGCCCGAGGCGCACCAGAAGCTGCACGAGAACCGGCACTCGGGGAAGATCACGATCCGGGTCGGCGCGACCGACGATCAGCAAGGCAAGACCGCCGAGGGCGACGGCGCGATCTGGGCCGAGGTCGGCGGCTGATCGCGCAGATGACCCCTGAACCCCTCCGTCCGCGATCGGTCAATAAGATGCTCCGCGCCGATGGCTGATGTCAACGTAATCAACTGGCACGTCAACCCGTTCCGCGCCGATCGCTGGTTCGAGATCTGGCTTCCCGCGCTCGAGCGGGCCCCTTCGTTCGGTGCGACGTCCTTCTCGCTGACCCGCTCCGAGGAGGACCACCTGCTGTTCGTCCAGCGCACCGCCTGGGAGGATCGCGAGGACTTCGTCCGTTTCTGGGCCGCCGACGAGGTCGTCGAGGCCCGTGAGGCGGCGATGAACATGTACAACAAGCCGGTCTACCCGGTTTGGCACGTGCTCGTAGCCGGCGAGTAGCGAACCCGACAACCGGTCCAACCAGTGAGCCCTTCGGGGCTCGGGATCGCTAGATTCAGCGGGGCCGATGGCCGAGGTTCTCTACTACGCGATCCCCTTCTTCGTCCTGCTGCTGATCGTCGAGGCGCTCTCGTTCCGCTACGGGCGGGACGAGGAGGACCTGGTCGGCTACGACCTCGACGACACGCGGACGAGCCTGACGCTGGGGATCGGCAACGTGGCGATCAACGTCGTCTGGAAGTTCGCCGTGCTCGCCGCCTACGTGGCGATCTACGAGCTCACCCCACTGCGGCTCGACCCGAGCGACTGGTGGGTCTGGGTGCTGCTCTTCTTCGCCGACGACTTCTCTTACTACTGGTTCCACCGCTGCAGCCACGAGAGCCGCTTCTTCTGGGCCAGCCACGTCGTCCATCACTCCAGCACCCACTACAACCTCTCCACGGCGCTGCGGCAGACCTGGGTGCCGATGACCTACTTCCCCTTCTGGCTGTGGATGCCGGCCGTGGGCTTCGAGCCCTGGATGGTCCTGCTCGCGCAGGCCTGGTCGCTGATCTACCAGTTCTGGATCCACACCGAGCGGATCAAGAAGCTGCCCCGACCCCTGGAGGCGGTGCTCAACACCCCCTCCCACCACCGCGTCCACCACGGCTCCAACGAGGTCTACCTCGACAAGAACTACGGCGGCATCCTGATCATCTGGGACAGGATGTTCGGCACCTACGTGCCCGAAGGCGAGCGGGTCCGCTACGGCCTGACCAAGAACATCGAGACGTTCAACCCGGTCCGCGCCGCCTTCCACGAGTACGTCGCGATGTGGCACGACATGCGGCGGGCGAAGGGCCTGCGCGCCAAGCTCGGGGTCCTCTTCCACGGTCCCGGCTGGACGCCGCCCGGGGTCGAGCAGAGCGAGGGCTCACGCGGCTGAGGCGCCAGATCAGGGCCTTTCGCCTTCGGTCAGGAGGTGGCGATGAGCCGGCCGGCTACCGCGCCGAGACGCCACCGCCGCCGCCATTACCTCCGCCTCCATCGCCACCGGTATCGCGAAAACCAGGACGCAGGCATCTGGGCGCGCGCTTGGGGATCTTCTTGCCCTTCGGCACGACGTAGACGCGCACGCCCGACATCGAGCCGGCGCCGCCGGGCCGAGCCGGCGCGGGTCGGTATACGTCCAGGTGCTTGCCGTTGATCGCCGAACCGGTGTCGGCGGCGCGGAAGCAGCCGCCGCCCGGCTTCGACCTGTACTGCGGGACGTAGACCCTCGAACCCATCGGGATCGTCGCCGGATCGACGGCGACCGAGCGCCAGTACTCGAGCGGGCGCGACGGTCCGCGGGCGAAGGTGATGCCCTTGAACGAGTAGGGCCTGCGAACCGATCCCTTCCCCCGCTTCTTCGGCCGCCCCCCGCTCCAGTTGTTCTTGCCGGGCAGCGGGAAGGTGACGTGGCCGCGCCTGGTCCTCCACCCGACATCGCGCCAGTACGGAGGGCCGGCCGAGAACCCGCTCGACGCCGACGTCGGCGCGCCGTTCTTCTTCACCCATCCCTGGCTGCCGAGGCCGTAGATGTGAAAGCGCTTGCCGTCGGCGGTGACCCCGTCGCCCTGCATCGCGATGCCGTTCGCGCCATAGAGCCAGTCGATACGCCCGCTGGCGCCACCGACTCCCGGGATCTTCACCCGCTTGCCCTTCGCCCATGCCTCCGGCGCCGGGTAGTACTCGGTGATCCTGAAGCCGGACTTCCAGCCCGCCTTGGCGGCATCCGCGGGGGTCGGCACCACCGCAGACGCGGCGCTCATCGCGATGAGCGCCGCGAACAGGAACGGCCACGTGCCCCGCTTCGCGTTGGTCCTCGATCCGAGCACCCGCCGGAGGCTACCGGCCCCGAATCCCGGTAGCGAGGGCTGCAATCAGCCGTACAAGAAGGCCAGCAGTCCAACCAGGAACGGAACGAGGAGCGACTGCAGCGGTGAGCGTGACTCGCACTGCTCGCCGGTGCACAGGTTCGCAAGGCGCTGCGGGGTGAGGATCCCGTCATCACGGCTTCTGCCGCGCCCGTTGCCGCTGGATCTGCGTGCCCCCTGGCCGGCCTCGCTCGGGGAGGGCGCACCGGCGCCCGTCGCCCCCGCGCCGTAGTCGCCGTCCTCACCGGCGGGGAAGTCCTTGTACATGCACTTCGGCGCATCCTTGGGGATCTTCGTCCCGGCCGGGACGAAGTAGATCTCGACGCCCGAGATCGAGTTGGCTCCGCCGGGGCTCGACGGCGGCGGACGGTAGACGTCGAGATGCTTGCCGTTGATCGCCGAACCGGTGTCGTCGGCGCGGAAGCAACCACCGCCCGGCATCGACTCGTAGGCGGGAACGTAGACCTTCGAGCCGAGCGGGATCACGCCCGGGTCGACGGCGACCGAACGCCAGTAGTTCAGCGGGCGCGAGGGCCCGGGAGCGAAGGTGATCCCGTCGAAGGAGAGGGGCCGGGAGGCGGACCCCGGACCGCGTGGTCGTGGGAGTCCGGCGCTCCAGTTGTTCGAGCCGGGCAGCGGGTAGGTGACGTGTCCGCGCTTGGTCCTCCATCCCACGTCCCGCCAGAAGGGCCGGCCCTGCGAGAAGCCGCTCTCCGAGGAGGTCGGCTTGCCGTTGCTCTGCACCCAGCCCTGCGAGCCGAGCCCGGAGATGTGAAAGCGATGACCGTCGACGCTCACACCGTCGCCCTCCATCACGATCCCGTCGGATCCGTAGAGCCAGTCGATCCGGCCGCTGGCGCCCCCCGCTCCGGGGATCTCGACCCGCTTGCCGTTCGCCCACGCCTCCGGCGCCGGGTAGTACTCGGTGATCGCGAAGCCGGCGTGCCACCCGGCCTTGGCGGCCTCGGCGGAACGTGGCGCGACGCCCGCCACGAACGCGATCACAGCAAGCGAAGCGACGAGGGCCATCGCCAACCGGCCCCTGTTCCTCTTCCCCACCGCTGCAACCACGAGCGGGAGGGTACTCGCAGGGCGGCAACCGAAGCTATCGTGGTTCGAGGGCACTGGCTGTTCTGAGCGGGAGGAGGCAACTACAGCGGCGCGGCGGCAGCTTCCCACAGAAAAGCAGGTCTTCGTGGGGTCAGCCCACGGAAGCTGTAGGTGATCGTGGTTAGAAGCCTGCGGGCTCAACCGCGTGCGGCGCGATACGTCCTGATCAGGGCGTTCGTGGAGCTGTCGTGGGTCAGATCCGAGTCGTCCTCGGCGGTCAGCTCGGGGACGATGCGCTTGGCGAGGGTCTTGCCCAGCTCGACGCCCCACTGGTCGAAGGAGTCGATGCCCCAGATCGTGCCCTGGGTGAAGACGGAGTGCTCGTAGAGGGCGACGAGCTTGCCGAGGGTCTCGGGGTCGAGCTTCTGGGCCATGAGCACGTTGGTGGGACGGTTGCCCTCGAAGGTCTTGTGGGGGACGAGGCGCTCCTCCACCCCCTCGGCACGGACCTCCTCGGCGGTCTTGCCGAAGGCGAGCGCCTCGGCCTGGGCGAAGACGTTGGCAACGAGCAGGTCGTGGTGGTTGCCGATCGGGTTCAAGCCCTCGGCGAAGAAGATCAGGTCGGCCGGGATCAGGTGCGTGCCCTGGTGGATCAGCTGGTAGAAGCTGTGCTGGCCGTTG
>CAZXKG010000170.1:0-4040 GCA_964641695.1 uncultured Conexibacter sp.
GGTCGACATGGTCGACGACGAGGAGCTGGTCGAGCTCGTCGAGGAGGAGGTCAAGGACCTGCTCAACGAGTACGACTTCCCCGGCGACGACACGCCGATCATCCGCGGTTCCGCGCTGAAGGCGCTGGAGGGCGACGCTGACGCGAAGGCCGCCATCCTCGAGCTCGGCAAGACGCTCGACGAGTACATCCCCGAGCCGCAGCGTGATCTCGACAAGCCGTTCCTGATGCCGGTCGAGGACATCTTCTCGATCACCGGACGCGGCACGGTCGCCACCGGCCGCATCGAGCAGGGCATCGTCAACACGGGCGACGAGGTCGAGATCGTCGGGATCCACCCGGAGACCGCGAAGACCACGATCACCGGCGTCGAGATGTTCCGCAAGATCCTCGACGAGGGTCAGGCGGGCGACAACATCGGAGCCCTCCTGCGTGGCACCAAGCGCGAGGAGATCGAGCGCGGTCAGGTGCTCTGCAAGCCGGGGTCGATCACCCCGCACACCAAGTTCAAGTCCGAGGTGTACTGCCTGAAGAAGGAGGAGGGCGGACGTCACACCCCGTTCTTCTCGGGCTACCGCCCGCAGTTCTACTTCCGGACCACCGACGTGACCGGCGTCGCCAACCTGCCGGAAGGCACGGAGATGGTGATGCCTGGGGACAACGTCGAGATGACGATCGAGCTGATTCAGCCGATCGCCATGGACCAGGGCCTGCGTTTCGCCATCCGCGAGGGTGGCCGGACCGTCGGCTCAGGCGTCGTCACGGAGATCATCGAGTGACGTAGGGCGGTCCCTCCAGGGTCCGCCCGCCAACCGCCCCCGGGAAAGCCCGGGACCGCGGCAAGGAAATCGAAAGGACATACGACCGGGGCGTCGCCTTGACTCCCGCCGCCGCGGCAGCGTGCCGCGAGGCGGGTTGGTGATGCGGCGCCCCATTCGACGGCGCCGGCCAACCTGGCCGGCGCTCCGGGCGACTCCCCGGAAGTACAAGCAAACGGACTGAGAAGGGCCAAAGGAACCAACAGGTGTCAACGATCACCGCAAGCAAGATCAGAATCCGATTGAAGGCGTACGACCATGACGCCATCGATCGGGCTGCGGGCGAGATCGTCGAGACGGCTCAGCGCACCGGCGCGACCGTCTCGGGTCCGGTTCCGCTGCCCACCTCCAAGAACGTGTACTGCGTGATCCGCTCCCCGTTCAAGGACAAGGATTCGCGCGAGCACTTCGAGATCCGTACGCACAAGCGCCTGATCGACATCCACGACCCGACTCCGAAGACGATCGACGAGCTGCAGCGCATCGAGAACCTGCCGGCCGGCGTCGACGTGGAGATCCGCCTCTAGGACTCAGAGATGAACGCCATCCTCGGAAAGAAACTAGGCATGACGCAGCTCTTCACCGAAGAGGGCGAGTCCGTGCCCGTGACCGTCATCGAGGCGGGGCCCTGCTGGGTCACCGCACTCCGCGATCCCGACCGCGACGGCTACGCCGCCGTGCAGCTCGGCTGGGACGAGGTTCCGGAGCGCAAGCTCTCCAAGCCCGAGATCGGCCACTCGAAGAAGGCGGGTGCTCCCGCCGTCAAGCATCTGGTCGAGTTCCGCGACCTCGAGCTCGACGGGGCGGAGCTCGGAAGCGAGGTCACGGTCGCCGGATTCGAGCCCGGCGAGATGGTCAAGGTCTCGGCGGTCGCGATCGGCAAGGGCTTCCAGGGCACGATCAAGCGCCACAACTTCAGTCGCGGCCCGGTCAGCCACGGCTCGCACAACGTCCGTGCGCCGGGCTCGATCGGCGCCAGCGCCGATCCCGCACGCGTCTTCAAGGGCCAGCGGATGCCGGGCCGGATGGGCGGCAAGCGGGTCACCCAGCGTGGCCTCGAGGTCTTCCGGGTCGACGCCGACCGGAACCTCCTCCTGCTGCGCGGCTCGGTTCCCGGGCCCAAGAACGGAACGGTGGAGGTGCGTTCGGATGGCTGACCAGAGCGCGAAGTCGCAGCCCGCGAAGGCATTGAAGGTCGCCACGATCGGCAAGTCGACCAAGAGCACGGTGCCCGCCGGCCTGTTCGGCGAGCCGTTCAACGAGTCACTCGTCCACGAGGCGGCTCGTGCCGACCTCAACGCACGACGCCAGGGCACCCACTCGAGCCTGACCCGCGGTGAGGTTGCGATGACCGGAGCCAAGGCATGGCGCCAGAAGGGGACGGGACGGGCGCGTGTAGGCGCGCTCAGCGTTCCCCATCGTCGTGGCGGCGGTAACGCGTTCGCCACCAAGCCGCGCAACTACACCTTCAAGGTCAACCGCAAGGCCCGTCGCAAGGCGCTCCGCTCAGCGCTCAGCGTGCACGCCGAGCGCGACTCGCTCGCGGTGCTGCCGGCCGGCGCCTTCGGCCAGCCCGCCACCAAGCAGGCGGCCGACGGCCTCGCCAAGTGGGCGCCCACCTATCCGGTGCTCGTGCTTCTCACCCCCGACGAGGCCGACGCCGGCAGGAGCTACCGCAACCTCCCCCGGGTGACGGTGCTCAGCGCCGACGACGTCGGCGTCGCCGACGTGATCGGCCACCGCTCGATGGTCGCGTCCGAGGGTGCGGTCGAGGTTCTCGCGGGCCGTGTCGGCGAAGTCGTTCGCGGCAACGGCGACTCGCTCGCCCCGGCCGCGGAGGAGCCCGAGGCCGAGGAACCGCAGGTCGAGGAGGCCGAGCAGGCGAAGGTCGAGGAGACCGAGGCGCCCGAGGCAGAGGCGCCCGAGACTGAGGCAGCCGAGGCTGAGGAGCCCAAGGCAGAGGAGCCCGAGACGGAGGAGCCGCCGGCCGAGGAGGCCAAGGCAGAGGAGCCCGAAGTCGAGGAGCCGAAGGCCGAAACGCCCGAGCTTGACGAGGCCGAGGAGCCGGAGGCAGAGGAGCCCGCGGCTGACGAGGCCGAGGAGTCCGAAGCCGACGGCGAGCCCGCGGCCGACGAGGACGGCAACGACGAGAAGGAGAGCTCCTGATGGATGCGCGTCACGTGATCGTCGAGCCGGTCATCTCCGAGAAGAGCTACGCGCTGATGGCCGAGAACAAGTACACGTTCCGGGTCAACGACAGGGCGCACAAGATGCAGATCTCGAGCGCCGTCGAGGAGATCTTCGGCGTCTCCGTGCTCTCCGTCAGAACCTCGCGCGTGCGGGCCAAGCCGAAGCGCCGCGGGGTGCACAAGGGCAAGACCCGCGCGTGGAAGAAAGCGATCGTCGAGCTCGCGCCGGGCGATCAGATCGAGCTGTTCGAAGGCGCCGCGGAGTAGTCCGCAGAGACTGGATTCACCATGCCGATTCGCAAGACAAAGCCAACCAGCCCCGGTCGTCGCTTCGCGATGTACCAGGATCGCTCCGAGGTCACCGCGCAGCGTCCCAACAAGAAGCTGACGAAGGGCAAGAAGAGCACCGGCGGCCGCAACTCCTACGGCCGGGTCACCTCACGCCATCGCGGCGGCGGGGCCAAGCGCCGCTACCGCGAGATCGACTTCAAGCGGCTCAAGGACGGGGTTCCCGCGAAGGTCGCGACGATCGAGTACGACCCGAACCGGACCACCTACATCGCGCTCCTGCACTACGCCGACGGCGCGAAGGCCTACATCCTCGCCCCGGCGGGGGTTCAGGTCGGCGACCTCGTCTCCTCTGGAACGGGCTCCGACATCCGGGCGGGCAACGCGCTCGAGCTCGGCCAGATCCCGACCGGCACCGTGGTCCACAACGTCGAGCTGAAGCCCGGACAGGGTGGGCGCCTCGGCCGGGCTGCGGGAAGCGCGGTCCAGGTCGTCGCCAAGGACGGTGGCATGGTCACGCTGCGCCTTCCCTCCTCGGAGATGCGGATGGTCCAGGCCGAGTGCCGGGCGACTATCGGCGCGCTCTCCAACGCCGAGCATCAGAACGTCAAGGTCGGCAAGGCGGGCCGCAGCCGCCACAAGGGCAAGCGCCCGCAGAGCCGCGGCATCGTCATGAACCCGGTCGACCACCCGCACGGCGTCTTCGGGTGGCCGCCGGGGCCCTTGTGGGCCTCGCCGCCGCCGTG
>CAZXKG010000171.1:0-3995 GCA_964641695.1 uncultured Conexibacter sp.
GGAAGACGTTCGCGCCCTTGACGAGGACCTCGCCGTCGTCGGCGATCTTCACCTCGCAGCCGGGGAACGGCTTGCCGACGGTGCCGAACTTGTAGGCCTCCGGCGTGCCGATCGTCGCCGCGGTCGAGGTCTCGGTCATCCCGTAGCCCTCGAGCACGAGGATCCCGGCGGCGTCGAAGAAGCGGAGGATGTCGGCGTTGATCGGCGCGGCGCCGGAGACGCACTCCTTCACCCGGCCGCCGAACAGATCGCGGATCTTGCCGAGCACGAGCTTGTCGGCGATGCCGTGCTGCTTGGCGAGCACGAACCCGGGCTGCTTGCCCTCGCGCTCGAGATCGCGGACCCGGCGACCGACTCCGACCGCCCAGTGGAACAGCTTCTCCTTGATCCCGCCCGCCTTCTCGGCGTTGGCGTGGGCGCCGGCGTAGACCTTCTCGAAGATCCGCGGGACCGAGGGGAAGTAGTGGGGCTGGACCTCGCTCAGGTTCTCGACGATCTTCAGCGGGTCACCCTCCCAGTAGGCGAGGGTGCCACCGACATCGAAGCTGCCGAACTGCAGCAGCAGGGCGAAGGAGTGGGCGAGGGGGAGGAAGAGGTAGGTGATCTCACCCGGCTCGAGCACCTGGACGGCGCGCGTCATCTCGACCATCGCGCGGTAGTTCCCGTGGCTGATCACGCAGCCCTTCGGCGGGCCGGTCGTGCCCGACGTGTAGATGAACGTGCAGATGTCGTCGGGGGTGATCGAGCTGTAGCGCCGCTCCCACTCCGCGGCGTCGCGCTTGGCTCCCCGCTCGCGCAGCTCCGAGAGCTTGATCGCCTCCGGGGAGTCCCCCTCGAGCTGGACGATCGTCTCGAGCCTGGGGAGGCGGTCGCGAACCGCGAGCACCTTCTCCAGCTGCTCGGCGTTCTCGACGAAGACGAGCTTCGCGTCCGAGTTCTCGAGCACGTAGTGGCATTCCTCGGGCGAGTTGGTCTGGTAGATCGGCACCACGACGGCGCCGGCGGTGAGCGCGCCGAAGTCGACGTAGCTCCACTCGGGGCGGGTGTTGGAGAGGATCGAGACCTTGTCGCCGACCTCGATCCCGAGGTCGATCAGCCCCAGCGACACCTCGCGGACGATCTCGCCGACCTGGTTGAAAGTGAGGGTTCGCCAGGAGCCGGCCTCCGCCTTGTACATGACGGCGGGCGAGGGCCCGAACGCCTCGATCGCGTTCGGCAGCAGGTCGGCGACCGTGGTCCCCGTGGGTCCGGCATCGCTGCTCGTGGCATCGGTACGTGCCGTGGCCTCCATCGTCGTTCTCCTCTCCCACTCGCGCGCTCGGCGAGTACCTCGTTTGGCCGACTTCGCCCGGAGTCTATGCGAGCCCCGCGGGACTTGGCCAACTAGCCAGGAGCGGCGCCCCGCCTGGCCATCCGTCCAGATCCGGGAGCGTGCGTCATGAGCGGCCGGGTCCGGCCCGATGAGCGGATCGGAGCGTAGGCGCGATGGAGCGCGTCACGGGAAATCTCCTGGTCTAGCCGTCGGCCCTGCCAGTTCTGTTTCTACTGGTGGGGCCGACGACGTTTCGGGGTGCCCTCCACCGCCCCGGCGGGCGGAGGGTCGCCGGGCTCGGGATCCTCGTCGGCTTGCGACCGATCGGTCGCGGCGCCTCCTGCGTCGCCCGATCCGACGGCCCTCCACCTCGCCGGGCGCCGAGCGTTAGCGCGGCGTCTCTACGATGCGCGGTTGATGAGAAGTCGTCGCTGGATCCCGATCGTGATCCTCTCCGTGCTGGTGATCGCCCTCGGGTGGGGGATCGTCTCGTTGTCGATCGGCGAGCACCGGGCCGAGGAGTTCACGATCGACGGGGCGGGCGAGGTCCAGGAGCTGGTCGGCGGCATCCGTCAGCTCGGCGACCGGCTCGGCCCCGAGGACGCTCCGATCACGATCGACGTCTTCAACGACGTCCAGTGCCCTCACTGCGCCGGCTACCAGCTCGAGGTGATCGAGCCCCTGATCCGCGAGCAGGTCCGCCCCGGGAACGCGCAGATGAACTTCCACCACTTCCCGCTGGGGACGAAGACGGTGACGCTCGGCGGCATGGCGTCGGAGGCGGCCGGGCTGGAGGATTCGCAGTGGCAGTACATATCGCTGCTGATGCGCAACCTCGACGTCGCCCCCGAGCGGGGCCTGACCCCGGACTTCCTGCGGCAGGTCGCCGGGACGGTGCAGCGCTTCGAGATCGACAAGTGGGACGAGGCGATGGCCGGGACCGAGGTGGTCGAGCTGGCCCGGGCCGACAACGACCTGGCGACCAACTTGAAGCTGACGGCGGATCCCGCGGTGGTGGTCAGCGGCATCTCCGGGACCGAGCAGCTGGAGGGCATGCCTTCCAAGGAGGAGATCGAGGCCGCGATGGAGCGGGTCGGCTAGCTATCCTCCCCTGGCCCTCGGGGCGTGGCGCAGCCTGGTAGCGCGCACCGTTCGGGTCGGTGAGGTCCCCGGTTCGAATCCGGGCGCCCCGATTGGTTGGATTCTCGCGAAAGGCCACGAACAGGGGCGAAGCCCCGCAGTTCGTAGCCTTTCGCGGGGTCTTGCCGCAGACCGCCCGCTTCGAGCGTCTGCGACATGACCCTCTTCGCGAAGTCCCCGGTCCGAAGGCGGGAGAAGTTGAGACCGGTGTGGGACCTGAATTCGCCCTGGGACACGAATCGGCGTAGTAGCTTCGGGCAGCTACCCGTTCTACTGCCGACCCCGTCTCGACCGGGAGGTACCTGATGCCCTGCCCATCCCGATTCGTCCTACTGCTTGCTCTTGCGCTGACGGCGACGCTTACGGCAGCGCCCGTGATCACGCTGGCGCCGGGCCCGGAGGTCGCGCACGCGGCCAAGGGGAAGGGCAAGGGCAAGAAAGCCAAGGGCAAGAAGAAGGGCGGCAAGAAGAAGACGCGCTGTCCCAAGGCGACGGTTCGCCTGACGACCGGGGGCAAGGTGAAGTGCGTCAAGCCGAAGGCGGTCAAGCCGATCAAGAGCAAGAAGTCGGCCGGCCTGCGCAACGCGGAGCTCATGGTCGGGGGCGTCAAGCTGCCGCCGATCAAGCTGGTGCACAAGGGCAAGAACTACGGCACCTACCGCGGCCCGCTTTCGAAGTCGGCGCAGAAGCGGCTGCTGAAGGCGATCGCCACGACCGAGAAGCAGGTCGAGGCGGGGATGATGGCGCAGATCCAGAAGCTCCCGGCCACCGAGGAGCGCGCCGCGGCAAGCGCGCCGGGCGCCTCCGCCAGGGCGACCATCGAGCTCGAGAACGTAGGAGGCCTCGACAAGTTCAAGATGGAGTTCAACGAGCAGACGGGCGACTGGTCAACCACCGGCTCGGCCAAGGCCGAGGTGAAGCTCGACAACGGCGCGTCGGCCACGGTCGAGGTGACGGCCAAGACCGAGGGCAACTCGAACGTCTCCTTGGGCGAGCCCGATGCGGAGATCGGGATCAGCATCGAGACCTCCGAGGGCACCAGCGTCACCGGCATGTCCTTCAAGATGAAGATACCGCCGGTAACCAGCAGCTCCTCCTCCAACCAGAGCTGCCCGGGAGCGGACGGCAAGGTCAAGCACGACACCTCGTTGAAGGGGGTCGAGACGGGAACCTACGTCGCCGACCGGGTCGGCAAGCTCGAGATCGACTCGGTCGCGAGCACGTTCTCGATCTCGGGCGGGGTGAAGAGCGACTACACGATGACCGAGAACGCGCAGCTGCCGGCCCGGCTGCCCTTCAAGACGAACATCAAGTTCAGCTACGCCGCGGTCGCCAAGATCCTCGGCATCAAGGTCCAGAACATCCGTGTGACCGCCACCGGCACGGCGTCCGGGGCGGTCGACTCCAAGACCGGCGCGGTCGCCCCCGGCGCCGACATGGACGTCAAGGTCAACGCCTCGGGCATCGCCCAGTCGAAGGTGCAGAACCCGATGACCAGCGCCGCGTTGAGCCTGATGCGCTCGGAGATCGGCAAGCTGCACAC
>CAZXKG010000172.1:0-3984 GCA_964641695.1 uncultured Conexibacter sp.
GAGGATCTTGTGCGGGTAGGCCTGGTGGCCGACGTCCCAGAGGATCTTGTCCCGGGGCGAGTCCATCAAGCTGTGCAGCGCCACCGCCAGCTCGCAGGTGCCGAGGTTGGCGCCGAAGTGGCCGCCGATCGTCCCGATCGTGTCGATGATCAGCTCGCGGGTCTCCTGTGCCACCTGCTGCAGCTGGGCATCGTCGAGGGAGTGAAGGTCCTGTGGCCCCTTCACCCGGTCGAGCATCGGATAGTTGACACGGGAATCGCTCATCGTCAGGAAGTCCTGGTGTAGATGAACTTAGCGACTTGCCGGAGGGAGCCAACGTCTCCGTCGTCCTGGTTGAGAGCTTGCATCGCGCTCTCGAAGGAGGTCTCGGCGAGCGCGCGGGCGCGCTCCAGGCCGTGGAGGCTGACGTAGGTGACCTTGCCGTGGCGCTCGTCGGATCCGCTCGGCTTGCCGAGCTCCTCGTCGCTGCCGGTCACGTCGAGGATGTCGTCGACGATCTGAAAGAGAAGCCCGAGCTCGGCCGCGAAGCGCTGCAGGGGATCGTCATCGGTGCGCTCGCGTCCCGCCAGCTCGAGCACCGAGCAGACGCTGGCGGCGATCAGGCGTCCGGTCTTCAGCGAGTGCAGGGTCCGCAGCCACTCCGCGTCGTCGCCGCCGCCGAGGACGTCGAGGTACTGGCCGCCGACCATCCCGTCGACGCCGGTCGCGAACGCGATCTCCCGAACCGCCCTGAGGACGCGATCGGGCTCGCCTTCCTGCTCGCAGGCGAGCCGCATCGCCTCGGCGAAGAGAGCGTCCCCGGCGAGGATCGCGACGTCCTCGCCGAAGGCGACGTGCGAGGTCGGCCGGCCTCGGCGCAGGTCGTCGTCGTCCATGGCCGGAAGGTCGTCGTGGATCAGCGAGTAGGTGTGGATCAGCTCGATCGCCGCCGCGATCGGCAGCAGCCTCGACGGCTCGATCCCCAGCGCCGTCCCGGTGGCCAGGCAGAGCACCGGACGGACGCGCTTGCCGCCCGCGAGCAGCGAGTAGCGCATCGCCTCCTCGAGGCCCGCGGTACCGGCGCGGGGTGAGAAGGAGAGACCCCGCAGGTAGTCCTCGACCAGGTCCCGGAGACCCTCGGGGTATCCCTCGCTGAAGGCCGATCCGCCCTGGCCGCCACCCGCCCCGGGATCGCGCGGCAGCTCGCCGCTACCCGTTTGCCGCATCGCCCCGCTCGGCTGCCTGACGCGCGGCCTCCGCCGCGGTCGAGCCCGCCTCGGCCGCGATCTGAGCCGCCTCCTGTGCGAGCTTCACCGCCGCGGCGTCGTCGACCCCCTCGCGGCCGAGCTCGGCCGCGATCGCCTCCAGGCGGTCCGCTGCCGCGTTGAGGCGCTCGATGCCTTCCTCGCTCATGCTCCGGCCGCCTCGGCCTCGAGCTCGCGGACGGCGGCCGAGAGCACGCCGTTGACGAACCCGGGCGCGTCGGTGCCGCAGTAGCGCCGCGTGATCGACACCGCCTCGTCGATCGAGACCGGCACCGGGATCTCCTCGCGATGGGCGATCTCGAACAGGGCGACGCGCATGATCCCGCGCTCCAGTGGGGCGATGCGCTGGATCGTCCAGCCGTTCGCGTTGGCGGAGATCAGCGCGTCGATCTCCGCCAGGTTCTCGTCGGTGCCGGTGGCGAGATCCCTGGTGAACGGCTTCGCCCCGTCGAGGAGCTGCTCCAGGGGCTTGCCGGTCACGTCACGCTGGTAGAGCGCGAAGGCGGCGTCGCGGCGTTGGTCGGATCGGCGCATCGCCCGGCAGGTTACGCCCCCGGCGTTCAAAGCCCTCCCCACCGGTTCGATGCCGCTGCCCGGCGGCCGCTGGGTGTAGCCTCCGCCGCCGTGATTTCGACCAACCAGTTCAAGAACGGAACCCACATCGAGGTCGACGGCAAGGTCTTCAAGATCATCGAGTTCCAGCACGTCAAGCCCGGCAAGGGCGGTGCCTTCGTGCGGACCAAGCTGCGCCGCCAGGAGGACGGCTCGGTGATCGACAAGACGTTCCGCGCCGGCGAGAAGTTCCGGCCGGTTCGGACCGAGACCAGGAAGATGCAGTACCTCTACGACGCCGGTGGCGCCTACGCGTTCATGGATACGCAGAGCTACGAGCAGCTCGAGCTTCCCGCCGAGCTCGCCGCCGACTCGATGCGCTGGGTCCGGGCCAACGACGAGGTCGAGGTCCTCTTCGTCGACGAGCAGCCCGCGGACGTCCAGGTGCCCAGCGCGGTCGACCTCGCGATCACCGAGACGCAGCCGGGCCTCAAGGGCGACACCGCCTCCGGTGGCGGCAGCAAGCCGGCCACGCTCGAGACCGGGGTGACGATCGAGGTCCCCCTCTTCATCGAGGAGGGCGAGATCGTCCGGGTGGACACGAGGTCCGGCGACTACGTCTCCCGGGCCTGACGGCCCCGGACGGCCCGGGCCGCCTCGCAGAACGAACCTGAGCCGGGCCTGGCCCGGCTCGAGTTCCGTTCGAAGGCGTCACATCTGCCCGAGGAACTTCGGACGGGGCTGGCCCGGCTCGAGTTCCGTTCGGAGGCGTCACATCTGCCCGAGGAACTTCGGACGGGCCTGGCCCGGCTCGAGTTCGCTCGGTCGTCTACTCCCGGGCGTAGGCGGCCATCAGCTCGCGCTCCCGCTTGCGACGGGGGTACTTGAAGAAGACGATCGCGGCGCCGATCAGGACCGCGAGCCCGCCCGCCAGGTAGGCGCGATCGTCGCCGTAGAGGAACGCCTCGCGGGCGGCCTGGACGATCGCGTCCTGGTACTGCGGGTAGCGCTCGGCCATGTCGACCGCGCTCGAGTAGGAGCGCTGCAGCTCGCTCGCCGTCTGGTCGCTGATCTTGTCCGAATGCGGCGAGGCGGCGATCTGGTCCGCCAGCGACTTCGCGTACCCGGCGGTGAGCAGGGCGCCGAGGATCGACTGCATGATCGCTCCGCCCAGATCCCGCTGCAGGTCGGCGGTCCCGGACGCCATGCCGGCCCGGGCGACGGGCACCGAGCCCGTCAGCGACCGCGAGGCCGGCGTCCCGGCGAGCCCGATCCCCATGCCGACGAGCGAGAAGGCGAGCGCGATGTGCCAGTACGGGCTGTGCTCGCCCCAGAGCGTGAACATGACGGCGAACCCGAGGAAGATCAGGGCGTAGCCGCCGAGCAGGACGGCGCGCGCGCCGTGACGCTCGACCAGGACCGCGGAGCGGGGAGCGACCACGACCATCAGCGCGGCGGCCGGGAGGACGGCGAGGCCCGCCTCGAGGGTCGAGTACTCGAGCACGTTCTGCAGGTACTGCTGGCCGACGAAGACGGCCCCCATCAGCGAGCCGAAGACGATCACCCCGGCGAGCGCCGCGACCCAGAAGGTCGAGCGAGCAGCGACCGCGAGGTCGTAGAGCGGGTTCGTCGCCCGGCGCTGCCGCAGGACGAACGCGGCGACGCCGATCAGCGCCACGATCCCGAAGCCGATCGCCACCGTCCCCGCGCCGGGCACCGGCGCGAAGTTGATCGCGAGCACGCCGAGCGCGACCATGAGCACGGAGATCACTCCCCCGAAGTTGTCGACGGGCGCGGTCGTCTCGTTGACCCCGCTCGGTATGAACCGGAGCGTCGCGAGCAGCGCGAGGGCGGCCAGCGGAGCCGTGATCAGGAACACCCACTCCCAGGAGAGGGCCGTCAGCAGGGCCCCCGCGATCGTCGAGCCGAGGGCGAGTACCGCCCCGCCGATCGCCGACCAGAGCGCGATCGCCCTCGTCCTGCCCGCTCCCGACCAGAGCGCGGTGATCAGGGCGAGCGTGGTCGGGAACGCCATCCCCGCGGCAACGCCTCCCAGCAGCCGCGCGAGGATCAGGATCTCGGCCGAAGGCGCCAGCGCCGCGAGCAGCGACGTCGGGATCGCCAGCGCCATGCCGGCGACGATCATCATCTTCCGCCCGTATCTGTCGCCCAGGGCGCCGAGGTAGAG
>CAZXKG010000173.1:0-3967 GCA_964641695.1 uncultured Conexibacter sp.
AACGCGGGATCGAGGGCAAGATCGCCGCCTCGCGGTACGCCCGCGAGAACGACATCCCCTTCCTGGGGATCTGCCTCGGGATGCAGATGGCCGTCGTCGACTTCGCCCGCCACGTCTGCGGGATGGACGGCGCCAACTCGGCCGAGTTCGACCCGGAGACGCCGTATCCCGTCGTCGACCTGCTGCCCGAGCAGAAGGAGGTCACCGACCTCGGCGGGACCATGAGGCTCGGGGCGGACCCGGTGAAGCTGCACGAGGGCACCCGAGCCCGGGAGATCTTCGGCGGCGAAGGCGTGATCTACAAGCGTCACCGCCACCGTTACGAGGTCAACAACCTGCTCCGGCGCAGGCTCGAGGACGAGGGTCTGGTGATGAGCGGAACCTCGCCGGACGAGCGGCTGGTAGAGATCATCGAGCTGCCGTCGCACCCGTTCTTCGTCGCCTCGCAGTTCCATCCCGAGTTCAACTCCAGGCCGATTCGCCCGGAGCCCCTCTTCCGCGAGTTCGCCCGCGCGGCTCAGCGGCATGCTGAGGCCGGAGGCGACGCCAGGGATCGGGCCGAAGGCGACGCCAGGGATCGGGCCGAAGGCGACGCCGGGGAGCAGGCCGGAAGCGAGGTCCGGGGCCTGGCCGGAGGCGACGCTGGGGATGAAGCGGATGCCGACGAGGAGATCGCAATCCGCCGGACCTGAGTCCGGATCGCGGTCTGGGTGGCCTCGCGCTTTCGCCCGAACCGGGCCCAGCCAATAGCCTTGCCCGAGTGAGCGCCGACCCGCACGAGAGCACGCCGGAGGAGCGAGGGGCAGGGGATCGCCTGCACCGCCGCTTCGTCGAGCTCTGCGAGATCCCGAGCATCACCGGCGACGAGCGCGCCGTCGCCGACGCGGTCGCGACGGAGCTTCGCGACCTCGGGCTCGAGGTCGGCGAGGACGACGCGGCCGTCGAGGCGAGGGCGGGCGCGGGGAACCTGATCGCGCGGGTCCCCGGCACCGAGGAGGGCAGATGGGTCTCGTTCATCGCCCACCTCGACACGGTGCCCCATCCGGAGCCGATCGTCGTAGTCGAGCGCGACGGCGTCTTCCGCTCCGCCGGGGCGACCATCCTCGGGGCCGACAACAAGGCCGCGGTGACCGTGCTCGTCGAGCTGGCCGCCCGGTTCAGCGCCGAGCCCGTCGCCAGCGGCGTCGAGCTCGTCTTCACCGTCGCCGAGGAGCAGGGCCTGCGCGGCGCCGCGGCGCTCGATCCGGAGTTGCTCCTCTCGGACTTCGGCTACGTGCTCGACCACGCGACGCCGATCGGGGAGATCATCACCGCGGCGCCGACCTACAAGAAGCTGATCGCGGAGTTCCGCGGGATCGAGTCGCACGCCGGGATCCGGCCCGAGGCCGGCCGCAGCGCGATCGCCGCCGCGACCTCCGCGGTGGCAACCATGGAGCTCGGCCGCCTCGACGATGCGACGACCGCCAACATCGGCGTGATCGACGGCGGAACCGCCCCCAACGTCGTCGCCGGACGCTGCCGGCTGGAGGGCGAGGCGCGCGCGCTCGACGCCGAACGCGCCGAGCAGGTTGTGCAGCGGATGGTCGACACCTGCTCGTGGGCGGCCGGAGAGGCCGGATGCGACGTCGACATCCTGGTCGAGACCTACTTCCGCGGCTACCGGATCAAACCGGGCTCGAGGCCGCTCGCCGTCGCCCGCGAGGCCCTGGAGAAGCACGGGTTCGAGCCGATCGAGCGCTCGACCGGCGGCGGCAGCGACGCCAACGCGCTGCGAGCCGCCGGCTTCGACGCGCTCCTGCTCGCCAACGGCACCGAGGCCAACCACACCGCCGAGGAGTCGGTCTCGCGTCGGGCGCTCGAGGAGATGTACGAGGTGTGCGCGGAGATCCTGCGCGTCCACGGGCGCGAGGCGGGCCGCGACGCCGATGCGGGTGCCGACGAGGAACCGGAAGCCTGAGCCCGTGTTGAAGCTGCGAAAGGGCGTCGTCGTCGAGGCCGGGGACGGGGGCTCCCTCGTCGTCGACGTCGACGGGGAGCGCCGGCGCGCCTGGGGCGACATCGCCTCGGTCGGTCCGAGCGAGCCCGGCGACGACGTCGTCGTCAACACCGCCGCCCTGGATCTCGGTCTCGGCTCGGGCGGCTTCGACATCGTCCACGTGAACCTCACCCGCGGCCTCACCCAGGGGGAGGTGTCCTCCGGCGTCCATGTGATGAAGCTCAACTACAGCTCGCTCCAGCACGCGGTCGAGCCGATCGAGCTGCCGGTCGACAGCCCGGCGCTGCCGACCCGGCGGATCCCGGTCGCGGTGCTGCCGCTGCACGGCCACCTCGCCCCGCTCGCCTGGGCCTACGGGCAGGCGGCCTCGCGGGGCGGCGGATCGGCCTCGAGGCTCGGGTTCATCCAGGCCGGTGGCGGCGCCCTGCCCGGCGGGCTCTCGCGGGATCTGGCGACGCTGCTGGAGCGGGGCCTGGTCGCGGAGGCGGTCTCGGCATCCCCCTCCTACGGGGGGACCGACGCGATCAGCCTGATCGGCGCGATCCACGCGGCTTCCGAGCGCCTCGGATGGGACGCGGCGATCGTCGGCCCGGGACCGGGGATCCTCGGCTCGGGGACCCGCTACGGCCACGGCGGCATGGCCGCGCTCGACGGCGCCCACGCTGCGCTGTCCCTGCGGATGCCGACCCTGATCTCACCGCGGATGTCGTCGGGCGACCCCCGGCCCCGGCATCTGGGACTCAGCCATCACACCCGATCGGTCCTCGATCTGATGCTCGCGCGCGCCGAGGTGGTCGTTCCCGAAGGACTCGCCGATCTCTGGCCGCAAGCGGCCGAGACGGGCGCGGGGGAGGCGCTGGCGGCGATCGCGTCCCGGCACGAGCTGATCGAGGAGATGGCGGACCTCGACGGCTACGCGCGCGCCGCGCTCCCGAGCCGGACGATGGGCCGCCCGATCGCCGACGACGAGCTCTTCTTCGCCGCGGCCCTCGCCGCGGGCGAGGGGTTGCACCGGCAGGTGGCCTGAGTCCCGAGCGAGAACTCAAGGGTGTGTGCCCCGCCCCCCAGTCCAGCCCCGCGGCTTCGCCCCCGCCTTCAGGCCTCACCGGCCCGGGGAGACCGGACGCGCAGCAGAGGATCTCCCCGGCGGTAAAGGCGAGACCGGACGCGAAGCAGAGGGTCTCCGCGTCGCCCACCCCTCCGTCCGGAAGGTTCGAGGGGCTGCTGCTCGACTTCCTCGCCCATCTCGAGTTCGAACGCGGCCTCTCGCGCAACACCCTGACCGCCTACAGGACCGATCTGCTGCAGTTCGGCGGCTTCCTCGCCGAGCACGACCTGGGACCGCTGGAGGCCGAGCCGGCCGACGTCGCCGACTTCCTCGCCACGCTGGCGGCCGGCGACGGCGAGCGCCCTCCGTGCAGCGCCGCGACGCTGAACCGCAAGGCGGCGTGCCTGCGCTCCTTCTACCGGCACCTGCGCCGGGCCGGGATGCTCGATGGCGATCCGACCGCGAACCTGCGACCGCCGCGCAAGGGCAAGCCGCTGCCGAAGGTCCTCAGCTACCCCGAGGTCAAGCAACTGCTCGATTCCGTCTCCGGCGCGGAGCCTGCCGATCGCCGCGACCGGGCGATCCTCGAGGTCATGTACGGGTGCGGCCTGCGGGCGTCGGAGGCGATCGGCCTCGAGGTCGGCTCGGTCGACCTGCGCCGCGGCTTCGTGCGCGCGTTCGGCAAGGGCTCGAAGGAGCGGATCGTGCCGCTGGGCGGCGAGGCGGTGAAGGCGGTCGAGTCGTATCTGCGGCACGCGCGTCCCCAGATCGCCGCGAGCTCGGGGGAGCGGGCGCTCTTCCTGAACCTCCGTGGCGGGGCCCTCTCCCGGCAGGGGCTCTACAAGGTCATCCAGGGGCGGGCGAAGGCGGTCGGCCTCGACGCGCGAATGAGCCCCCACACCCTCCGGCACAGCTTCGCCACG
>CAZXKG010000174.1:0-3693 GCA_964641695.1 uncultured Conexibacter sp.
GTCTGGTCGGCGCCGCGTTCGGGGTAGCGGTCGTCGCCGCCGGCTGGCACCGGCCGAGCGACGCGGTCGGGGCGTTCCTCGTGGTCCTCGCCGTCGCTGCCGCTTGCGCGGCGATCGCGGATCGCTACCCCGATCGCGCCGACCTCGAGCCCGGAGCTTTCCCCTCGGGGGCCGCCGAGATCAAGGTTGGACCGCTCCAGCTCGGCGTCGCCGCTCTCGTCCTCTGCGGCCTTGGCATCGCCTCGCTGGCGGCGCTCACCTACAAGGGCATCCCCTGGACGAGCACCAGCGCGGGGTTCCTGCTCTCGGCGATGGCGATCGTGGTCGCTGCGTTTGCGACCACTTTGTCGCTCGCCGCCGCGATGTTGTCCGGCCGACCGAAGGCCTGACAAGCGATCTCGAGTGAGCGGTACTTCGTTGCCGCATGACGACCAACACGTGAATATCGTGTCTGGAATGCGCCATCCAGTCCAGTCGCGATCCCTGCTTATCGGCATCGCCACGCTGTTGCTCTTCCTCGTTGCATCCTGCTCGGCCCAAGCCAGCACCTTCTGCGTTCCGCAGTTCTTCGCAGCCTGTCCCAATGCCGATGGCAACGTCGCCTTCGCCGACTTGGAGACCGCGATGTCGAGCGGCCCCGGCGGGGCGAGCACGGACGGGATCGCGGACACGATCAAGGTCCAGCCGGGGCACGTCCACGTCGACACGGCAACCCTCGAGCCGACTGGGGGCGACCCGTTGACGGTGATTGGCGGCCCAGGCGTGGAGATCACGAGCAGCTCGACGGGGAACATCTTCGTCGTCGACCTGAAGACGTTCGCGCCGGCACGTGAGATCACGCTCCGCGACTTGACGATCCGCGTCCCGGCCAGCTTTCCCGACGGTGGAGCAAGTGGCTATGGCTCCGGCATTCTGCTGCGGGACGATCACCTGCAGAACGTCGACTTCATCAGCGAGAACTCGATGTCCGACATGGTCTCCCAGATCGTCGGTGAAGCGACAATCGCCGGAGGCACGTACCGCGCAGTCGAGGGAGTGATCATGGGCACCGGCATCGCCGGGTCGACCTTCACCACGGGGACGGTGCGGATAGACGGCGTCGATATCGAGTCTGCAGTCGGCTCGCCGATCTCGATCGGCCTCGGGGACGGCACGTACGAGATCACCTCCTCCCGACTGCGCAGCGCCAACGCGTACCCGGCCGTCAGCGGCAGCTCGGGGAACATCGATATCGCCAACTCACTGATCGACATGACCGACGGTGGCAATGCCCTTTCCGCCTTCGCGAACACGGCTGCATCGGTGACGATGAATGTTGACGGCGTCACGCTGATCAGCCGTTCCGGAACCGGGGCGCCCTTCTCGGCCTTCACCAACACCGGTAGTTCGGGGTCGTCGACCATCGAGGTCGACAGTTCGATCGCATCGGGGTTCGCGGGCGGGTGGATTCGCGCGGGCCTCGGGACCGGCCCCGCCGAAATCACGATCGGGAACTCGAACCTGCCGCTTGCTGGCTCCGACTCGGGGGTGGGCGCGGCGACTTCGGTTTCCGGCTCGATTTCCTCCAACCCCAAGTTCGCTGACCCGGCCGCGGGTGATTTCTCGCTGACGGCGGGTTCGCCGTCGATCGACGCCGGTGATCCCTCGAGCTTGCTGGACGTGGATCTGCTCGGCGTCACGAGGCCGATCGACGGCGACGAGGACGGCACGGCAGTGGTCGATCAGGGCGCCTTCGAGTTCAAGCCCCCTGCGGATCCCGACCCCGACCCGGATCCGGACCCCGACCCCGATCCCGACCCCGATCCGGATCCGGACCCGGACGACGTCACCCCGCCGGATACGACGATCGATTCCGGCCCTGGCAAGGGAGCGAAGAAGGGCAAGCTGAAGTTCCGGTTCAGCTCCAGCGAGGCAGGGGGCACGTTCGAGTGCAGCTTGGTCAAGAAGGGCAAGCCTGCGAAGTTCCAGCCTTGCCTACCTCCGCGAAAATACGTGGTGAAGAGGAAGAAGAAGGTGCAGCGACCTACGTTCTCGGTTCGCGCGATCGATCCCGCTGGGAACGTGGACGCCAGCCCGGCGAAGGCGGTCGTCGTGGTCGGCAAGAAGAAGCCGAAGAAGCGCTGACCCCGCGCCGCAGCGACTTGGGGGACGAGCGAAGCCGCCCGCCTCGCTAGTACCCCGGTGGATCGTTTGGATCCCGCGTCACCTCGACCTCGCGGACCCTCCGGCCCATGCGCTGCTGCATGAAGCCGAGGATCAGCCCGACGGCCCCGGCGATCATCAGGATCAGGCCGACGATGTCCAGGTCGACCTCAGCCAGCCGCCAGTTGGTCGCGAAGTAGAGGATCGCGCCGACGACGATCAGGAAGAGTGAAGCTCCGATGGTCATCGTCAGTGATTCCGCAACGCGTCGATCAGCTCGTCCTTGTTCATGTCCGAGCGTCCCTCGATGCCGATTTCCGCGGCGCGATCTCGGAGCTCCTCGACCGTGCGATCCTCGTAGTCCTCCCCTTTTCCGCCCTTCTTGCTGACGTTCTCACCGCCCGCTTTGGCGTTGGCGATCCGCGCCGCCTTCTCCTTGCTCTCGCCTTCGTCGCGGAGCTTCTCGTAGAGCTTGTCGTCTTTGACGCTGGGTCCGTGATCTTTAGCCATGGCCTACCTCCGTTCACGTGTCGGTTACCCCGGAGGCCGGGGCCGAAACGGAACTACTGGGAAGAGGTAGGGCGCGGCAGGCTCAGCCGCCGGCCTGCACGACCGGGAGCGCAGTGCCGCTGACTGGTGCGTCCGCCGGAGCGGGCGCTGGCATCGAGGCGGCGACCGAAGCCATCAGTGGCAACTCCACGGGGGTCATCGCGATGATGCCCCGAGCCGCCTCGCGAATCGCGATCGAAGCCGCCGCGTTCGGCTCGGCCGTAGTCAGGGGATCGCCGCTGTCGGCGTGCTCGCGCAGCGTCTCCTCGAGCGGGACCTTGGCCAAGAGCGGCACGTCGAGCTCATCGGCGAGCAGCTGCCCGCCGCCCTCGCCAAAGATGGTGAAGCGGCTGCCGTCGGGTGCCGTGAAGCCGGACATGTTCTCGATCACGCCGAGGACTTCGAGGTCGACCTTGCCGGCCATCTCGGCGGCGCGCGCGGCGACGGTCTGGGCGGCCGGCTGAGGGGTGGTGACGACGAGGATCTTCGCCTGCGGCAGGAGCTGTGCGAGGGTCATCGAGACGTCGCCGGTGCCGGGAGGAAGGTCGAGGAGCAGGTAATCGAGCGCGCCCCATTCGACGTCCTCGAGGAACTGCTGGATCGCCTTGTGCAGCATCGGTCCACGCCAGACGACCGCGGCGTTCTCCTCGACGAAGAAGCCGATCGACATCACCTTGACGCCGGTGGGGGAGACGAGCGGGATGATCTTGCGCTCCCCGTTGACCTCGGGGCGGCTGTTGACGCCGAGCATGCGCGGGATCGAGTAGCCGTAGACGTCGCAGTCGAGTGCTCCGGTTGGCTTGCCCTCGGCGGTCAGCGCGGCGGCGAGGTTCGCGGTCATCGTCGACTTGCCGACGCCGCCCTTGCCGGAGGCGACGCAGATCACGTTCTTGACCTGAGCCAACGCTCCCTCGGGGAGCCCGCTGGGCCGGCCGAGCTTCTGCTGCAGCGTGGACTTCTCCTGGTCGGAGAGGACGTCGAAGCCGACGCCGACGCTGGTCA
>CAZXKG010000175.1:0-3690 GCA_964641695.1 uncultured Conexibacter sp.
GCGAACCCGCCGGTCCTCTTCCTCGACGAGCCCACCACCGGCCTCGATCCGCGCAGCCGCATGGAGCTGTGGGAGACGATCGAGCAGATGGTGGCCGAGGGAGCCACGGTGCTGCTCACCACCCAGTACCTCGACGAGGCCGATCGGCTCGCCGACACGATCGCCGTGATCGACCACGGCAAGGTGATCGCCGAGGGCACGGCCGACGAGCTCAAGCTCCGGGTCGGCGGCGAGCGACTCGAGATCACACTCGAGCAGGGCAACGACGCCGGAGCCGCGATCGAGGCGCTGCGCCCGCTGGCCGCCGAGGATCCAAGCGAGGTGGACGGTCGGATCCACGTCCCGATCCGCTCCCGATCCGGCGCGATCGCGAGCGCTGTGCGAGCGCTCGAAGGAGTCGGCGCGGGAGTCGAGGACGTCAACGTCCACCGGCCGACCCTCGACGACGTCTTCATCGCCCTCACCGGCCGGGCCGCCGAGAGCGCCGACGACGAGGCATCCGCCGAGGTTCCGGAGGAAGAGCGATGAACCTGCGTCACGAGCTCTCCGACACCGCGGTGCTCGCAAAGCGGAACCTGCTGAGGATCAAGCGCGCCCCGGACCTGCTGCTCTCCTTCACCGTGCAGCCGATCATCTTCGTGCTGCTGTTCGTCTACGTCTTCGGCGGGGCGATCGCAACGCCGGGATTCGTCGACTACACCGACTTCCTGATCCCCGGCATCGTGGTCCAGACCATGGCCTTCGGTGGCTTCGTGACCGCGCTGGGGCTGGCCGAGGACCTGAAGAAGGGGCTGATCGACCGCTTCCGGTCGCTGCCGATGTCGCGCTCGGCCGTGCTCGCCGGTCGCACTCTCTCCGACGTGGCGACGAACCTGCTCTCCCTGGTCGTCATGGTCACGGTCGGCCTGATCGTCGGATTCAGCTTCCACACGAGCGTCCCCGAGGTGATCGGGGGCGTGCTGCTGATGCTGCTGTTCGGCTTCGCCTTCTCCTGGATCTTCGCGATGATGGGGCTGCTCGCCTCCTCGGCCGAGTCCGCGCAGGCGGTCGGCTTCATCCTCATCTTCCCCCTCACATTCGCCTCCTCCGCCTTCGTCCCCCCGGAGACGATGCCGGGCTGGCTGCAGACCTTCGCCGCCGACATCAACCCGTTCTCGATCGTCGTCGACGCGCTCCGCGCCCTCTGGCTCGGCTCTCCCGCCGGCGACTCGATCTGGCTCGCAGTCGTCTGGTCGGTCGGCCTGATCGCGATCTTCGCCCCCCTGGCGGTGCGGCGCTATCGCCGGGCGGTCACGAGCTGACGCCTAGCCGCCCCCCGTCGTGGGGCGCACGTCAGCCGGGCCTGTCCCGGCTCAGGTTCCGTTCGAAGACGTCACGCTCCCCGGACGAACTTCAACCGGGCAGGGGCCGGCTGAAGTTCCGCGGGGGATCAGGTGGCCCGCTGAAGTTCCGCGGGGGATCAGGTGTACAGGTCCTCGTAGAGGCTCGGCATCGCGCGCTCGTCGCGGATCACGTGGGTGACCGCGTTGATCAGCGCCAGATGGGTGAACGCCTGGGGGAAGTTGCCGAGGTGGCGGCCTGAGCTGGCATCGAGCTCCTCGGCGTAGAGGCCGAGTGGGCTGGCGTCCTTGAGCAGGCGCTCGCAGAGCTCGCGGCCGCGCTTGCGCTCGCCGATCTCCAGTAGCGCCGAGACGAGCCAGAAGGAGCAGATCAGGAAGGTGCCCTCCTCGCCCTCGAGCCCGTCGTCGGTCTCCTCGGTGACGTAGCGAAGCACGAGGCCGTTCTCGGTCAGCTCGTCGGCGATCGCGAGCACCGTGTTGCGCACGCGCTCGTCCCCCTGCGGCATGAACCGCACGAGGGGGATCAGCAGGTTGGAGGCATCGAGGGCGTCGGTGTCGTAGTGCTGGGTGAACACCCCGCGAGCGTCGACACCGTTGGTGAGGACGTCGGCGTGGATCTCGTTGGCGACCAGCCGCCACTCGTCGGCGAGCTTCTCGTAGCCGCGCCTCGCCGACAGGCGCGCCGCCCGGTCGAGCGCGACCCAGCACATCACCTTGCTGGAGACGTAGTGACGCGGCTCACCACGGCACTCCCAGATCCCCTGATCGGCCCCGCGCCAGGCGGCGGCCGCCGCCCGGGCCTGATCCTCGATCACCGGCCACATCCGCGGCGAGTTGTGGCCGTACTCCTTCTGGTGCAGGTAGATCGAATCGAGCACGGCTCCGTAGACGTCGTTCTGCCGCTGCTTGTAGGCGCCGTTCCCGACCCGGACGGGGCGGGCCCCCTGATATCCCGTCAGGTGATCGAGCTCGCGCTCCGGCAGGTCCTTCTCGCCGCCGATCCCGTACATGATCTGGAGGCCGCCGTCCTCCTCCCGCTCGACGTCCCCGACGAACTGGATGAAGTCGTCCGCCTCCCAGCTCAGCCCGAGCGCGTGCAGGGCCTGCAAGGTGAAGGTCGCGTCGCGCATCCACGTGTAGCGGTAGTCCCAGTTGCGCTCGCCGCCGGGCGTCTCCGGCAGGGAGCTGGTCAGCGCCGCGACCATCGCCCCGGTCGGCATGTAGGTCAGACCCTTGAGGACGAGCGCCGAGCGCTGCAGGTGCTCCTGCCAGCGATGGTCGGGGAACTTCCCCGAAGCGAGCCAGTTGCGCCAGAACCGGGAGGTGACGTTGAGCGCCGCCTCCGCCTCGTCGAAGCTGCTCGGCCCGTCCAGGCGCGAGGACCACGAGAGGGCGAAGAAGCAACCCTCCCCCGCGTCGAGCCGGCGCCGCGCCCGCGCGCAGCCGCCCTCGATCCCGATGTTGACGTCGGAGTGAAGCCGTAACGTGGACTCGCCGTCGCTGGCGTCTGCGATCCCGTGCTCGGGCCCCGGCCGCGACCAGGCCGCCGGCCGGACCCCGTAGCCGAACACCGGCTCGCAGACCTGCTCGAGCTGCACCGTGCCGTGAACGCAGCGGGCGGTGCGAACGAGCACGTGATGGGAGTCGTAGTCGGAGGGTGGTCGGGTGTGCGCCGAAGGCTTGGTCGACTCGCGCGATCGCCAGCGACCGATGATCAGCGCGTCGCGGACGATCATCCACCCCGTCGGCGTCATCCACGTCGTCTCGACGATGTTGGTGCCCGGCTCGTAGCGACGACCGACCGGCTTGCCGACGTTGGAGGGCCCAAAGCGCCACCCGCCCGCGGAGCGATCGAGGACCGCGGCGAAGACGCTCGGCGAGTCGTAGCGAGGCGGGCAGAGCCACTCGACCGTGCCGTCGGGGGCGACGAGCGCACCCGTGTGGCAGTCGGAGAGGAAGGCGTAGTCGGCGATCGGCGGGAACGGCGAGGAGGGCATCCGCCGCTCGAGGAAGGGAGTGGGATCGGCCTCCTTGTCGGGATCCATCCCGCCGGCGCGACGGGGCCCCGGCTCGACTTCACGCGCACGGACGGTGCCGAGGATCTCCTCGGGACGCCCATCCCGCCCCGGATCCACCCGCGGCTGAGGATGACCGATCGTGTGACGACGCCGGTCCATGGCTCGAAGTTAGCGCGACGCGCAAGTCGCTCCTTCTCCGCAACCGATCTCGCACGTGGCATCCCAGGCGGGTCACCGCTCGCGTCCTCGTCGCCTCACGGCCCCGGCCGCCGACCGATGACGCCCGCCACCGCGCTCCCGGACCACCAGATCTGGCGGCGTGGGAGCGTCGC
>CAZXKG010000176.1:0-3657 GCA_964641695.1 uncultured Conexibacter sp.
GAGCGGACGGGACTCGAACCCGCGACCCCCGGCGTGACAGGCCGGTATTCTAACCAGCTGAACTACCACTCCCGAACTCTGTAATCTGGTGGTGGGTGCTGAGGGGATCGAACCCCCGACATTCGCCTTGTAAGGGCGACGCTCTCCCAGCTGAGCTAAGCACCCGGGGAAACCGGATATATTATGGTATCCCCGTGCACTTTGCCACCATGCCCGAACCGTCTCCGCTGCATGTCCCGTGACATGCGCCGGCGACCGAATCGAGCGAGGGCCCTTTATACCAACGGGCTCAAACCTGTGTCAAGCAAGCTGCGGCGCCCGGGCGCGGGCACCCTCAATGAGGGCGGATATCGCCACTCTTCTTTGGCTTCGCCGTCTTTTTGCGCACAACCAGATCCGCTTCGGGCTCCTTGCGCAAGCGTGGTTGCGGCAGCTGATGCAGGGCAGCCTCCCACACCTGGTCAATCCAGCGCACTGTACGGATATCGAGACTCTGCTTGATGTTCTTCGGGATATCGACCAGGTCACGGCGGTTCTCCTCGGGGATCAGCACGGTCTTGATGCCACCGCGATGCGCCGCGAGCAGTTTCTCCTTGAGCCCGCCGATCGGCAGAACTTCGCCATGCAGCGTGATCTCGCCGGTCATCGCAACCGATGATCGCACGGGTATGCCGGTCAGCGCCGAGACCAGCGCGGTGCACATGCCGATGCCGGCGCTGGGCCCATCCTTCGGTATCGCGCCTTCCGGCACGTGGATGTGCGCGTCATTCTTCTGATAGAAATCCTCATCTAGCCCGAGTATTGCCGCGCGGCTGCGCACGACCGTCATCGCCGCCTGTATCGATTCCTGCATCACGTCGCCCAGCTGTCCGGTGATCGTCAGCTTGCCCTTGCCGGGCATGACTGCCGACTCGATGACCAGCAACTCGCCGCCGACCTCGGTCCATGCGAGCCCGGTAACCTGGCCAATGTGATCCTTTTCTTCCGCAATGCCGAAACGGTGGCGCTTGACGCCAAGATACTTCTGCAGGTTGCGGGCGGTGATCGTCGTGGTTCTGTCTTCCGGCTTCAGCAGCACATGCTTGACCACCTTGCGACAGATCTTCGAGATCTCGCGCTCGAGATTGCGGACACCGGCCTCGCGGGTATAGTAGCGAATGATTTCATGGAGGGAGCCGTCGGTAATCGCGACTTCATCCTGCTTGAGGCCGTTCGCGACGATCTGCTTTGGAATAAGGTAGCGTTTCGCAATATTGACCTTTTCGTCTTCGGTATAGCCCGATATCCGGATTACTTCCATACGGTCGAGCAGCGGCGCCGGTATGTTCATGCTGTTCGCGGTGCAAACGAACATCACATCCGAAAGATCATAGTCGACTTCGAGATAATGGTCGTTGAACGTGTGGTTCTGCTCCGGATCGAGCACTTCCAGCAGCGCCGCGGCCGGATCGCCGCGGAAATCCATCGCCATCTTGTCAATCTCGTCGAGCAGGAACAGCGGATTCTTGGTGCCGACCTTGGCGAGATTCTGCACGATCTTGCCGGGCATCGACCCGATGTAGGTGCGGCGGTGACCGCGGATTTCGGCCTCGTCGCGCACGCCGCCGAGCGACATGCGCACGAACTTGCGGTTGGTCGCGCGCGCGATCGAGCGGCCAAGCGAGGTCTTGCCGACGCCCGGGGGCCCGACCAGGCACAGGATCGGCCCTTTGACCTTGTCGACACGCTGCTGCACCGCGAGATATTCGAGGATACGCTCCTTGACCTTGTCAAGGCCGTAATGATCCTCTTCCAGTACCGATTCGGCATTGGACAAGTCGCGGGAAATCTTGCTGCGCTTTTTCCAGGGGACGCTGACCATCCAGTCGATGTAGTTGCGCACGACTGTCGCCTCAGCCGACATCGGCGACATCATCTTTAGCTTGTTCAGCTCATTGGTGACCTTTTTCTTCGCGTCTTTCGGCATGCCGGAGCTTTCGATCTTGCGCGTCAGGTCCTCGACCTCGTTTGGCACATCCTCGAGATCGCCGAGCTCCTTCTGGATCGCCTTCATCTGCTCATTCAGGTAATACTCGCGCTGGCTTTTCTCCATCTGGCGCTTGACGCGGCCGCGCACGCGCTTTTCGACCTGCAGCAGATCAAGTTCGGATTCCATGATCGCCATCAGCTTTTCCAGGCGCACGCGCACGTTCAGCGCCTCGAGCAGGGTCTGACGCTCGTCGACCTTGAGAGCCATGTGCGCGGCAATCGTGTCGGCCAGGCGGCCGACGTCCTCGATGCTCGTCAACGACGACAACACCTCGGGAGGAATCTTGCTGTTGAGCTTGACGTACTGATCGAACTGGTTCAGCACGGAGCGGCCGAGCACTTCAGCCTCGCGTACTGACACCTGGTTCGAGTGAATGCGGGCAATCTGCGCCGAGAAAGTTCCACCGGATTCGACATAGCGAACGATACGCGCCCGGTCGAGTCCCTCGACCAGCACCTTGACGGTGCCGTCCGGCAGCTTAAGCAGTTGCAGTATCGTAGCGACGGTGCCGATCCGGTAGATGTCCTCGACGCCGGGATCATCGAGCGCAGCGCTCTTCTGCGCCACCAGCATGATCTGCTTGTCGCCTTCCATCGCGGTGTCGAGCGCGCGCACGGATTTCTCCCGCCCGACGAACAGCGGAATCACCATATGCGGATAAACGACGACGTCTCGCAACGGCAGAACCGGCAGCACCTGCTGGTCGCGTACGGTCTTGTCGCCGGCCGGGGAGTCGCTCGCGGGGGGGGTATCGCTTGGATCTACTTGATTGGACATTGAATCATCCTCAGTGCTGGCCGGGGCAACCGGGCTGGGTTAGCTACCGGAATATATGGGGCTGCCCGCCGCCAAAATCAATTCCGGAGGCCATCCCGTCGAGGATACGGGACGTCACGAATCCTTTCTGCTCAGGGAGACCGGCTGATCGCTGCTCTCGTAGATCAGTATCGGATCCGATTCTCCACGAATAACGCTCTCGTCGACAACCACCTTGCTGACGTTCTCCAGCGACGGCAGCTCGTACATGGTATCGAGCAGGGTCTGCTCCAGGATAGAGCGCAGGCCACGCGCGCCGGTCTTGCGGTCCATCGCCTTGCGCGCGACCGCCGACAACGCGTCCGGACGGAATTCCAGCTCGCAGTTCTCCATCTCGAACAACTTTGCGAACTGTTTCGTGATTGCATTCTTCGGCTCGGTCAGGATGCGCACCAGCGATGGCTCGTCGAGCTCGTCGAGGGTTGCAATCACCGGCAAACGCCCGACGAACTCCGGAATCAGTCCGAACCTTATCAGATCTTCCGGCTCGACCGTGTGCAGCCATTCGCCGATGGACTTGCTATCCTGCTTGCCCTTCAGCTCGGCGGAGAAGCCGATACCACCTTTTTCCGAACGGTCGCGAATGATCTTGTCGAGTCCCGAGAAGGCGCCACCGCAGATGAACAGAATGTTCGCGGTATTGACCTGCAGGAACTCCTGCTGCGGATGTTTGCGACCGCCCTGGGGCGGAACCGAGGCGATCGTACCCTCGATCAGCTTGAGCAGGGCCTGTTGCACGCCCTCGCCGGACACATCGCGCGTTATCGACGGGTTGTCCGACTTGCGTGAGATCTTGTCGATCTCGTCGATGT
>CAZXKG010000177.1:0-3625 GCA_964641695.1 uncultured Conexibacter sp.
AGGGCTACGAGCTGCCCGAGCCGATGGAGCAGAACCTCTACCACCTGGCCCCCGAGGAGCGGCAGCGACGCGGAATCGAGCAGCTCCCGGAGAACCTCGGCGAGGCGATCGAGGTGGCGGCGGAGTCGGAGCTCGTCCTGCGCACGCTCGGGGAGCACACGTTCAACCGCTTCATCGAGATCAAGCGGGCCGAGTGGGAGGACTACCGGGTCCGGGTCACTCCCTGGGAGATCGAGCAGTTCCTGCCCGTCCTGTGAGGCCCTGAACCGGAGTTCGGGGGCTCAGGCGGTGGCCCTGCGTACGACGCAATCGGCGTTTCCATCAAGGTGATGCGCTGAGATGTCGAGTTGATCCCCGTGTCGATCCCCGTCCATCGAGGCCGATTCACGCCTGCTGACGCGGAGCGATTGCTCTGGCGCGCAGGTTTCGGGCCCTCGCCAGGGCAGGCGCGAAAGCTCGCGCGCAAGGGGATGAAGCGCGCCGTGCTGTCGCTGACCCGGCCGAAGGGGAAGGCGAAGCTGAGGGGACCGAAGCCGCGTGACGGCAAGGGGCACCCGCTCGCGCCCGCCGACGCGTGGGGTCACGACGTGATGTGGTGGCTCGATCGGATGGTCCGCACCGACCAGCCCCTGATCGAGCGGATGGCTCTGGTCTGGCACGACTGGTTCGCCACCGGCGACGTCGGGCAGACGAGCCTCAACCTGAAGCAGAACCAGCTCTTCCGCCGTCGGGCGCTGGGCCCGTTCGACAAGCTGCTGCTCGACGTGACCGCCGACCCGGCGATGCTCGTCTGGCTCTCGGGCAACGAGAACGCGAAATGGGCGCCGAACGAGAACTACGCCCGCGAGCTGATGGAGCTGTTCACGCTCGGCGCCGGCGCCGGCTACACCGAGGACGACGTTCGCGAGCAGGCTCGCGCGCTGACCGGCTGGACCAATGACTGGGACGAGAACCTGGGGATGGTCAACTTCCGCTTCGACCGCGAGCGCCACGACCGATCCCGGAAGAAGATCTTCGGCAAGACCGGAACCTTCGACTGGCGCGATTCGTGCCGCCTCTGCCTGCGGCATCCGGCGCACGTGGGCTTCTTCGTCGACAAGCTCTGGGCCTACTTCATCCCGACGCCGCCGCCGAAGAAGACGGCGCGGGCGCTGCGCAAGCTCTACCGGCGCAACCACCAGGTGCGCCCGGTGGTCGAGGCGATCCTCATGCACCCGGCCTTCTACGACGGACCTCGTATGGTCAAGCCGCCGATCGTCTACATCGCGGGGATGCTGCGGGCGCGACGTGAGGGAGTCGACTCCGACGCATGGGCCTGGATCACCGGCCAGGCCGGGCAGCAGCTCTTCCGCCCGCCGAACGTCGCCGGCTGGGACGAGACCCGCTGGCTGGACACCGCGCAGCTCGGTGGGCGCTGGTCGGCGATGGCCGAGCAGACGAGCGGCAGCCGCATCCCCGACGACGGCTCCTACGACGTGCGCGAGAACGCCAACCAGGCCGTCGACAGGGCGCTCGCGTTCTGGGGCAAGCCGCGGATCAGCAAGGCGACCCACGGGGAGCTCCTGCGCTTCTCCCGGCGCGTGGAGCAGGCAGCGCAGGCCGACTGGCAGAAGGAGACCTACCGGATCCTGCGCCAGAACGCGCTTCGCGTCCTGATCGTGACCAGCCCCGACTTCCAGACCTCATGAGCGAGATGCCGGACAACCCCGCCCCCGGAAAGCGATCCGCCTGCGGGTGCGCCGAGTACTCGCGCGCCGAGTTGCTCCGGCGCTCGGTGGCCGAGGCCGGCCGCGGGTTGCCCGCGATCGAGCCGGGGATGCCCACCCCGGCCGGAACCGGGATGTCCCGCCGCTCCTTCATGCTCCGCAGCGGCGGCCTCGCGCTCAGCGTCTACGGGGCGAGCCTGCTCGACACGCGCGTCTTCGGCGAGGGAATCGCCAAGGCCGCCGGCGGCGGCGGCCGGGTCCTCGTATCGGTCTTCCTTGACGGCGGGATCGACGCCCTTACCCTGCTCGCTCCGGTTCGGGACGACCGCTACCGAGCCCTTCGCCCCCTCCTGAGGATGCAGGAGCGCGCCGGAGCGGCCTGGAGCGAGGATCCGCGCCTTCAGTGGCATCCCTCGGCCGAGCCGCTGCGGCAGCTCCACGGCGAGGGCAAAGTGACCGTCTTCCCGGCGATCGGCTACAGCAAGCCGGATCAGTCCCACTTCACATCCCGTCACTACTGGGAGGTCGGCGAGCTCGACACCGGCACGAACACGGGCTGGCTCGGCCGGACCCTGGATCTGATCGGCACCGCCGACAACCCGCTGCAGGGGATCTCGATGGACGGGTCGCTCGCGCCGTCGCTGGCGACTGCGAAGGTGCCGGTCGCCGCGACCTGGGGAGCCAGCTACGGGCTCTGGGCGCCGGGCGTCTGGGGAGACGTCGAGGACCTGATGTTCGAGACCTACGACCGGCTCGGCGCGATCGCCGAGCGCAGCCGCGAGGCCGGGCTTCGGCAGGCGGGCACGGTCACCCGGCAGGCCGGCAGCCTGCGCCGGAGCCTGGCCGGGTTCTCCGGCGAGATAGCGAGCCCGGTTCCCTACCCGGACACCGGCCACTTCCCCGAGAGCCTCGCCGGGCTCGCCGCGATGCTCGACGGTGGGCTGCCGATCCGGGTCGCCTCGGTGAGGGCGCCCGGCTTCTACGACACCCACGACCGCCAGGAGCCCGACTTCAGCAACAACCTCCGGGCGACCACCCAGGGGCTCCTCGCCTTCCAGCGGGACCTCGAAGCGCGCGGGCTGGACGATCGGGTGATCACGCTGGTCTGGTCGGAGTTCGGCAGGCGCCCGGCCGAGAACGGCTCCGCCGGGACCGATCACGGCGCCGGCGGCGCCGCGTTCCTCCTCGGGACGCCGGTGCGCGGGCGGATGGTCGGCGAGTGGCCCGGACTCGGGAAGCTGGATGCACAGGAGAACGTGATCGCCACCTCGGACTTCCGCGGCGCCTACTGCTCGATCCTCGAGCAGTGGTTCGGCGTCGACGCCGCCGCGGTGATCCCAGGGGCGTCGGGGTTCTCGCGGCCGGCCCTGATCGGATGAGCGCGCGGTCGAGCCACGCCGCGCTGCTCCTCGTGGCCTCCCTGCTGGCGGCGCTTGCCCTGACGCTCGGAGGAGCTGTCGAGGCCACTTCAGGGGCAGCGGTCTCCAAGGGCGGGAAGCCCGCGCCATCCCGGCTTCTGGTCACGGCGCGGGAGTTCCGCCTGACGCTCTCTCGCCCGAAGGTGGTAGCGGGCGAGGCGATCGTGCAGCTCTACAACTTCGGCGAGGACCCGCACGACCTGCGGCTTCAGCGCCGTGGGAGCGCGCGGATCCAGGCGGTGGAGGAAGTCGGCCCGGGAGGGACCGGCGAGCTCGTGACGAAGCTTCGCCGCGCGTCGCGCTACCGGCTCTGGTGCTCGCTCTCCGGGCACGCCGAGCTGGGGATGAGGGCGACTTTCCGAACGACCAAGAGGACCGCTCGCCAGCAGGCTAGGCGGAAGTCTCGCGCGGGGAGGGGTTGAACCGGCCGGCCGGGCTCTACTCAGGCTCTGGTCGGGACCGTGGACGAGCTGCTCGCGCTGATCGACGACCGAGCCTGAG
>CAZXKG010000178.1:0-3566 GCA_964641695.1 uncultured Conexibacter sp.
GGTCGACACCTGGTGGCAGACCGAGACCGGGGCGATCATGATCAGCCCGCTGCCGGGGCTGACGACGACCAAGCCGGGCTCCGCCACCATCCCCTTCCCGGGGATCGAGGCGAAGATCTACACCCGCGAGGGCGAGGAGGTCGGCGAGGGCGGCGGCATCCTCGTGCTGACCGAGCCGTGGCCCTCGATGGCGAGAACCCTCTACAAGGAGCCCGAGCGCTTCGTCGAGACCTACTGGGAGCGCTTCGGGCCCGACACCTACCTGGTCGGCGACGCTGCCCGGATCGACGAGGACGGCTACTTCTGGATCGTCGGGCGCACCGACGACGTGATCAACGTCTCCGGGCATCGGCTGTCGACGATGGAGGTCGAGTCCGCGATCGTCAGCTACCCGAAGGTGGCCGAGGCGGCGGCGATCGGGGTTCCCGACGCCGACACCGGGCAGGCGATCTTCGCCTTCGTCACGCCCGAGGGTGGGGTAAGCGGCGGCGAGGAGCTGGCCGCCGAGCTGCGCGAGCACGTTGCCGAGAAGATCGGCAAGCTGGCGCGACCGAAGCGGATCGCCTTCGCCGAGGAGCTGCCGAAGACCCGCTCGGGGAAGATCATGCGGCGGCTGCTGCGCGACATCGCCGCCGGCAACAAGCTCGGCGACGTGAGCACGTTGAAGGATCCCGAGGTGGTGGAGGACCTGCAACGGCAGCTGGCGGGCTGAGACCGCCCGGCGCGGGTGGCGCCGTGAGGCGGGGCGCCGAGCGGGGGCGCCGTGGGGCGCTCGGCCAGAGCTGGCCGGGTGGTTGGAGTGGGCGGGGCGCCGAGCGGGGGAGCCGTGGGGCGGGCAACGTCGCGGCTGCGCCGCAAGGGGAACTTGAGCCGGGGATAGACCGGCTCAGGTTCGGTTCGAAGATGGCACGTTTGCTCGGTGAACTTCAACCGGGCTAGGCCCGGCTCAAGTTCCGTGCGCGGCCCGCTGCCCCTTCCAGATGAGCGCGAGGAGGACCGCCGGGAGCACCACCGTGATCAAGAGGGCCGCCGTCTGGGCGATCGCGTCGCCGACGGTGAACGGGCCGAGGTTCAGCGCGTGGTAGATGAAGTGCGGCAGTGAGAAGGTGAGGAAGGACGCCAAGGCGACGGCGACCAGGCGGCGGTCGAGGAACCAGGCGGCGGCGAAGAGGAAGACCGCGGTGGCGAGGAAGAGCGAGCCGACGTCGCGGGTGAGGTGCTCGTTGTAGGCGGGCAGCGCCTCGATCCAGCCGCGGCCTGCCGGGAAGTCGTCGAAGAACGAGCGCGGCGCGAGCAGCGCGTAGGCGCCGTCGACGAGCTGGACGGCGGCGAGGACGAGCAGGGAGACGCGGACGACGCCCGGAGGGGCGCCGAGGTCTGCCTTGGGACGAGCTTCGGACACGCGGGGGACATGATCGCCGAAGGGCGACGGGCGCGGTGCCGATGGAAGTCATGTTCAGATCGTTCGACCCCGGCGATCTCAGACCCCCACGACTCCCTCCCCCGCCTTCCGTCAGGCTTCCCCGCGCCGATGCCGCTGATCGTCTTCGCAATCGTCCTCTCCACCGCCGCAGGGATCTGGGCGGAGAAGCGCTGGCCGGAGCGGACCGGCCACATGTCGCGCCGATCGCTCGTGCTGATCCTCTACGTCCTGCTGCCGCCGGTCGTCTTCTTCAACCTGGTCCACGTCGAGATCGACGCGGACCTCGGCGGCGGCATCGTCCTCGGCTGGATCGCCGCCGCGCTGGCAACCACCCTCGCGTGGGCGATCGGCAGCAAGATCCTCCATCTCGGTCGTCCCGAAGTCGGGGCGCTGATGACCTGCACGCTCGTCGGGAACACCGCCTACCTCGGCTACCCGATGATCACGACGCTGCTCGGCCGCGACGATCTCCCGACCGGGGTTGCGTTCGACATCGGCGTCGGCGCCCCCGCCCTCCTGATCGGCGCGTTCGCGGTCGGCGCCGCCTTTGGCACCAAATCGGGCGAGGGAGTGAAGGAGCGCACCCGCGCCTTCTTCACCCGCAACGTCCTGCTCTACACGGCGATCGCGGCCCTGATCGCACCTGACTGGATGGGGCCCGACGTGCTCGTGGACATCTCCCTGATCATCGTCGTCGCGATCCTTCCGATCGGCTTCTTCGCGGTCGGCGCCACCCTGATGGAGGACGCAGGCCCCTCCGGCCTGCGCTTCCCACCTGCGTTCACGAAGGCCACCGCGGTCGTCCTGCTCACGAAGGTCGTCGCCTTCCCCCTGATCCTGATCGGGCTCGCCGCGCCCTTCATCGACCTCCCCTCCGCCTACCTGCTCGCCGCGGCGATGCCCTGCGGGCTCAACTCGATGATCGTCGCCCACGCCTACGGCCTCAGCCTCAAGGTCACGGCCGAGGCGGTGACATGGACGACCGCGATCGTGGTCGCCGTCGCGATCGTGGTCGACCTGCTGTAGGCATCTGAGCAGGAGGGCTACGGTTCACGTATGTCCGTCGCCCCCACGCCGATCACGCCCGAGCTTGCCAACTACGTCACCGCCCACGCGGGCGGCCGCGACGAGGCGCTGCTCGCGGTCGAGCGGGAGACGGCGGCGCTCGGCGAGATCGTCCGCATGCAGACCAGCCCCGAGCAGGCGGCGCTGCTGGAGATGCTCGCCCGGCTGGGCGGCGCCGAGCAGGCGATCGAGATCGGCACCTTCACCGGCTACGGCGCGATCAGGATCGCTCGTGGCCTCGCCCCCGGCGGCTCGCTGCTCTGCTGCGAGATCAGCGAGGAGTGGGCGGGCGTCGCCCGCAAGCACCTCGACGCCGCGGGCGTCGGCGAGCAGGTCGAGATCAGGCTCGGCCCCGCCCTGGAGACCCTGCGCTCGCTTCCCGCCGAGCCGGCCTTCGACTTCGGCTACCTCGACGCCGACAAGGAGACCTACCCCGACTACTACGAGGAGCTCGTCCCCCGCTTCCGGGCCGGCGGCCTGCTCGCGATCGACAACGTCCTGATGAGCGGACGCGTCCTCGACCACGACGACGACGACGCCGGCGCCAAGGCCGTGATCGCCCTGAACGACCGGATCACCGCCGACGAACGCGTCGACTCGGTCCTCCTCGGAATGGCCGACGGCCTGAGCCTGGTCCGCAAGCGGACCTGAGTCAAGAAGAACCTCTGACGAGTGCGGGAGCTCGCTCAGCGGCGGAGGCAGGAGGCGAGGCGACCAAACAGAGGGTCGTGAGAGGACGAGGACTCCGCTGAGAGAAGCTCCCGCGCCGTCAGCGCTTCTTCTTCTTGCGCTTCTGCGAGGTGCCGTTGGAGCCAATGACCTCATCGGCGTCGACCTCGCGGGCAGAGCCCTCGAAATCATCCGGTGAGGCCAACTCCGCCTCGGTCGGCTCGGCGTCTCCCGGCTTGCCCGGGGTCGGCCACGGGACCGCGGCGCCGGCATCCCAGGCGGGTGGCAGGGTGCCGGGCCACCAGCGGGCCAGCAGCAGGCCGAGGATCAGCATGAAGATCAGCAGCATCGGCGGACCGAAGAGAACGGTGCCGATGCCGAGCGCCATCCCGAGCGTGCCGAAGAAACG
>CAZXKG010000179.1:0-3464 GCA_964641695.1 uncultured Conexibacter sp.
CGACGATCCTGGTCTCGGGGTCATGCTCCTTCAGCCGCCGTCCGACGCCCATCAACGTGCCGCCCGTGCCGAGTCCGCTGACGAACGCGGAGACCTCGTCGAGCTCCTCGAGGATCTCGAACGCCGTGCCGTTGTAATGGGCGAGCGGGTTGGCCTCGTTCCCGTACTGGTAGGGCATGTAGAAGCCCGGATCCTTCTCGGCCATGTCGAGCGCCTTCTCGACCGCCCCGTTGGATCCCTTCGGGCCCTCCGAGTAGACGATCTCGGCGCCGTACATGCGGAGCAGCTGCGAGCGCTCGTCGGTGACGTTGTCGGGCATCACGGCGACGAGCTTGTAGCCCTTGCGGCGGCAGATCATGGCGAGGGCGATCCCGGTGTTCCCCGAGGTCGGCTCGAGGATCGTCTGCCCCGGCGCGATCAGGCCCTCCGCCTCCGCCCGGTCCATCATCGACTTGGCGACGCGGTCCTTGACCGAGCCCGTGGGATTGCGCCCCTCGAGCTTGGCGAAGATCCGCACGTCGGGGTTCGGGGAAAGCCGCTGCAGCTCGACGAGCGGCGTGTTGCCGATCGCGTCGAGAATGCTCTCGAAGGTGCCGCCGCAGGGACGATTGAGCAGTTCACCACCCATAGCTTCAATAAGTGTAGTGAGTCCGATACGCGCGCCGCCAGGCTCTCGGGCGCCGTGCGCAACCCGTGGTTGCTCGACTACCACGCCTCCGGCGGCTATGTTGGGATCACCTCACCGGCATGGGGCAGGTGCGGTGAACGAACGGAGGGAAGGCATGACTTCGACCAGACGATGGTCACTCGTCGCGCTCCTGATCGGGATCCTGGCGGCCGCGGTTGCAGCCGGCTGCGGCGATGACGACGAGACGACGACCGAAGGGGATGGCGGGGCGACCGCCGCCGCGATCCAGACCATCCAGGAGGGCACCTTGACGGTGGGCTCCGACATCCCCTACGACCCGTTCGAAGGTGGTGATCCGCCCGATTACGAGGGCTTCGACATCGACGTCGTCAACGCGATTGCGGAGAACATCGGCCTCGACGTGGAGATCAAGGACACACCGTTCGACACGATCTTCCGCGACGTCGCTCAGGGCAAGTTCGACATGGTCGCCTCGGCGAGCACGATCACGCCGGAGCGCGAGGAGACCGTCGACTTCTCGAATCCGTACTTCCAGGCGGACCAGTCGTTGATGGTGCGCAGCGACAGCGACATCGAATCGACCGACGATCTCGCTGGAGCGATCGTCGGCGCCCAGAAGGGCACGACGGGCGCGGCTTACGCCCAGGACGAGACCGACGCCGCCACGGTGCGGACGTACCCGGAGATCGGGGACGCGTTCACGGCGCTCAACAACACGCAGGTGGACGCGGTGATCAACGACTTCGCGATCTCGAAGTTCGCGGAGGAGAGCAACCCGGATCTGGTCGTGGTCGAGCGCATCCCGACCGAGGAGTACTACGGGTTCGCGTTCGCCAAGGGCAACACCGCGTTGGTGGACGCGGTCAACGGCGCCCTGCAGGAGATCAAGGACGACGGCACCTACACGGAGATCTACGAGCGGTGGTTCGACGAGGCCCCGCCGGACTCGATCCTGCAAGCCGACCCGGACCAGGCGTCGGAGGGCAACTGACGAGCAGCGCAGGAGACGACCTGAAGGGGCGCCGATCGGCGCCCCTTCGCGTCTCGGGACGAACGCGAGAACACGACGCGCAGACATGAAGAGCGACCGGACATAGGACGGGACCCGGGTGGAGCGGTTCATCGAGCAGTACTTCGACCTGGGGCTGATGTGGGACAGCCGCGGCGACGTCCTGCATGGCTTCCTGGAGACGATCCAGCTCTCGCTGGTGGCCGGTGCCCTCGCCCTCGCCTGGGGTCTCGCCCTCGCGGTCCTCCGGCAGACGCCGGGGCGCCTCGGGGCGATCGTCCGGATTCCGACGATCGCCTACATCGACATCTTCAGGGGCATCCCGCTGCTGCTCGTGATCCTGATCATCTCCGGCGGGCTGGGAGCGCTCGCGGCGCCGGAGATCGGCGATCCGCACGGCGGCGGCGCCATCCCCCGATGGCTCGGGATCCCGCAGTGGCTGGGCAAGCCCGACCCCTTCTGGTACGGCGTCTTCGCCTTGACGATCACCTACGGCGCGTACATGGCGGAGGTCTACCGAGCCGGGATCGAGGCCGTGCCCGACGGTCAGATGGAGGCGGCCAGGTCGCTGGGCATGAGCCACCGGCAGGCGATGCGTCACGTGATCGTGCCGCAGGCGGTCAGCAAGGTCATCCCGCCGCTGCTCAACGACTTCATCGCGCTGATGAAGGACACGTCGCTGGTCGGGGTGATCGCGTTCGCGGAGGTCGTCCAGGTCGGCGGCGACATCTACTCGGAGACCTACAACAGCTCGGCGCTCGTGCTCGGGGCGCTCTGCTTCCTGGTGGTCACGATCCCGCTTGCCCGACTCGTCGATTGGCTGATCGCCCGCCAGCAACGCCGGGTCAGCCGCAGCGGCGCGAGGCCCACCGATCCCCTCGGCCCGGAGGCGGCGCGGACGAGGGGGCTCGCGGGATGACCGCCGAGCCGACCGCCGGCGGCGAGTTCCTGCGGCTGGCCGACGTCCGCAAGAGCTTCGGTCGGCTCGAGGTGCTGCGGGGCGTCGACCTCGAGGTCAGCAAGGGCTCGGTGCTCTGCGTGCTCGGACCGAGCGGCTCAGGCAAGAGCACCCTGCTGCGCTGCATCAACCTGCTCGCGCCCCCCGAGCAGGGTCAGATCTTCCTCGCCGGCGCCGAGATCACAGGCAAGCGCGGCAAGGACGCCCTCGACTTCGTGCGGCGACGGGTCGGGATGGTCTTCCAGCAGTTCAACCTGTTCCCGCACATGTCCGCGCTCGAGAACGTCTCGATCGCACCCCGCCGCGTCCTCGGCGTCAACCGCGGCGCGGCTGATGAGCGCGCCCGCGAGCTGCTGGTCCGGGTCGGGCTCGCCGACAAGGCGGACGAGTACCCCGAACGCCTCTCCGGGGGCCAGCAGCAACGGGTCGCGATCGCCCGCGCCCTGGCGATGGATCCGGAGGTGATGCTTTTCGACGAGGTCACCAGCGCGCTCGATCCGGAGCTGGTCAAGGAGGTGCTCGACGTGATGCGCGAGCTGGCTCGCGGCGGGATGACGATGATCGTGGTGACCCACGAGATCGCCTTCGCTCGCGAGGCCGCCGACGAGGTGGTCTTCATGGATCAGGGCCTGATCGTCGAGCAGGGCCCGCCCGCCCAGGTGATCGACAGCCCCAGGGAGGAACGAACCAGACGCTTCCTGGGCCTGGTCCTCGACCACTAGGTACCTGCCGGAGTGTCCTCCGGGGCCTTCGGCCCCGTCCGGTACTCCGGTGCACTGCCCACACGCGGCGGCGCCTAGATGTAGATGCCAGCCACGTTGTTCCCGATCCGCTCCCGCAACCTGTCG
>CAZXKG010000180.1:0-3434 GCA_964641695.1 uncultured Conexibacter sp.
CATGGGGACGAGCGAGATCTACCGAGCGGTGCTCTCGCTGGAGGAGATCGTCGACGCCCTCGTGGTCGACGTTCCGCGCGAGGGCGAGGAGAGCTGGATGCCCCTGTTCGTCGTCCTCGCCGATGATGCCGAGCTCGACGAGGGACTGGTCAAGCGGATCGCGGCCACCGTCCGCGGCCAATGCTCGCCTCGCCACGTGCCCAACGAGGTGATCGAGATCGCCGAGGTCCCGCGAACCTTGTCGGGCAAGGTGCTCGAGGTGCCCGTCAAGCGCATCCTCTCCGGCACCGCGCCGGAGAAGGCCGCGAGCCGCGAGTCGCTCGCCAATCCGGCAGCGCTCGACTGGTTCGTCGAGCTGGCGGCGTCGAGATCCCCCGGTTGACGCTCCGGATACCCCGGCCTGGCGCCGCCGCGTATGGCGCGACAGCCCAGGGTTCGGTCTGCGTCGAGAGGATCTCGGTCACGACCCGCTCAGGGGAGCGCACAGCGCCGTCTATGTGCCCTCCCATACGTCGCTGCGCTCTGCTCCGGCGAAGTTGGGAGCTCACCGGTGGGCAAGCACCCGCTCCCTGGCGGCCCGCAGCAGCCGGTACCACGTGCTCCGCCCGACGTGGAACTCCGCGAGCAGGGACGCTTCGCCACGGCGAGGGCCCAGGTGCGCCGCCTCCAGCACCGCGCGCAGGCGGCGATCCTCCTCAGAGTCGCCGAAGACCTCGTCGAGCACGGCGCGCAGCCGGGCCTCGCGCTCCGGGTCGTCCGTTGCGGCGAGCAGGTCGAGCGCGCTCGGGCCGCGAGCCTCGAAGCCCTGCTCGCCGAGCACGATGGCTTCGACGAAGCCGACCGCGCCGAGCGGGCGGAAGTCGGAGACCCGGACGGTGCGTGGTCCGGCGTCGCTGATCTCGGAGCTGTCGATCGCATTCGGGTCCGGCCTGCGGTCCGGCTCCGGGAAGCTCATCAGGATCACCTCGAGATCCGGCGCCCCCGCGTGCTGCATGAACGCGCCGCTGGCGAGCCGGGACACCTCGTCGCGCTCCTCGACCGGCCCGTCCGCGAAGAGCGCGACGGTGGCGAAGGAGCGGTCAGGCCGGCACCCGATCCGCTGCGAGGCGGCGAGCTGGCTCGCCGCGATCGGGCCGAGCGCCTGCAGTTCGCGAACGCGGACGAAGCTGACCCACAACGCCGCCCCGCCGTCGGCTCGGCGGACGACGAAGCTGGCGCCACCTCCAGCCTGCCAGGCACGGAGCTCGGCCCAGTCCCGCTCCCGATCGAAGCCATGCGCCCGCCCGAAGGCTTCGAGCTCGTCCGGTCGTGGGCTGTCGGCGTAGTGGCGCAGACTCGGCTCGTTCGCGATCGCCCGCCGGTACTCCGGATGCTCGATCAACCTGGACAGCTCGACGAGCGCATCCATGTCGCCGAGCTGGGCGCGGGTGGACAGATGAACGGCGATGCGCCGGACCAGATCGCGGTAGCGCTGCGGCGCGGTCGCCTTGAGCCGGTCCCGGATCGCCTCGGCCAGGACCGGGTGCATCGAGACGCCGGAGCCGAGCGCCTGAGTTACCGGCGACGAACGCAGGCGCGGCAGGATCTCCCGCGTGTTGCGGCCGGGCAGCGCCGCCGCGAGCAGACGGCCGTCGAGGACCGGAGCGACGGCCGCGACCTCCAGCACCTCCCGGTCGACATCGAGTATCGACTGCCCGGCGAGCCAGGCGGTCAGGCGCTCTTCCAGCTGCGCCTCCATCCCGGCGCCCGGTCGGCCGTCCGGCGCGCCGGCCGCGACGGTGAGGGCCAGCGGATAGCCGCGCGCCCAGCTCAGGATCCGCGCTCGCCGCCCCGGATCGTCAATCCCCCGATGCGCGAGGAAGGCATCGGCGGGGTCGTCCGCGAGCGGGCCGAGCGCGAGGTCGACCACGATGCTCGGCAGACCGCTCGCATGCCAGGACTGCTCCGGCTCGCCGCGACCGGCGAGGACGATCCTGGCATCCCCCGGCAGCCGGTCGAGCAGAGCGTCACGCAGCGGCGCGAGCGCCGCCCCGAGATGGTCCACCTCGTCGATGACCAGAAAGCGCCGGCGATCATCCGGCCCCGTGAGCCGACGCAGCAGCTCCTCCTGACCGCTCGGGAGGGCCCGCGCGTCGTGCTCTTCGACCGCGAAGCCGGCAGGCTCCGCGAGGCGCGAGGCGGCCCGCAGGAGAGCTGACTTCCCGATCCCTCCGGGGCCGTGCACGAAGAGGATGCGGCTCGGCGTCCGCGCGTCGAGCAACTCGGCCACAGCGCCGAGCTCGGCGTCGCGGCCGACGAAGTGCTCCGCGTCGCCCTCCCGGAGTACGGCGCGCAGGCTGTCCGCTTCGCGCGTCTGCGACATGACCCCATCTTCGCAAGGCTGCCGGTCCCGGACCCCGAGAGGCCGGGAGGGATGTGAGACCCAGATCCGTTTTCAGACACCACTCAGCAGAAGCGCGAACCGCTCCGGCCGCCCCGGGCCGGGTCCCCAGGTCACTTCTGCGGCTGCAGCGACCAGGAGGCGTTGGCCGTGAAGCCGGGTTGCATCGTCACCTGGATGTCCGTGACGCCACTGCCGGCGATCGGGCCGGCCGGGTCCATCGGACGCAGGCCGGGTATCGACGGCAGGCGGCTGTTGAAGACGAAGTGAGGGCCCGTGGTCGAGCTCACCACCATGTCCTCACAGATCAGCTCGGCCGGCATATCACCCGGGTCGATGTCCAGCACCAGGCCGGACGACCACTGCCCGGTGGGCGAGATCATGATCTCGAGGTCGGCGAAGCGCAGCTCCTGGCTCACCGGGGGCCTCGGGTTCGGCTTCAAGGAAAACGTGCAGTCCCCCGCGACCTTCGCATACCCGATCTCGGAGAGGTTCGCGCTGACCCCCTCGTACCGGCCCCAAACCGAGCCGTCCGGGTTGGACTGCGTCGACATCAGCTCGTAGGTGACGGTCGCCTTCCCGCTCATGTGATCCGTGACGCCGCCGGGTACGGGCGTGTAGGCGTACTGATAGGAGATCGGACCCGAGTAGCGCTTGGGGAACTCGGCTTCGCTGGCGTTCCAAGTGGCGCGGGAGATGCCGGCGCGGGAGATCAGGCTGACCCGTACCTCAGCCGGCGAGGGCTTCTCCTCCCCGGCGGTGACGGTCATCTTGGCCGGGTTGGCGCGGGCGCCCTCGTTGTGCTTGACCGAGCCGGCATGGGCGACCGCGACCATCCGAACCGGCTCATGGGCGGTCTTGCCGCCCTCCCTGGTCTCGAGCTTCGCCTCGACGCTCAGCGTGTCGCCCTTGGCCATCTCCTTGGTGTAGGACTTCGGGCTGAAGACGATCTTCGTGCAGTCCCCCTGAAGTGCCTTCTTCTCGAGCTTCTTGGCGTCGGTGTGCAGCTTGCCGATCTCCGAGCGCATCAGGCTCAACGCGGCGCTGGTCATCG
>CAZXKG010000181.1:0-3359 GCA_964641695.1 uncultured Conexibacter sp.
GCGACTTCATGAAGCCCTCGCGGTTGACGTTGACCCTGAGGTCGCGCAGGCGCAGCGGGACTCCGTGGAGGATCTGCGGCAGCGGATCCGATTCGACAGAGACCTGAGCGGTGCGCTTGTCGACGATGAGCTTGTTGCGGACGACCTCGGTGCCGAGGTCGAATGGGCCCGCCAGAGCAGGCATCACGACCGCCAGCGACAGCTGCGCTCCCTTGTAGGGGCCGGCCAGGTAGGCCTTGCCGGTGGAGACGTAGTAGGGGTTGGTGCCTGCTCCGGCGCCGACGGTGGCTACTCCGATCTGGGAGTTGGCCGGGCAGGAGGGGCTCTGGTGCTCGGCTTGGCCTGTGCCCTCTTCCTTGCTGATCGCGCCCAGAACCGCGTCGGGGCAGTAGGCGACTCCGGCGAGCTTGGCGGTGACGCCCTCGGGCATGCTCACCGACAGCGAGTCGAGCTCCTGATGGCCGTCGGGGCGGCTCAGGTTGAGCGCGAACGGGGAGTAGCTGTTGGCGACCGGGTTCCTCAGGCCGGCCGACATCAAGGGGTTGAAGGGACGAGCGGCCTTAGTGGCCGAGCAAGGCTGGCCGTTCGGGCCTTCCGTGATCTGGAAGGTGTCGGTGGTCTGCACCGGCGGGCCGGAGTGCGGCGCTGACCACGGGGTCAGGGTCGCCTCGGTGGTCTTGGTGCCGCAGATGTCGGGGTTGACCAGGGCCGCCTGGGGGCCTCCGAAGAAGCGCAGGTTGAAGTTCGTGAACGGCAGCTGGGGGTTGTCGGTGAACTTCGCCCTGAGCTGGCCGGTCTCGGAATCAGGTGAGATCTCGCCGGCGAGCTTGATCTGGACCCCCGGGCCCTTCGCGTGGATGTAGATCGCGAAGGTCGAGTTGAAGGGGTTGGAGCCCTGCTGGGCCTGGTAGACGGAGCCCTTCATCGGGTCGTCCAGCAACGGAGTCTTGACCTCGACCGTGCCGAGCTTGGAGGCGTTGGGGCAGCTGGACTGGCTGAGGCTGTCGAGGCCGATCTGGGCCTCGGTGCAGGCCTCCATGCCGTTGGCGGCCGCCGGGTTGACCGACATGCCCTCGGGGAGGGTGACCTCGACGTTGCGGAGGGTCGGGTTCGACGGCAGGGTCGGATCGCCCTGGTAGGGGACCTTGAGGTTGACGTCGAGGCCGGTGGGGGTGTCCGCGGCCTTGCTGGTGGGCTGGGTGGTGAGGCTGACCTCGGCTCCTGGGCCTCCGAAGGGGAGGTCTTCGCAGTTGGTCGGCTCGGGGGAGCTGACGGTCTCGGTGGCCCAGGTGTCGGCGTCCTGCCACCAGCGGGCGCTGAAGGTCGTCTCCAGGTCGCCGGAGTTGCAGTTGGTCGGGGTCGTCAGGAAGACCTCGGGGGAGGTGGGTACGGTGCCGCCGAGGTTGCCGGCGGCATCGATGCGGAGGTAGTCATGGACGGGGTCGTGGGGGACTCCCCAGAGGGTTACGGTGGCTCCGAAGAAGTTGGTCTGCGCCGGAGTGTTCAACGAGCCGACACGCAGACCGTAGTCACCGTCGCTGCGGACCTCGGGTACGAGGACCGTGACGATGACTGAGGACTTGAACCCGAGACGAGCTGGCTCGCCGGGAGCCGGCTCCATGCTGTAAACAGGCACCGCGAAGTTGACGCCTCCAGCGGCCACCATTGCGAATCCGACCTGAGAAGCCGGCGGACACTGGCCGAACATGGTCGCATGGAAATCCGCTGCCTGACAGCGGGGAACTGCCCGGGGATTACCGACGAACCCTGCCGGTGTATCGACCATCAGGTCACGAAGTCGTCCCACCGGGAACCCCAAGGGCATCGGCTGACCCGTGTCGGTGTTGACGCGGAAGCTAGTGGTGAAGTCTGGATGCGATCCCGCGTCCTCGACCTCAGGAGCGTTTTGAATGTCTAGGACCCATTGGTCCTCTTGACCAAAAAAGAATACGCCCTGGTAACCAAGCCAGAACGGCGGTACATGGTTGATTGGCGCGTGGTACTTGGCCATCACACTACCGGGAACAAGCCCCCGCTCCGCCCTCGCCTGCCCAGCCCCAAACGCCGCGAGCAAGACCAGGGCGAGCAGAAGCGGCGCACATAGCCGGGCGATACGCATTGTTCCGCTCAGTCGATCGCCAGTCATCGTCATCGTGAATGCTCCACTTCCCTGAATCGCGTTTACCGTCGGTCTCGTTTCGCGGCTCATCAGCTCTCCCTTGCGCAGCGGTTGAGCTGTCGCTTCGCGGCCTTCGACTTACTCTTGGCCTGCTTGACCTTCTTGTCGAGGCGCTTGACGCGCTTGCCCGTCGCCTGCCTTCGCTGCTTGCGTAGCTGCTCGAGCTGCTGGGTCGACTGCTTCACGCGTCGGCGCTGTGCCGTGCAGCCGTTGGGAGCAGGCTTAGGGTTGTTGCCCTTGCCTTCGAAGTCGGAGGATGCGGGGGTCTCCTCATCCGCTTCACGCTCGGTCTTCTCGCGGCACTCACCGCCCTCGCAGTCAGGCGGTGGCGGCTCTGACTCGACGAAATTGCCTCCGCCGACCTTGGCGACGTAGAGCTTTGGCAGGCCGGGCTCTTGGTCTTCGGCGACCAAGGCGTCGCTGGTCATAAAGGCCACAGTCGAGCCGTCGGCGCTCACGTTCTGCAGACCCGACTGCTTGTTTCCGGTACCGGCTGAGATCAGGCGCAGCTGACCTGAGTGGTACTCGTAGACGTCAGCGACCTCGTTACGGTCGGCGTCGAGCAGTGGGGTTGGTGTATGGAAGTAGACGCTGCCGTCTGGGGCTACCCAGCGCTTCTCGACTTGGGACTGCCACTCGGGATCGTTGAGGCTGAGGTCGTTGAGACTCCCGTTCACCTCTCCCGCAGGTGCTCCACCGCCACTCGGACACGACGCGCACTCCAGCGAATGCGAGCCAGCGTCGTAAACAAACATCTGCCTAGTGCCGCCAGTCGCCTGGCCGGTGAGTGTCTGGCTTGAGCCGAAGCCGAGGACTTGGCCGTCGGGGGAGCTGTAGGCCTTGCGCAGCGCCCACGTTGCCGCCCATACGTCGGCGTCCCCCGCACCAAGAGATGTCACGAAGCTGAGCTTGATCGGATCCCCCCAGTCGTCGAGCTCGGCCAGATACAGGTTGCGTCCCGAGGCCGCCGGTAGGCTTCCGGTCGGTGACGGCGCAGTGTCGTAGCGCGCATCGGAGACGAAGTAGACGCGTTTTCCGTCTTCGGAGACGGCGGCTACACCGAGAGCACGGCCCTGGTCGGCGACTGCGGGCGGGGTACTTGATGGGCCATCTTGCCCGTCGAGGCGGGGGGTAAGCGTGCGGACCTCGTCGGCCTCGATGTCGTAGACGTAGAGGTCGG
>CAZXKG010000182.1:0-3323 GCA_964641695.1 uncultured Conexibacter sp.
TTGTGGCGGCCGCGGAAGCGCGGGTAGACCGGCGTCTTCTCCTCCGGGTACTGGATCGTCACCGGCCCCTCGACGACCCGGGCCATCGTCGTCTTCAGCCCGCGCAGGGTCTCGCCGAACGCGCGGTAGAAGCCCATCGCGCCGCCCGGCTCGGGGCCGCGCTCGACGCTGACGACAGAGTCGTCGGGGAGGTAGGGGTAGGGGCTCGTCGCGGTGGCGTCTGTCTTGGTCTCGGCCATAGCTCTCAGTTCACTCTCACCAGACGACCACGAGGACCGCGGTCACCAGGACGTTGAGGGTTGCGAGGGGCAGCAGGATCTTCCAGCCCAGCGTCATCAGCTGGTCGTAGCGGAGCCGGGGCAGCGTCGCCCGGACCCAGATGAACAGGCAGAGCAGCAGCAGGATCTTGAGCAGCATCCAGATCGGACCGAGCCAGTCGGGACCCGGGCCGTGCCAGCCGCCGAGGAACATCGCCGAGGCGATGCCGGAGACGACGATCATCTCCATGTACTCCGCCATGAAGTAGGAGCCGAAGCGCATCCCGCCGTACTCGGTGTTGTAGCCCGCGACGAGCTCCGCGTCGGCCTCGGGGAGGTCGAAGGGCGGGCGGTTGGTCTCCGCGAAGCCGGCGATCATGAAGATCAGGAAGCCGACGATCTGCGGGATCACGTACCAGATGGTGTCGGCCTGGGCGTTGGCGATGTCGACCAGGCTGAGCGAGCCGGCCATCATGATCACGCCGAGCAGGGCCAGGCCCATCGAGATCTCGTATGAGATCAGCTGGGCCGCCGAGCGCATCGCGCCCATGAAGCTGTACTTGGACCCCGAAGCCCAGCCGCCGAGCAGCAGGCCGTAGAAAGATATGGATCCGAAGGCGAAGGCGTAGAGGATCCCGATCGAGACGTCGATCCCGTAGAGGCCGACCGAGCCGTCGGCGACGTCGCCGAAGGGGATGATCGCCAGCGTCGCCGTGGCGCTGAGGATGACCAGAGCGGGGGCGATCGCCCACAGCACCGGTACGGCGGCCTCGGGCTTGTAGCTCTCCTTGCTGAGCAGCTTGACCACGTCGGCAAGCGGCTGCAGGAGGCCGACGGGGCCGACGCGGTTGGGTCCGTAGCGAGCCTGGAAGCGGCCGAGCAGCTTGCGCTCGAGCCAGAGGATGATCGGGACGAGCCCGAGGACCACCGCGAAGATCACGATGGACTTGACCACCATGATCCAGCTCGCCTCGGCGAAGCCGACGTCGGCTAGGACCACGAGACGGGCTCCCTCTTGGTGACGGTGAGGGTGGGGAGGGCACCCGTCGCGGCCGACTCCACTCCGGCGAGGACCGGCTCAGGCTCTTCCACGGGTGCGGGGGAGACGCTCAGCGACTCGGCGCCGCTGAGCGCGCCGGCCTGGTCGGTTGCGGTGCCCTCGATCAGGAAGGCGGTGCCGGGCAGCATCCGCTCGCGCAGGCCGACGTGGGCGAAGATCGTCGGGCCGTCCTCGTTCGCGCTGATCTCGATGCGCTGACCGGCTTCGAGGCCGAGAGCGGCGGCGTCGGTCGGGTGCAGCTCGAGGGTCTGCTGGGGCTGCAGGAAGTTGAGAGCGGGGTTCTGCTCGGTGACGTAGCCGGACCAGAGGTCGCGGTACGTGCCGACGGTGATCCCTACGTTGGCGGCGGGCGGGGTGCCGGGGGCAGGTGCCTCCGGCTGCACCGCCGTGGGGCGTTGAACGACTATCGAGGGGAGCTTGGGCGGCGGCGCAGGAGTTCCGGCTGGCTTCGGCGTGTCAGTCGGTTGCTTGGCGGACCCGTCCGCGCCTTGGGTTGAAGCGGCGTCCTCCGTGGCCAGGTTCTCCTGCCAGCGGAGGCCCGTTCCTCCGATCTTGTCCACGTCGATGCCGTTGTAGAAGGGAACCTCGGTGGCGATCAGGTCGAAGAGCTCGGAGGCGGAGCCGGCGGCGGGGTCGTCGCCGAGGAGGGCGGAGAGGTCGCTCAGGGCCTGCCATACCGGACGGACCGCGCCGGGGTGGGGGACCGAGGGGCGAACTCGCTGCAGGCGGCCGTCGGGGTGGACGACGGTGCCCTCCTTCTCGGCGTGAGTCTCGGCCGGGAAGTGGACATCGGCGGTCTTGGTCGAGGCGCTCTCGAAGGTCGAGATGCTGAGGATGAAGTCCGCGGCCGCCAGCGCGCGCTTCCAGGCGGCTGGGTCGTCGAAGTCGCGGATCGGGTCGACGTCGCTGAGGATCAGGGCCTCGAGCTCGCCGGACTCGAGTGCCTCGCGGATCTCCTCGGCGGAGCGGCCGCGCGCGTCGACGGGCGAGTAGCCGGGACCGAAGTCCTCGGCGCAGCCGATCTCGCGGAGACCGCGTCCGTTGGCAGAGCGCGGAACCTCGAGCAGACCCGACTCCTCGTTATCGCCGATGCCCAGGTCGTTGGCGAGCGCGAGCAGCGATGCGGCGACCGCCTCGCGATCCTCTCCCGCGAGCAGCCGCTCGCTCCAGACGATCGCGACCGAGCCCGCCGCGCGGAGGGCGGAGGCGACCGCCCCGGCGCCCTCGTCGCTGCCGCCCTCGTCCTGACCGAGGGCTGCGCGCAGCTCCTCGATGAAGGCGCCGCCTTGCCCTGGGGCGAAGCGATGCGCCTCCAGGCAGCCGCTCGATCCCACGGCGGCCCCGCCGTCCAGTGCGGTCGGGCGCTCAGTAGCGACCAGGAGCTGAGCGCCGTTGCGGCGGACCGCCTTGCGAATGCGAAGCTCGAGGCTCGGCATCTCGTGCATCGGGTCGCAGCCGAGGACCAGGATCGCGTCGGCGTAGTCGATCTCGGCCATGCCGAGGGCGAGGCTGGGGTCGGCGAGCTTCGCCCGGGCCGGCTGACTCAGACCGGCGCGCTGGGTACCGGTCACGTCGGTGGAGCCGAGCGCTCCGCGGACCAGCCGCTGGATCAGCCAACCCTCCTCGTTGGAGGTGCCGCCCCCGACGATCGCCGCGACCTTGCCCGACGCGGCGGCGAGTCCCTCGCCGGCCCTCCCCAGGGCGTCACCCCAGGTGGTCGGCTCGAGCGTGCCGCCGATGCTGATCTGCGGGGCGTAGGTCCGGTCCGGGCTGGAGAACATCTGGTAGCCGAAGCGGCCGCGATCGCAGAGCCAGCCGTCGTCGACGTCCTCGTTGTCGCGGGCCAGCACCCGAACGACCTTCTCGTCGCGGACGGTGAACTTGACGTTGCACTGGCCCGGGCAGAGGGTGCAGACCGAGCCCGCGTCCTCGATGTCCCAGGGCCGGGCGCGGAAGCGGTAGGCCTGCGAGGTGAGCGCGCCGACGGGGCAGAGCTCGATGATGTT
>CAZXKG010000183.1:0-3313 GCA_964641695.1 uncultured Conexibacter sp.
CTGCACATGGAGAACCCCGGCCTCGTTGAGGATCGGCGCCGACGTCCGGGTCGAGCGCGGATCGAGCTCGCCGACGTAACCGATCGCGGTCGAGTCCCGGGTCGCCGCGCGGGCGGTCTCGGCGACCTCCGCCGCGGCCCAATCCGCGTCCGACCCCCTGCGCAGGACCTCGAGCCGCACCGCCACTCCACCAGCCTCCCCGCCACCAGCCTCCAACGCCATCTCGGCGGCCGCGGCCACCAAGCGTCCCTCCGGGCCCGCCGGGGCGCTGACGTAGATCGTCAGCTCCGGGTCCCCGCCATCGGGTCCACACCCGCCGACGAGCAGCGCCAGCACGGCAAACGCCAAGGCCCCCTTTCCCCACCGGATCGGCTTCATCGAACGATTATCGCGACTGCAGGGTCAGCGACACCCGCGCCTGATCTCGGACCGAGGTATGCACCCGCCCTGAGCACATTCGTCGGTCCGAGCGTCGCCGCCGGACCACCGGCGGCTCCCCCGGAGGATCGCCGGCCCCGTCCGGGCCGGGAGCGGGGACCGCTAGGGTCGCGGCCATGCGCATCGGAATGCTCACCGCAGGCGGCGACTGCCCAGGGCTGAACGCCGTGATCAGGGCCGTGACTCGTTCGGCGATCGACGCGGGCTGGGAGGCGGTCGGGATCATGCGCGGCTACCGCGGGCTGGCGGAGCGCGACTACATGGAGCTCGACATGAGGACGGTCTCCGGGATCCTGCCGCTCGGAGGCACGATCCTGCGGACGTCGAGCTACGAGCCCGCGACCGAGGGCACGATCCCGCAGGTGGTCGAGGCGTTCGAGAAGGACGGCCTCGACGCGGTCGTCGCGATCGGCGGCGAGCACACGATGGAGCTGACCCGCCAGCTCCACGACGAGGAGGGGCTGCCGCTGATCGGGGTGCCGAAGACGATCGACAACGACGTCGTCGGCACCGACTACACCTTCGGCTTCGACACCGCCGTGCACGTGGTCAGCGAGGCGATCGACCGTCTGCACACGACCGCCCAGTCCCACGATCGGATCATGGTCGTCGAGGTGATGGGCCGCAACACCGGCTGGATCGCGCTGCACGGCGGGATCGCGGGCGGCGCCGACGGGATCGTCATCCCCGAGGTCGACACGATCGTGGAGGAGATCGCCGCCTCGGTGCAGAAGCGACACGACCGGGGCAAGGACTTCTCGATCATCGTCGTCGCCGAGGGCGCCAACCTCGCCTTCGAAAGCGGCGAGATCCGTCAGGTCCGGGTCAACGAGCAGACCGACGAGTACGGCTACGAGCGGCTCGGCGGGATCGGGGCGGCGCTGGCGAAGGAGCTCGAGGGCCTGACCGGGTTCGAGTCGCGGGCGGTCGTGCTCGGACACATCCAGCGCGGCGGCACCCCGACGGCCCACGACCGGGTGCTGGCGACCCGTTACGGGGTGACGGCCTTCGACCTCGCCCGCGAGGGCACCTTCGGCCGCATGGTCGCCCTGCGCGGCTACGAGATGGAGTCGATCCCGCTGGCCGCGGTGACGGGCGTGAAGACCGTGGACCTGCGGCTGTTGGAGATCGCGCGGCGGTTCTTCTCCTGAGTCAGCTCGGCTCGCTCAGCTTCGCGGCCGGGCCGCGGGCCCACTCGACCAGCGGCTTCCAGGCGTGCAGGAGTGCCCCGATGAAGACGATCGTGAGGAAGATCAGGGTGCTGACCGTCCCGCCCAGGTCGAGCGAGAAGGCGATGATGAAGACCATCATCGCCGCGACGGTGAATCCAAGTAGCTGCATCGGTCGGGAAATCTACTAGAGCCGCCCCGGAGCTCGTCCCTCGCGGCGGCACGATCCACCCGTCCCCGCCGGCCCGCGCCCAGGTCGGGCCGTCAGCCGGCCTCGAGCGCGACCCTGGCGTCGGCGAGGAAGGCGGCTACGCCGTCTACGGCCGCCTCGCGGCTCGGGGCCTCGGCGACCTCGCGGACGAGGCGGGTGCCGACGATCACGCCGTCGGCCACCCTGCCGACCTCGGCGACGTGCTGCGGGGTCCCGATCCCGAAGCCGACCGCAGCCGGCGCCGGGGACGCGGCCCGCACGGCCTCGACCAACTCGGTCAGCTCGGCGGGAAGGGCGCTGCGCTCGCCCGTCACCCCGGTCAGCGCGACGACGTAGGTGAAGCCGACCGCCGTCGCCGCGATCCGCTCCAGGCGCTCGGGCGGCGTGGTCGGGGTGACGAAGCCGATCGGCGCGAGCCCGCGCTCCAGCAGCGCCGCCGCCACCGCCGGATCCTGCTCCCGCGGCAGGTCGGGGATGATCGCCCCGGCCGCCCCGGCGTCGGCGAGCCGCGCCGCGAAGCGCTCCGGGCCGAGCGTGATCGCGACGTTCGCGTAGACCATCGGCAGCACCGGGACGCGATCGGCGACCCGCCCGCAGAGCTCCATCACGTCGTCGAACCGCGTCCCCGCGCGCAACGCCGCGGTGCCCGCCGCGTGGATCACCGGGCCATCCGCCAGCGGGTCCGAGTAGGGAGCGCCGAGCTCGATCAGGTCGGCGCCGGTGTCGGCATAGGCGTCGATCACGGCAGCGGACGTCTCGAGATCCGGGAAGCCGCCCATCATGTACGGCATCAGGGCGGCCCGGCCCTGGGCCCGGGCCGTCGCGAACGCCGCGCCGATCCGCTCGATCCCGCTAGCCACCGGCGGCCTCCTCATCGATCAGCCCGCGCTCGCGCAGGCCGGCGAGGGCCTCCGCGAGATCCTTGTCGCCCCGCCCGGAGAGGGTGACGACGTCGACGCCGCCGGGCGCGCGGTCCCCCTCGTCCAGCAACCAGGCGATCGCGTGCGAGGACTCGAGCGCGGGCACGATCCCCTCCAGCCGCGCCAGCTCGCGGAACGCGGCGAGCGCCCGCTCGTCGGTCACGGCCTCGTAGCGCGCCCTGCCGCTGTCTCTCAACATCACGTGCTCGGGGCCGATGCCCGGGTAGTCGAGCCCGGCGGAGATCGAGTGCGCCTCGAGGATCTGGCCGTCCTCGTCGGCGATCACCGCGGAGAGGGCACCGTGGAGGACACCGATCCTGCCGGCACCGAGCGAGGCCCCGTGGCGACCGTGCAGCCCCTCCCCCGCCGCTTCGACCCCGATCAGCTCGACCGACTCGTCGCCGACGAAGGGGACGAAGGTCCCGATCGCGTTCGAGCCGCCGCCGACGCAGGCGATCACGCGGTCGGGAAGGCCGCCGATCGCAGCCTGGATCTGCTCGCGAGCTTCCTCGCCGATCACCCGCTGGAGGTCGCGGACGAGCGCTGGGTACGGCGCCGGCCCGACCGCCGAGCCG
>CAZXKG010000184.1:0-3258 GCA_964641695.1 uncultured Conexibacter sp.
GCTCGCAGCGGCCGTCGACGACCTGCTCGTTGGCGAGCACCGTCTGGTCGTTCGGACACCACTGCACGGCCGCCTCGGTCCGGTAGGCGAGGCCCGCCTCGAGCAGGCGGAGGAAGATCCACTGGGTCCAGCGGTAGTACTCGGGGGTGTGGGTGGCGATCTCGCGGCTCGGGTCGAAGGAGACCCCCCAGTCGTGGAACTGGCGGCGGAAGCTCTCGATCGAGCGCTCGGTGGAGTCGCGTGGGTGCTCACCCGTCTTGATCGCGTGGTTCTCGGCGGGGAGGCCGAAGGCGTCGTAGCCCATCGGATGGATGACCTCGCAGCCGTTGCGGCGCCGGAAGTGGGCGATCGCGTCACCGACCGCGTAGCACTTCAGGTGGCCGACGTGAGGCTCCCCGGAGGGGTAGGGCAACATCTCCAGCACGTAGGCCTTCGGCTTGTCGGGGTCGAACCCCGGCTCGCCGGGGTTGGGGACCTTCCAGGTCTCCTCCTCGTCCCAGACCGCCTGCCACTTGCGCTCGATCGCGGCGGGCTCGTAGCGGGCGTGCTCGGCGTCGGCGGCGGTCCCCGCCGCATCCCGGACGTCGCTCTCGGCAATGGGTTCGGACACGGCCGCGGAGTCTACGAGCAGGACGGGTTCGACTACTTCTCCCGGCGAGGCGCGGTCGGCCGGGCGGTCGGCTCCCCCTTCCGCCGCCGCTCTCCACCGTTACCTCTTCCGCCGAACCACGCGGAGGGTGCCGCCCTCGCCCATTCCAGCCTCGTTTCCGACGTCGTCCCGCGCCTCCACCCAGATCCAGATCTTGCGCGCGGACTTCTTGCGACGAACGAGCCGGCTCGCCCGCTTGCTCAACCGCAGCCGCAGCTTCGCCTCCTCGCCGGCGCCGAGCCGAAACGTCCCACTTGCGAGATCGACGCGGGCACGAGCGCGCCTACCGACTCCGAACTTCCGCCGCGTCTTCAGGCGAACGACCCCCTCGCACGGCGGCCACCTCATCGAGGCCCCGCAGCGAACGCCGAGCCGGACGACGCGCTTTCGGTTCAGCTTCATGCGCCGGGCCCCTCGCACGACGACGTCCATCCTCGGATCCAGGTCGGGGTTCCTGCCGAGGGCGTCGGGTCGAGCCGTGAACGACCAGCAGTGCTCGAGGATCACGCCGCCCGCGTCCCACTCTCCACACGCGTCGTAGGTCGACCCGTCGACGAGCGGGTCGTCGGGAAGGAAGATGCCGATCTCGTTCGCGGCGTCGCCGAGATCCTCGGCGGTGAGGAAGCAACCTTCCAGCGGCGCCGAGGACCCCCTCTCGCGTACCTCGACGTCACGCACGGAGGGCGGCGCATCGCCGAGGTCGTCGACCGTCGGGACGTAGAGGCTGACCGCCGCCCCGAGCGGCCAATCCACCTGCTGCCCGGTGTGTCGGCAATCGTAAACCGGGTCGGGACTCTCGCCCCGGAAATCGAGACGGCCCCGCCAGATCCCACTCGGGTACCCGATCGGGCGGATCAGCGCGTTCAGCCGTCCACTCCAGTTCATCACGGCCCATCCGCGATCGACCTGGGCGGCACCGACGACCCCTGAGCTCGGCGAGCCTGGGAGGGTGCGATGCCAGATCGTCGTCAGCCAACTCCCCGAAGGATCCTTGGAGGCGACCGGGCTCATCACCTCGCCCCAGCACTCGGCTCCTACGTGACGGCAGCGATCGAACAGGCCGGAACCTGTGTAGCCGGGCTTACCCTCGGTCTCCGAGTGAGCCCCCTCGCCCCCGTTCAACGCCGTGTACCGGGAGTGGTTGCGGGACGCCTCGCTGACCTTCGCGTCGCCGAGCAGGGGCGGCAGGCCCGCGTCAGCCCGCAAGACGTTCGCACGCGAGATCATCGCCTGCGCATCGTCGTCCAGCTTGCCGATCGACTTCGGCAAGCCCGGGAACGGCCCTGAATGCACGTAGATCTCGTCGGTCCCGTACTTGTTGGGGCTGACGAGCACCGGGCCGGTGTCGACTGTGCGGTTCGCCGCCGCGTCGCCGGGGAACACGAGCCCGGTGGCCGTCAACAGCGACGACGAGTGCCGCGTCGTCAGGAGCTGGCCGTCGAAGCTGGGGTTGTAGACCCTGCCGTACCGCGGCACGCCGAGGCCCGGGGACCGGGGAATCAGCCCGGTGCTGCTCGCGGCGCTCCAGTGCCCGCCGCCGTCCCAGGACGCGTCGCCGGACGCCGCGATCATCAGATCGCCGTCCCTGAAGATCACGGGACGCGGCTCCGCCGCCACCCACTGCTCGCCGTCGAACCGCCAGGTGCCGTGCGTCGTCGGCGGGGGCGACCAAGGCGTAACGATGCTGGACTCGACCAGTCGTAGCCCGAAGGCCGTTCGCGTCACGCTCCAAGCGGCCGCACCCGCCGCCCCGGGGACCGGAACGACCTGCGTGGTCTCATCCGGGTCCACGATGGCGACCTTCGAGACTCCGCTTCCGCCCTGGAGCGGGATCCACGTCGATCCGTCGTCGGCGACGGCCAGCGCACCGCCCCAGCGTCGTTCGGGGTCGGCGATCGGCGCACCGAAGGGGCTCGGCGCGGTCCCGGGGTCGAGACGGAGAACCTCGATCGCCGTATCGTCGCCCTCGCTCCTACCGGCGATCCGGAACGACCGTCCGGACGCGGCGCCCACGCCGTCGGCTCGCTCGAGCCCTTCCGCCTCGACGGTCGACCAGCTCTCGCCGCGGTCGGTGGTCAGCCAGAGCGGCCGCTGGTTCGCGCTGCCCAACGCCAACCAGGTGTCGGCATCCGCGACTGCCAGCGATCGGATCGCGCCGGGTGCATGAACCGGATCCCAGCCCGCTCGCGCGGAATCCGCGACGAGGACCGCCGTCGCGAGCGCGAGCAGAGCGCCCAATCGGGCGGCGCCCGCGACGTGCCGTCGACTTCTCCGTTCGGTCCCTTGCATCACGTCAGCCCCCTCATGGACGAGCGCCTCCTATCCGCAAGCAGCACCCTACCGACGGGCGCTGCACCCACCGGGCGCAGCTCGATCAGACTCGCCGCCGTCACCGCTCGACCTGCCCCGGCGGAATGAGCTTCGCCATCGGCTTCCCGCGACGGGTGACGAGGAACGACTCGCCCTTCGCGACGCGGTGGAGATACGGCGCATAGCGATAGCCGAACTCCTCGGACCCAACCGATTGAATTCCGGCCGTCGATGCCGAATCCTGAAGATGGAGCTGGTGGGATTCGAACCCACGGCCTACCGGCTGCCAGCCGATCGCT
>CAZXKG010000185.1:0-3235 GCA_964641695.1 uncultured Conexibacter sp.
GCGTCACCCGATCTGACGGCCCCTGACCTCGTCAGGGCGGGTGGGGTTGGCGTCATGCAGCTCGGGATCCTCGTCGCCTCACGGCCCTGAGGCCGCTTCGACTCCTGCGTCACCCGATCTGACGGCCCCTGACCTCGTCAGGGCGGGTGGGGTTGGCGTCAGGGGCCGACGGGGGAGTTGGAGCGAAGGTTCGAGATCTGCCATGAGCTCCCGGCGCGCCGCAGGGTGAAGGTGAGCCGATCGTCGTTGTTGATCCCACCGTTGGGCATAGCCTTCGCCGTCGCCGTGGTTCCGGTCACCTGGAGCCCGGAGATCTGCGCCGAGACCGCCAGCGTCGCCGGCTTGCGAGCGGCCTTGCAGCCGGCGACGTTGCCGTAGGTCTTGCGCAGGAACTGCGGCGTGAGGAGCGACCCGCAGACCTGGTTCGCGTTAGGCGAGGTGAGGAACTTCTCGATCGTGTCCTGGACCGCCTTCTCGTCGGAGATCGGCTTGCCCTGTCCGTTGCCGTCCTCCCCGGTGGTCGTGGTGGTCTGGCCGGTCCCCTGACCTCCACCCTGCGTCGTTGTCGTCACCGGCACCACCGGGCCGTCGGTCGCGGGCTCCTCCTTCTCGCCGCAACCGGCGAGCAGGAGGATCCCGGCGGCGGCGAGGACGGCCGGCGAACGACGGGATGGCGGAGGCACTCGTCGAGAATCGATGCGCATGCCCTGAGGTTAAGGCTCGGTCGGTCCGGTCGGCTTCGAGTCGACCCGCTTGATCGGCTTCGCCGGCGCGCCGGCCGCAACCGTCCACGGCTCGAGTGACTTGGTCACGACCGAGTTGGCGCCGATCACGCAGCGGGCTCCGATCTCGAGGCCTCCGGTGACGACGACCCCCTTGCCGAGCCAGCAGTTGTCCCCGATCCGGACCGGGCCGCGGGCGACGAACCCCTGCCAGGTGACCGGCAGATCGGGATCGTCGTGACGATGGTCGGCGTCCCCGACGAAGCAGCCGTTGGCGAGCATCGTGTGGTCGCCGATGACGATCTCCTCCTGGGCCGCCAGCATCGTCTCGCGGTTCAGGTAGCAACCGCGGCCGATCGTGATCCGCGCCTCGGGGGCGAGCGTGATCCAGCAACCGGGCTCCAGATGTGACCCCTCGCCGATCCTCAGCCGGCCATCGTCAAGCGCCTCGAGCACCTCCCCCTCGATCGGGTGGCGAACGTAGAAGCCGCCGCGAGCCGCGTGGCGGTTGACCCGCCAGCGCGAACGCAGGCGGTGGGTGCGGTCGTACCAGCGGCGCTTGCGCCACCAGGCGCGCCAGCCACGCTGAGGCGGGACGAAGGGATCATCAGCCACGTCTGTAGCTTCCCAGACGTGACGCCACCGCTGAACGAGGAGCAGAGCCGGGAGGAGCGGCTGGAGATCGCTCGGCGATATCGGGAGCGGCGCGGGCAGGAGCTGCGCGAGATGGCCGCCGGCGGGCTCGAAGGGCCGGATGCGGCCCCGGTCGAGGTGGCGGGCGAGTTCAACACGGTGCCGACGGAGTCGATCGCCTCGATCCCCGGGCTCGGCATCTTCATGATCCCGATCGCTCGCCGGCGCGCAGCGAAGCTGAAGCTGACGCCGCAGATCCTGCTCGCGGTCACATCCGACCGGGTCCATGCGCTGAAGATGCGTCCGGCCGGGATCCGCCATCCTGTCACCCAGGTCGAGCCGGGACGCTCCTGGCCACGGGGTCAGGTCCGCGCCGAGCGGGCCGGACGAGCGTTCATGCGGGACAAGATCGCGCTCCAGATCGGGGAGCCGGAGCCGCTGATGCTCTACGCGCCGAGCCTGCAGACGAACCCGTGGAGCGCCGAAGTCGTCCGGCTACTCGGTGGCGAGGCCCCTGAGCCCCTGGACCTGGGAGAGGACGACCGAAGCGCCCTCGGCAACTGACCGATCTCGGTGAAGGGACTTCACCTCACGGGGACGACTTCGTCATTGACAGCTCAGGACACCCGGGTAACGTCACGACTGACGCTTCAGTCCGCCCAAGAGGCGCCAGCATGGGTCGACTCAGCCACCCCAGGTGACGTGCCACCACTCCGACGGCGCCTCGAGCTTGCCCCACCCGTACTGCCAGCCGATCTGGTCGACCACGTCCCTCATCGCCGGCGTGGCGAGATCGACGGAGAGCCCGCGCTCGTGAGAGGAGTAGCCCGGCGGGTTCGCCGGCGCTCCAACTCCGATCAGGAACAACTCGTACATCTCCCCCTGCTGGGTCGAGGTCCGGTAGGCGGAGAGCGGTCCGGCGGGATACAGGTCGATCCCGAAGCCGGCCAGCGCCTGCTCGCGCATCGAGTTCCAGGCCGCGGCGGCCCCTGCGTCCAGGTAGACGTCGCCCCAAGGGCTGGGAATCGCGGCCAGCCACGGCGCGGGGGCGGCTGCGACCGCCGGCGCCGCAGGCTCGACCGGGGCGGGTGAGCCGACCTCGGTGACCGCGGGAACCGAGAGCGCCGAGCCCGCGATCACCAGGTGATCGCTCGACAGGCCGTTCCACGCCGCGAGCGACTCCGTGCTGATCCCGTTGACCGCGGCGATCCCGGAGAGCGTCTCCCCTGGTTGGACCGTGTGCGTGACGGCCGCCTGCGCGGCCCCTCCGGCCAGGGCTCCGACGGACAACGCGGTCGCCGTCGCGAGCCTCAGGATCGTTGCCCCCCTCGATCGCCGCCTTCTGGGCTCGTCCTCTGCACTACTGGGCATACCGGCGAGTTCATCGAGGTGGCACCCGAACCTGCGAATCGAGGTTCGGGTGTCCGCTCTCGCAAGGGATCGCCCGGAACGAGGGAGCGCGCACGGCCCGATCCGCGATCGGGCCGGAGCGGATCAGGCGGCGACCGGCTCCCGCCTGCGTTTCGCCTTCCCCTTGGTGCGCTTGACCCGCGGCGCCAGCAGCTCCTCGAGGAAGCGCCCGGTGTAGGAGCCGGGAGCGGTGGCGATGTCCTCGGGGGTGCCCGTGGCGATGATCCGGCCTCCCCCGTCGCCACCCTCGGGACCGAGGTCGACGATCCAGTCGGCGGTCTTGATCACGTCCAGGTTGTGCTCGATCACGACCACGGTGTTCCCGGCGTCCACCAACCGCGAGAGCACCTCGAGCAGCCGCTCGACGTCGGCGAAGTGCAGCCCCGTCGTCGGCTCGTCGAGGATGTAGAGCGTCTCCCCCGTCGCGACCTTGGCCAGCTCGGTCGCCAGCTTGACCCGCTGCGCTTCCC
>CAZXKG010000186.1:0-3227 GCA_964641695.1 uncultured Conexibacter sp.
CCCGGCAGTGACATATGTCCCGACTCAGGTGGGACATATGTCGCGACTCATGACATCAGTGGAGCTAGCCGGACTCGAACCGGCGACCTCCTGGGTGCGATCCAGGCGCTCTTCCAGCTGAGCTATAGCCCCAGGTCAGCGCGGGCATTCGCAAGCGCCGCGCCCGGGAGGATACTTGCCGGAGGGATCCAGCGTTGGAGGGATTCGCCGCGGCTGCCGATGGTGCATGTCGAGCCATGAGTCTTCGTCGAAAGCTGATCCTCTTCTTCCTGGCGATCGTCGTCCTGCCGGTCGTCCTGCTCGCCTACCTGCTCGTCGACCTGTCGGCGGATTCGCGACGGGATCGAGCCGAGGCGGAGCTCAGGGCCGGGATGCTCTCGGTCTCCTCGCTCTACGAGGTTGCGGGACGGGTCGCCCCCGAGGAGGCGGACCGGGTCGCCGACAGGCTGTCGGAGCCGCTTCGTACCGGCGACGCCCGGCGCACGGCGAAGATCGTCGAGGACGAGCTCGGCTCACGCACCATCGCCGGGATCGTCGTCCGTGACGAGCACGGTCGTATCCTCGAGAAGGTGGGTCCCGAGCTGACGCTCGCACGCTCGCGCTCCCGAATCGAAGCCCCCAGCGGCGAGAAGCTCGGCTCGGTCCAGGTGACGACCATCGATTCGGGCATGTTCCTCTCCCGGATCCAGGCCCAGACGGATCAGACGGCGGCGCTCGTCGACGACGGCAAGGTGGTGGTGGCGACCAACCCGGTCAAGGTCACCTCCGGGCAGATCGTCACCTCGACGCCCGACGACCTCGACTCCTTCGACGTCGACGCCTCCACCGGCGAGAACCTGGGCGCCGCGTTCGACCTCCCACTGGAACGCGGCGACATGCAGCTGCTGCTCCTGTCCTCCTCAGAGGGGGGGCTTCTCTCCCATCCCCTGGCCGTCATCGGCACGCTGGTGCTGATGCTGATCGCCGCGCTCGGTGTCGCCGCGCTGATGCTGAACCGCCTGCGCCGGCGCCTCAACGGCATGCTCGAGATGACTCGCCGGATCGGTCAGGGCGACTTCGGCGGCGAGCTGCCGGAGGACGGCAACGACGAGATGGCCGAGCTGGCGTGCGAGATCAACCGGATGCGCAGCCAGATCGCCATGCAGATGGAGGAGCTCCGCACGCAGCGCCGCGAGCTCGACGAGTCCGTGCGACGGCTCGGCGACGCCTTCGCCTCCGGGCTCGACCGCGACGCGCTGCTCGAGGTTCTGATCGAGACCGCGACCGCGGCCTGCCGCGCCCGTCGTGGTCAGGTGCTGATGGGTGAGGGAGGCGAGGACGGCGCGGTGATCGCGACCGGAGACGACCCCGACGGCTTCACGGCCGTGCTCTCGCAGGCATCCCTGCAGGCCGCGGAAGCTGACGGTCCGAGCGCAGCGCGCAGCTCCGACGGCTCGGCGCACGCGATCGCGGAGGTGATGCGGGATCCGGGTAACCCCCGCGAGACGCTCTGCGTAGCCTCCGTCGCGCGCCAGGGAGAGGCGTTCACCGAGGCCGAGAAGGAGGCGCTCCATTACCTGATCGGCCAGTGCGCGATCTCGATCGAGAACATCGCCCTGCACGAGCAGCTCGCCAGGCAGGCGGTCACCGACGATCTCACCGGGCTCGCCAACCACCGGTCCCTGAACGTCTGGATCGAACGTGAGATGCAGCGCGTGCAGCGGTACGGCGAGCCGCTCTCGCTGCTGATGATCGACATCGACGAGTTCAAGCGGATCAACGACAACCTCGGCCATCTCGAGGGCGACCGGGTGCTGCGGGAGGTCGCCGCGGTGATCCACGGCGAGTCGCGCGGGGTCGACGAGGCCGCTCGCTACGGGGGCGACGAGTTCGTCCTGGCCCTGCCCGGAACCGATCCCTCCGGCGCGGCCGAGGTCGCCGAGCGGATCCGTCGCGGTATCGCGGGAATCGAGATCGGGCCCTTCGACGGCGACGCGCACCGCATCAGCGCGAGCATCGGGGTGGCGAGCACCGAGGCCGACGTCGACAGCGCCACCGAGCTGATCGCCATGGCCGACGAGGCCCTCTACATGGCCAAGGCCGGGGGCAAGGACCAAGTCGCGATCGCCACCGACGCCTGAAAGATGGCGTGCGAGGCCATTCGGCGGTCGGGGTAAGCGAGCGCCGGGGAGCCGCCATCTGCAACCCTTCCGTGGTCGCATGGGAATCCTCGACGACGCCATCCGCGAGCACCTCGAGTTGAAGCGGCAGCACGGCGCTGCCGATTCAGATGTCGATCGCCTCGAGCAGGAGGCGTTCGGCCCTGCCGCGAGACCGGGTGACCCGGGCTATGAGACGGGTGAATCCCCCCTCCCGCAACTGGAATCCGACGCCGACGAAGCGCCGACCACCGTCGCCCCGATCGCCGACGGCCCTGAGGTCGAGGGCGAGCCGGCAGAGGTCCCTGCCGAAGTCGACGACCCTGCTGCCCCCACGATCGATCCCGTCGAGGCTCCGGAGGCCGGGATCTTCGACGTCGAAGGCGGTGAGCTCGACGTCGAGAGCATGAACACGGAGGACTTCGCCGCCGCCGCCGGCGCGGGCAACGAGCCGACTCCCGCCGAGCTCGCCCGAGCCGAGCACCCACATCTCGACGACACGATCGATCATCCGGCCCCGGAGCCCACGTCCCTCTCCGAGGAGCTCGAGCAAGCCGCGCCCAGCGCCACCGATGTCCCGGTCGAGGAGCCCGCAGCGCCGGCGGCCGCAGAGCCCGAAGACCAGGAAGAAGGCGCCGGCCCCGAGGCCACGCCCGCCGAGGAGGAGGCGGAAGCGGAGTCCGCTCCCGCCACTCCGCTCGTCGATCCCGACGAGGAGGAGGACGAGCCCCCCCGGCCAGTCGACGAAGCGCCCGAAGGCGACGATGAGGAAGATGGCGACCCCGACTCCGACGACGCGGATCTGCTCGAGGAGACCCCGGAGTTCCTCAAGGAAGCGCCTGACGGTGAGGATCTTTGGTTTGAGCAAGGCCCCCCCAAAGACTTCGATTTCGACTGACGGGGTGGGAGCGGTCAGCTCGGGCTCCTCGTCGGCTCACGTGTAAGAACACGCTTCGCCTCCTGCGTCACCCGAGCTGACCGCTCCCACCCTCGTCAGGGCCGGGTAGGGACGACATCTCGGGATCGGGGGCGACCGTCGGCTCACGTGTAAGAACACGCTTCGCCTCCTGCGTCACCCGAGCTGACCGC
>CAZXKG010000187.1:0-3206 GCA_964641695.1 uncultured Conexibacter sp.
TAGACCTCCACGCGCTCGAGCCCGTGCTCCATGCCCTTGCGCGCCGCGTTGTCGGCGGTCACCTGAGCGGCGAACGGGGTCGACTTCCGCGAGCCCTTGTAGCCGGCGCTCCCCGCCGACTCCCATGCGATCACGTTCCCCTCGAGGTCGGTGAGGGTGACGATCGTGTTGTTGAAGCTGGTCTTGATGTGCGCCTGGCCGACGGGGACGTTCTTGCGCACGCGGCGCTTCGAACGACCCTGGCCTCGCTTCGGTGCTGGCATCTAGCGGTTCCTCGCTTGCTGAATGGTCGGGTGAGCTGACGACATCACTTCGGTGTGGGCGCTTTCCTCTTGCCGGCGATGCTCATCTTCTTCGGGCCCTTGCGGCCGCGGGCGTTGGTCTTCGTGCGCTGACCGCGAGCCGGCAGGCCGCGGCGATGACGCAGACCGCGGTAGGAGCCGATCTCCATGAGCCGCTTGATGTTCTGCGAGCGCTCACGACGAAGATCGCCCTCGACCGGGTAGTCCTCGATCGCGTCGCGAAGCTTGATCACCTCGTCCTCGGTGAGGTCGCCGACTCGCGTGTTCGGGTCGACGCCCTGCTCGGCGAGGATCTTCCGCGAGGTCGACTCGCCGATCCCATGAACGTAGGTGAGACCGATCTCGACCCGCTTGTTGAGGGGAAGGTTGACTCCTGCGATGCGTGCCATATCTCAGCCCTGCCTCTGCTTGTGGCGCGGGTTTGAGCAGATCACGAGCACGCGTCCGCGGCGCCGGATGACCTGGCATCGTTCGCACATCGGTTTTACTGAGGCTCGAACCTTCATCCCGTCGGGCTTCCTTTTGGTTGAGATTGCCTTGCCGCTCCCATGAATCGGAGGGCAGGCGGCGTCGGACGGCCCCCAGGGCCGAGCGGGAGATAGTAGCAAACCCCGTTCTACGCGCCGGCCGCACCTGAACCGGCCTCAGGCCGGCTCAGGTTCCGTTCGAAGTCGTGACATCAATCTTCGTGCCAAGGGGTGAGGATTCTTGGACCGTCGGGGCCGACGGCGACCGTCATCTCGAAGTGGGCCGCGACCGAGCCGTCCTCGGCGTAGACGGCCCAGTTGTCGGAGCCGACCCGCACGTCCGGGCCACCGGCGGTGACCATCGGCTCGATCGCCAGGGTCATGCCCTCCTCGAGCAGCGGCCCGGTGCCCGGGGTTCCGTAGTTGGGGATCTGCGGCTCCTCGTGCATGCGACGGCCGATCCCGTGACCGACCAGGCTGGGGATGACCTTGAACCCGTCCTGCTCGACCCGCGCCTGGATCGCCGCCGAGACGTCGCCGAGATGATTGCCCGCCTTCGCTTCGGCGATGCCGACGAAGAGCGAGTCCCTGGTCGTCGTCAGCAGCTTCTCGGCGGGCTCGGAGATCGGCCCGATCGGGACCGTGACCGCGGCGTCGGTGACCCAGCCGTCGAGGGTCACGCCGACGTCGATAGAGATCACATCGCCGCGCTTGAGCTCGTAGTCGTCGGGGATGCCGTGGACGACCATCGAGTTGGGGGACGCGCAGATCGAGCCGGGGAACCCGTTGTAGCCCTTGAACGCCGCCTCGGCCCCCTGGGAGCGGATGAACTTCTCCGCGATCTCGTCCAGCTGCTTGGTCGTGACCCCGGGTCGGGCGCTCTTCTGGAGCATCTTCAGGCAGCGGGCGAGGATCGCGCCCGAGGCCTCCATCTGGTCGACCTGCTCGGCAGTCTTGGCGACGATCAAGAGTGGCTCAGAGCTCTTCTTCCATCCGCAGCGTCGCAAGCAGCGCGCGGATCCGGTTGCCGACCTCTTCCGGGGCAAGGGAGCCGTCGACGCGCTTGAGCAGCCCCCGCTGCTCGTAGTAGTCGACGAGCGGCTTCGTCTTGCTGTGGTAGGTGGTCAGCCGGTGCCTGATCACGTCGGGCTTGTCGTCGTCGCGGACGATCAGGCGCGCTCCGCAGATGTCGCAGACGTCGTCGTTCTTCGGGGGGTCGAACTCGACGTGGAAGACGTGGCCGTTCTTGGCGCAGGTGCGGCGGCCGCCGAGGCGGCGGATCACCTCGTCGTCGCTGACGTCGATCAGCACGGCGGCGGTGATCGATCGGCTCAACTTCTCCATCTCCGAGCCGAGGGCCTCTGCCTGTCCGACGGTGCGGGGGAAGCCGTCGAGGATGAAGCCGTCGGCAGCCTCCGGCCCTTCGACGCGTTCGCCGATCACGCCGATGATCACGTCGTCAGGGACCAGATCGCCGGCGTCCATGTACTGCTTGGCCGTGCGGCCCAGCTCGGTTCCCTCGCTGACCGCCGAGCGGAGGATGTCGCCGGTCGAGTAGTAGGGGAGGCGGAAGTCCTCCTGGAGACGCTCGCCCTGGGTCCCCTTGCCGGAGCCGGGCGGGCCGAGAAGGATGAGATTCAGCTCGGACATGAGACAACTGGGGGCGAATTATCCGAGTTGGGCGTCAACGTAGGAAGCCCTCGTAGTTGCGCATCATCAGCTGGGCTTCGAGTTGCTTGACGGTGTCGAGAGCCACGCCGACGACGATCAGGATCGAGGTGCCGCCGAAGAAGAAGTTGGCGGACGTCTGGCTGATCAGGATGGTCGGCAAGGCGGCGACCGCGCCCAGGTACAGGGCGCCCGCGAAGGTGAGCCTGGACAGGATCCTGTCCAGGAACTCGGCGGTAGGTCGTCCCGGTCTCACCCCGGGGATGAAGCCGCCGTACTTCTTCAAGTTGTCGGCCTGATCCACCGGGTTGAAGGTGACCGCGGTGTAGAAGTAGGTGAAGATGATGATGAAGAAGACCTCGCCGACCACGTAGGCCCAGCCGTCGGGACTGAAGAACGCGGCGAAGTCGAGCGCTATCGGGGTGTTGATGAGCTGCCCCACGGTCGGCGGGAAGGCCATGATCGAGGCGGCGAAGATGACCGGGATCACACCCGCCATGTTCACGCGCAGCGGCAGGTAGCTCGAGCCCCCGGTCGTCATCTTCCGCCCGACCATCCGCTTGGCGTACTGGACCGGTATTCGCCGCTGCCCCTCCTGCACGTAGACGATTCCGACGATCACCGCCAGGGCGACGAACGGCATCATCACGACGAAGACCTGATCGGGGTTGTTCCACCAGGCGGAGATCCCGCCGGGGAGTCCGGCGACGATCGAGGCGAAGATCATCAGCGAGATGCCGTTGCCGATGCCGCGCTGGGTGATCAGCTC
>CAZXKG010000188.1:0-3189 GCA_964641695.1 uncultured Conexibacter sp.
AGCGCCGCCCCTCCAGGATCCGGCCGGTGTGCTCGTCGATGATCATCACCTCGCCCTCGACCACCGCGTAGTCCTTGTCACGGCGGTACAGGGACTCGGCCTTCAGCGACTGGATCAGGTGGTTGACCAGGGTGCCGTGCTCGGAGAGGTAGAGGTTGTCGACCCCGAGGAACTTCTCCGCCTTCTCGACGCCGCGCTCGGTCGGCGCGACGGTCTTGTGCTTCTCGTCGTACTCGTAGTCGTAGTCGGCCTCCGAGGTGTCCCGGGACTCACCGAGGGCCTTCAGCTTCGGCTTCGCCTCGACCCCTTTCAGGGTCTTCGCCATGCGGGCGAAGGTGTAGTAGAGGTCCGCGGCCTGCTCGGGGGCGCCGGAGATGATCAGCGGCGTCCGCGCCTCGTCGATGAGGATGTTGTCGACCTCGTCCACGATCGCGTACTTGTGATCACGCTGAAAGCAGCGCTCGAGGCTGGGCGCCATGTTGTCGCGCAGGTAGTCGAAGCCGAACTCCGAGTTCGTGCCGTAGGTGACGTCGGCGGCGTAGGAGGCGTGGCGGCGGTCGCCGTGGTCGGGCAGGTCGTTGTCCTGGAGGACGCCGACGCTGACCCCGAGCGCCCCGTAGAGCTGTCCCATCCACTCGGCATCGCGGCGGGCGAGGTAGTCGTTGACGGTGACGACGTGGACGCTGTCGCCCTTGAGCGTGTTCAAGAACACCGGAAGCGTGGCGGTCAGTGTCTTGCCCTCGCCGGTCCTCATCTCGGCGATCGCGCCCGAGTGGAGGACCTGGCCGCCGACGAGCTGGACGTCGTAGTGCCGTTGGCCGAGGACCCGCTTGCCGGCCTCGCGGCAAAGCGCGAAGGCCTCGGGGAGGAGATCGTCCAGGGACTCGCCCTTGCCGGCGCGCTCGCGAAGTCGGTCGGCCTCCGCGCGTACCTCCGCGTCGCTGAGCAGCTCCATCTCCGGCTCGAAACGGTTGATCGCCTCGACCCGCTTCTCGTAACCGCGAAACTGCTTCGACTCGCCGAGCCTGAGTGCTCGATCTATCAGACCCCGTGCCATGCAGACGAGGTTACAGAACCCCCGTCCGGACCCGCTTGGGATCCAGATGGTTGGTCGACGCCCGACCTCCGGAATGCCGCCCCGACGATCCGGAGGCGATCAGCGCGGCCCGGCAGGACGAGCGATCGTCATGTTGCGCCCCGCCCGCTTGGCCTCGTACAGGGCCTGGTCGGCGCGCTCGAGCAGGGTCCGCACGTCCTCCCCGCCGATCCACTCGGTGACGCCGATCGAGCAGCTGACGCCGTCGGGGAGGACGTCCCGCAGCTCGTCGGCGATCGTCTTCGCCTCCTCGAGGCCCGCCCCGGGAAGCGTGACCGCGAACTCGTCGCCGCCGAGGCGGCCGAGCACGTCGGTGATCCGCAGGCGACGGGACCAGCGGACGGCCGCCGTCAGCAGGAGGCGATCGCCGGCGGCGTGACCCCAGCGGTCGTTGAAGCCCTTGAACTCGTCGAGGTCGAGATAGGCGACGCAGAGGCCGCGGCCGGTGCGATCGGCGCGGGCGATCTCACGGCCCAGCTCCTCCTGCCAGGAGCGGCGGTTGGCGAGGTCGGTGAGCGGGTCGGTGCGGGCCATGCCGCTCATGTGGGTGAACGCGGCGGTGCGGTCGATCGCCACCGACGCCTCCTCGGCGAGGACCTCGAGGATGTCGAGCAGCGGTTGCGAGGGTCGCTCGCGCTGCTCGCGCCAACCCACCGCGAGCACGCCGCGGAGCCCGACCGAACGGCGGATCGGCTGCCAGAGCCCGGAGGCGACGCCCGTCCCCGCGAGCGGCCACGTCGATTCGTCGACGGGCTCGGTGGGGATCGCAGAGCTGAACGTGGTCGTGCCGTCGGCGAGCGCGCGACTGGTCGAGCCGGCCTGGTCGAAGGGAAGGGAGATCCCATCGAGATCGGCGCCCGTCGATGCCGTGACGAGGAGGCCGGCCAACTCCGATCGCATCTCGGCGAGCGCGACGACATCCGCCCCAACCAGTCCGGCGGCGAGCTCGCAGACCGCCTCCCGCGCCTCCGTTCCGTCCATGCACCGAGCGAGTGAGCGCGCGATCAGCGCGACCTGGCTCAGGTGCTCGACCCGGTCGTGGAGCGCCGTCTCCCCGTTGATGGAGAGCCCGCGCTCGCGCTCGATGGCGAGCAGCTCCTCCAGACTCTGCAGGCGCGGAGCGGCAGAGCCCGAATCGGCCTCCCGGTTCTCGACCTGGTTTCCGCCATCGCCGCCGATCAACCCAGGGTAGAGCGTGCATCCGGCCCCGGACAGCGAAATGCCGAGGCCTCCTGCAGCCCCGGCATCTCGCCAGCCCCCCGTGGACTAAGAGCGGACTACCCGCTCAGGCGGCCCTCCCCCGCATCTGCCCGACCAGGCGACGGGTGCGGGTGCGCTGACGGCGCATCTCGCGGTGCCGCTTGACCTGGCGACGCATGTCGAGGGACAGGGCTTTGATCGCACCCTGCATGTGCGGTGCGCGCTCAGTCGCGTGCAGTGTCACGCGCTTGAGCCTGAGCGTCGCCTCGGCGACGCACTTGTCGGAGATCGAGGGATTCGCTTCCTCGTGAAGCACGACCTCCAGGCGCGAGTGGGGAGAGACCTGGTTGCTGACTCGTTCGAAGCGTTTGCGCACTCGCTCGCGTAGCTCCTGGTCAACCTCGACGCCACGACCGACTATCTCGATCTGCACGATGTCTCCTCTCTCTTTTCGCCCTCTGCCGGGTTCCGCCCACTCTAGGCCCCGGGCACGCCGTTGGCAACCGCTTCCTGGACGAATGTCCGCGACGTCAACGGATCTTGCGAGACGGAGGAGGAACGGTCGCGAAAACGATTGCGCGAACCCGAGTTGCGCCTACCTGCCGGAGGACCCTGGCGCATGAGTCCAGGGTCGCTCCGGTGGTGGAGACGTCGTCGACCAGGAGCACCTCGCCCTCGACTGATTCCGCCGCCCGGATCGTCGGTGGCCGGGCGAGGCGGGTGCGCCTGTCGTGCCCGCGCTGGCGCCGGAGATCGCGCCTGCGGAGCGCGAGGGGGTTGCTCGCGAGCCCGGTCAGGCGGGCGAGTCGGGTGGCGATCTCCTCCGCCGGGTCGAACCCCCGGGCGAGCTGCCGAACTCGCGAGGCGGGAGCCGGGACGATCGTTCCCGCGAG
>CAZXKG010000189.1:0-3085 GCA_964641695.1 uncultured Conexibacter sp.
CGGCTGCGCGCGATCAACCCGGAGGCGGGGTTCTTCGGCGTCGCCCCCGGCACGAACGAGGCGACGAACCCGAACGCGATGGCCTCGATCGAGCGCGACACGGTGTTCACCAACTGCGCGCTGACCGACGACGGGGACATCTGGTGGGAGGGGATGTCCAAGGACGCGCCCGCGCACCTGATCGACTGGCACGGCAACGACTGGACGCCGGACGCCGAGGCGCCCGCGGCGCACCCGAACGCCCGCTTCACGGTCGCCGCCGCGCAATGCCCGGTGATCGCCGACGAGTGGGAGGATCCCACCGGCGTGCCGATCGACGCCTTCCTGTTCGGCGGTCGCCGCGCCACCTCGGTGCCGTTGGTTCGCGAGGCGTTCGACTGGAACCACGGCGTCTTCCTCGGCGCGACGATGTCGTCGGAGCAGACCGCCGCGGCCTTCGGTCAGGTCGGCCAGCTCCGCTTCGACCCGTTCGCGATGCTGCCGTTCTGCGGCTACGACATGGCCAAGTACTTCCAGCATTGGCTCGACATCGGCGCCAAGGGGGATACGGAGAAGCTGCCGAAGATCTTCTACGTCAACTGGTTCCGCAAGGACGCCGACGGCAAGTTCATCTGGCCGGGCTTCGGCGAGAACAGCCGCGTGCTCGAATGGATCTTCCGCCGCTGCAACGGCGAGTCGGCCGTGACCGAGACCCCGATCGGCAACGTTCCCGCCGCGGGCGAGCTCAACCTCGAGGGCCTGGAGATCACCGACGACGAGCTCTCCGAGCTGCTCACGGTCGACCCCGAGGCGATCAAGGCCGAGCTCCCCCAGGTAGAGGAGCACCTGGCTCAGTTCACCAACCTCCCGGCCGAGGTGCAGAACCAGCTGGACAAGCTGAAGTCCTCACTCGGCGCCGCCTAGCCGCAGCCACGCAACGACACCAGGCGCGAAGCGCCTAACCCCGCTTATACCCCGCCGGTTCTGCCGGCCGCCCAGCAGGACGTGTCACAGGCCGGGGTGTGGGGGTGATCCGACGGGGACTGCAGCCCGAGCGAAGCGAGTGGCCCCCGTCGGACCCCCCACACCCCGGCCCGAGTCAACCCTCAGGAAGCGGCCAGCAGAACCGGCGCCACCTGCTTCTTCCGGCTCATCACACCCGGAAGCGCGATCAGCCCGTTCTCGGCCTTGGCCCCGAACGCGCGCTCGACGCTGGCGGTGTCTCCGGCGGCGATCAGGGTCGTCCCCTGCTCGAGGATGTCGGTGACCATCAGCGCCACCAGCGCGTACCCGTTGCTGGCCTGGAGCGTGCTGACCTCGGCGACCAGCTCGTCGCTGCGGTCGAGGATGCGCTTGCCGACCGTCTCGATCTGGGCGATCGCGATCGTGTCGCCCGAGGGGAGGTTGTACTCCTTGGCATCGCGCCGGACGATCTCGGAGGCGGGTGTGTCGGTCACGTCGGAGGTCGACTCGAACATCTCGCGACCGTAGTCGAGACCGTTGATGCCGAGCTGATCCTCGAGGAAGTCGACCATCGCGCGGTCGCGGTCGGTGGTCGTCGGCGAGTTGAGGATGACCGTGTCCGACATGACGGCGCTGAGCAGCATCATCGCGGTCGAGTCGGTGGGCTCGATCTCGTGGCCGATGAAGCGCTCGGTGATCAGCGTCGCCGTCGATCCGACCGGGTCGAAGGTCGCGGTGACCGGGACCCGGGTCTCGATCGAGCCGATGTGGTGGTGGTCGAGGATCTCGACGATCAGCGCCTGCTCGACCCCGGGCACGCTTTGCGCGGCCTCGGCGTGATCGACCAGGATCACCTTGCGCGGCGCCGGGGCGACGAGGTCGGTGCGGCTGAGCAGACCGACTGGCCGGTTGTTGGAGTCGACGGCTACGGCTGCGCGGTAGTGCACGTCCTTGATCTGGTCGGCGACGTCCTGGATCAGATCGTCGAGATCGACCGTCAGCGGAGCCCGGTCGGCCATTCCCTTGCAGGGGGATGCCAGGGTAACCATCCGGCTGCTGACGTAGGAGTCGAGCGGGCTGACGATGATGCTCGTCCCATGCTTGCGGGCGAGCGTGATCGTCTCCTCGCTCGGCTGCAGGCCGTTGCTGATGATCAGCAGCGTCGCGCCCTTCTGGATCGACTCGTGCTGAGCGTCGTCGCGATCGCCGAGGACGACGATGTCCCCGGGGGAGATCCGGCTCTCGGTCCGTGACGGGTCGATCGAATGGACCCAGACCCTGCCCGAGACCGTTCCGTCGTCGCCCTCGACGATCTCACCGTCGAGCACGCCCGCGATCGCCGCGATCGTCGTCGGCGCGTCGGCGAGGCTGTGGATCTTCCCCGTCTCGCGGATGTAGCGATGGGCGAGGGCGCGCTCGGTCATCACGCCGATCAGCTCGCCCGAGTCGTCGACGATCGGGACCAGGTCGAGGTCGTCGCGCGCCATCGTCCGGCCGACGTCGCGGAGCGGCTGGTTGTGATCGGCGACCGGGAACGACTCCTGCATCACATCCCGTACCCGCAGCATCACATGCTCCATCATCGCCGGCTTGCGAGCCTCGCTGCGCTCGAGCGCCCAGGCGGTCTGCGCATTCACCTCGCCGAGCCGGACGGGGACGTACTCGCTGTCCGGATCGAGCTGCTGCTTGAGCTCCGAGTAGGCGATCGCCGAGGCGATCGAATCGGTGTCCGGGTTGCGGTGCCCGGTTACGTAGATGCGCTTGCGGCGCTCGTCCATCACGTCTGCGTTCACTCCTCAATGATCGATGATCGGCGCCCCGCGTGGCTTTCCGGTCCTCCGGGATGACGGCGCGGGGCTCAATCGACGGCGATCCCGAGCGGACGTCGAACGCCCCCGCCGGGCGCTGGGCGACGACGACGACGCTGGTTGTCTGCCGAGCACGCCGGGTGGTTAGGATCGAGAGGAGCGCGGCGTCTGTCGGTCACCCCCTTCCGGCGGCGCCGCGCCATCTCTGCGTCGATCGCGGACCTCGACTTCGCGATCAGCCGGTGAACCCGTAGGCCTCCGCCAGCTCGGGATCCTTCTCGGCGAGCATCTCGGCGAGGTTGACCATCACCTTGCACTGCTTCCAGGTGGCGTCG
>CAZXKG010000190.1:0-1945 GCA_964641695.1 uncultured Conexibacter sp.
GGTGGCCAGCGTGCCGGTGAACGCCCCGACCCCTTCGGCGTGCCGCTTGCCCCGACCGATGCCGGTCTCGTTGTCCCAGATCAACCGGCGCGGGACCCGGCCAAGCAGGCGTAGCAGCACCCACATGCCCAGCAGCAGGTCAGCCGTGTGCCGGGTCGGGATCATCTGAGCGACCATGAACCGCGAATGCGCCGCGGTGATCACCATGACCGGCAGCAACGCCCGGCTGCCGTCCTCGAGCGGGATCTTCTTCGGCGGGAACCACAGGTCGCACTGCGCCGCGTCGCCGGGCAGCCAGATCAGCCGATCCGACGGGTCGACCGGCTGATGCTCCGGACGCAGCCGCCGCACGTTGTCGCGGAACCAGGTGATCGAACCGGTCCAGCCGACCCGCTCGGCGATCACCGACGCCGGCATGTCCGGGGTCGCTGCCAGCAGTTGTCGCACGGCCGGTTCGAACGGCACGAACGACGTCGGCACCGCCGCCCGCACGTACTTCGGTGGCCCGTCCGACGCCAACGCCCGTGCGACCGTCGAGCGCCCAACACCTAAGTCCCGAGCGACCTGGCGCTGCGGAACACCGTCCGCCACCAGCCGCCTGATCAGAGCCCAATCCTCCACAGAGATCACCCATCCAATCTGTCTGGGTGGCCTCGTTTTCGACCGTCGCTATGGCCTCGTTTTCGAGCGTCGTCGACAGCGAGCCCAACAATGCCAAGGCACCCCCGTTCAGAAGTTTCGTCACGCGCGCCTTCGGGCAGATACACAGCGGATGGTGTTGCCGCGGGCCGCGCCTTCCTATCCCGACCGGCAGTTCCGGCTGCTGTCGCACAGCGAACGAGAATCGAGACGTTGGATGGAACCCGCCGTGGCGCTGGGCTTGATTGCGCTGCTGATGGCACTCGTGCTGTTTGCAGTCACTTCCGCGATCCGCCGTCGGTCGCGCGGATCCGAAGCACCTGCTGGGCCCGTCCAAGGCGAGAGGAAGTCGACCGTTGCCTTGCCGATAGACGCACTGACGGCGGTCCCATCTAACGAACTGACTCCTGTGAACGCCGTTCTCGTCGACCTCACGGATCGGGAGTTCCCCGACACCTTCATGCTCGTAGCCTCAGATCACGACCTCGAACTCATGCAGCGTGCCGGCACTGTGAGCCAGGTCGCCAAGGCCACGGCCGGCGCGAACCTTCTCGCACAAGGACTTCAGGGGTACCACGAGGCTGCCCATCTCGTTCAACTTAGCCCGGGGACGGTGGAGGCGATCCGCAACGGGGCCCAGGTCATCCCCGGCACAGAAGGAAACCTTGGAGTGCTGAGGGCCGCCAACGGACAGTTCGCGAAGCAAGTGCAGTGGACGCCCGCCGGCTCAATGGTCGCCACCATGGCCGCCATCGGAAACGCCGCCACGATGGCAATCATCCAGATGCAACTTTCGGCGATCTCAGATCAACTGACTGCACTGAGCACCCGCGTCGATCGATTCGCTGATTCCTACCGCTTCGCAGTGGACGGCAGTCTCAAGGCCTCCATCGCAGGCGTCAGCGACGTCCGGGACCAGGCGTTCCTGTCTGGATGCGTGAGCGACCAGCAGGTTGCCCTTGTTGCCGGCGATGCCAAGGACCTCGACGCTCACACTCGCCGACTGGAGCAGGAGTGCCGCGCCTCACTGGGGCGCTTGGCACGAGTCGATTCCCAGGAAGCTCGACGTGATTGGCTGGAGCACGACGGGTGGCTCGCGATCAAGCATCTGACCGAACTAGCAAGCGCCTCGCGCGCGTGGGTGACGGCCAGATCGCTCCATGCCGCCAACTACCTCTCGGACTCCTCCGATGGTCAACAGCAGCAGGCCAATCGGGTCTCGGCCGAGAAGCTGATTCAGCAGACTCGCCACCGTCAGCAGGAACTAGACGCCCTCATGTCAGAACTTGGCTATGAGTATCTGAGG
>CAZXKG010000190.1:1955-3055 GCA_964641695.1 uncultured Conexibacter sp.
GTCAAGCTCACTGAGCGCGCGAAGAACAAGGTTCTTCCCCTGACGCTGGAGCGAGATCAGATCCACGACCTGTCGAAGGACTTGCGGGACAACCTCTTGGCCATCGGCATCCCAGTACCACCCGTCCCCCAGCTACCTACCGTGCCGGAACTCGGCCGCAACGACGCCCCCGACGACGAGGCCTCCGATGACGGGTGGCGCGCGATACTGGCCCTGCTGATCCGACCTCACGAATCCGTGCAACTGATCGTGCACGGCACCGGCGTGGGACGCCATCACAACCTGAGTCGGAAGCCGAGCGTCCTGGTCTTCACGGACCAGCGGGTGCTGGGGCTCCGCCAGTCGCGGTTCACTCAGGATGCAAAGCTCTTCGTCTGCGCACCGCTGGGCGAAGTCTCTTCTGCGACGGCGAAGCCTGCGTACACCAGGCCCCAGCTCCGGTTGACCCTGCGAGAAGCCCCCCTTGGGTTCATCGGTGGGCGGTTTGTCGACCTCGGCATGGACGCCGATGTGCTGCAGCCAGCTCTCCTCGACGTCGCCAAGCTTCTTGCCGGTGCCCAGGCGCACGATCCATTCGGCCCCGATTTCAAAGGGCAGCTCCGGAGGCTCGATGGTGGGCAGCGACCAGAAATAACGGCCAGCCCCGCGGCCGCAAAACCCGCTGCGTAGCATTCGGCCGCCGCAGGGAGCGCTGGGCATGCAGGCCCTGATCCAGGGGTCATCACCCTGGCGTAGCAGGGCTATCGCCAACGAGCGTGCGGCGGGGATGACCCTGCAGTCGGGCCTCGCCGACCGGGACGGTGCCACCTGCAGCCGCCATGGGGTTGCTGCCTCGAACCAAATTCAGGGGTGGGTGCGGTCCAAGCATCCCCGCTTGACACACTCGTGCCTCCGATCGGTCGGATGCCGTCCTTTCGATGGCGACCGCGCTTGCCCGTTCGCAGTATCGGCTCGGGTTCTTGTGCCAGATGCCGACACCTCGTAAGGTGACTCCACCGCGCACAAATAGTGACCCGCGCGGACGGACCTGGGGAGTGACGATGAGTGCAGAGCGGAGCAGCGCCGGCCAGCTGCCTCCCCATGCGCGTTCAGGGTTGGCG
>CAZXKG010000191.1:0-2998 GCA_964641695.1 uncultured Conexibacter sp.
GGAGTTCTCGGCGATCAGCGTCTCCGCGATCAGCGGCGGCCGATCGAGGATCACGAGCTTGAGCAGCTCGGTGCAGAGCAGCGAGATCGCGATCGATGCGGCGGCGAGGATTGCCAGCCGCGGCCGGCGACGCGCGAAGGCGAGGGCGACGATCAGGAGGGTCGCGAGGGCGAGCGTGCCGGCCGAGACGATCTCCAAGAAGGCGTCGGCCTGAGCCGAGCGCGAGGCGAGGAAGTCATGGCCGGCGAAGGCGTGCTCGTCCAGCCGCTGCCCCCAGCTCGTACGGACGACCAGCGCGTAGAGAGCGAGGACCGCCGCAGCGGCGGTGATCGAGAGGGTGATCAGCGCAGCCGGAAACCGGTCCCTCGGCGATGACCCCGCGGGGGTGGTCGTCCTGTCAGCCCTAGGCCTTGGCGTAGTAGTCGGCGTTGATCTGGGTGAACCGGGCCCACTCGCCGGGGAGCTGGTCCTCGGCGAAGCACGCGTCGACGGGACAAGCCTCTACGCAGGCGTCGCAGTCGATGCACTCGTCGGCGTCGATGTAGAGCATCTCGTGCTTGTCGTAGTCGGGCTCGTCCGGTGTCGGGTGGATGCAATCGACCGGACAGACCTCCACACAGGAGTTGTCCTTCTCCCCGATGCAGGGCTCTGCGATGACGTAGGTCAAGGTGGTTCTTCCTTCTCGTGTCGGCTGACGCTCTCGTTGGCGGGAAGCTCCGCCCCGCATGTGGATTGTAAGGCCCAACGTGGGCGAGCCGGGAGCCTGGGTAGCCTTCCGGGGGATGATCTTGCTCACCGGAGGGACCGGCGTGGTGGGTTCGGCGCTGTTGCCGATGCTGCTCGCCGAAGGGCACGAAGTGCGATGCCTCGTCCGCGATCCCCGACGACTCGGCGCGGAACGCGTGCACGTGCAGCTCTCGCTCGCGGACTTGGGCGACCCGAGGGGCCTCAGACATGCCGTGCGTGGGGTCGACACCGTGATCCATCTGGCGGCTGCGATCCGCGACCAGCCGCCGCGGCGGGTCGAGGAGATCACTGCACTCGGCACCCATCGCCTACTCAGCGCCGCCGAGGACGCGGGCGTCGAGCGGTTCACCTTCTTCAGCGCGCTCGGTGCGACGACGTTCCAGCGCACGCGCTTCTTCCGTTCGAAGGCGCTGGCCGAACAGCGGGTCTTGCAGTCGCCGCTGCAAACGACCGTCTTCGCACCGTCGATCATCTATGACCGCGACGACGCGTGGATCACCTGGATGCGGCGCCTCGCATTGCTGCCGCTGCTGCCGATCTCCGGCCGCGGGCGTTCGGCCTACGAGCCGATCTGGGCGCAGGATGCCGCGCGCGCGGTGGTCGCCTCCCTCGGCCGAGCCCCCGGGCGATTCGAGTTGGCCGGGCCCGAGCGCCTCACCTACGAGCAGCTCGCACGGATGATCGCCAGCTCGGCCGGCCGCGATCGCCCTTCCCTCCACGTGCCGCTGCCATTCGTCCGCTCCTCGCTGATCTGGCTACGCCGCCTCTTCGGCGAGGTCGCCTTCGCCACCTGGGAAGAGGTGGAGCTACTAGAGGTCCCCATGGTCAGCGAGCGCGGCACCGCAGACATCCAGGGCCTAGGGATCGACCCAGCGCGAATGCCCGAGATCCTCGGCACCAACGGCTAACCCAACTCGCCGGCCACGCCCCTGCTTCCCGGCAACACTGGCCAACCGGGGGAACCGGACGCGAAGCGGAGGATTTCCCCGGAGGTATCTACCTCCCCCACCCAACTAACCCCAAGCCGCCCCTGCTTCCCGGCAACACTGGGCAACCGACCGGACCGGACGCGAAGCGGAGGATCCGGTCGGCAGGTACATAAAAAAAAGGCCCGGCGCTCTCGCGCCGGGCCTTTGAAGAGGGCGAACCCTCCTTACATCATGCCGCCCATATCGGGCATTCCGCCGGGCATTCCGCCGCCTGCGCCGTCCTCGGCCGGCTCAGCAACGATGCACTCGGTGGTCAGGATGTTCTTGGCGATCGAGGCCGCGTTCTGCAGCGCCGAACGGGTGACCATGGTCGGGTCGATGACGCCGTCCTTGATCAGGTCGCCGTAGTCGCCGGTACCCGCGTTGAGACCCTCGCCGGGCTTCATGTCGCGCACCTTGTTGACCACGACCGAGCCCTCGAATCCCGAGTTCTCGGAGATCTGACGGAGCGGCTCCTCGAGTGCGCGGCGAATGATCTCCGCGCCGGTCGCCTCGTCAGCGTCCAGACCGGAGGGGTCGACCGCGGACTGAGCGTTGAGGAGAGCGACTCCGCCGCCCGGCACGATGCCCTCTTCGAGAGCGGCGCGGGTGGCCTGCAGCGCGTCCTCGACGCGGTGCTTCTTCTCCTTCATCTCGGTCTCGGTGGCAGCGCCGACCTTGACGACCGCGACACCACCGGCCAACTTCGCGAGACGCTCCTGGAGCTTCTCCCGATCGAAGTCGGAATCGGTGTTCTCGATCTCGGAGCGGATCTGAGCGATCCGGCCCTCGATCTGGCCCTTGTCGCCGGCACCGTCGATGATCGTCGCGGTGTCCTTGCTGACGACCACGCGGCGAGCCTTACCGAGCTGGCTGAGCTGGGTGTTCTCCAGCTTCAGGCCCATCTCCTCGGTGATGACCTCGCCGCCGCTGAGGATCGCGATGTCCTCCAGCATCCGCTTGCGGCGATCGCCGAAGCCGGGGGCCTTGACCGCAACGCCGGTGAAGGTGCCGCGGAGCTTGTTGACCACCAGGGTCGCCAGGGACTCGCCCTCGACGTCCTCGGCGATGATCACCAGCGGCTTGCCGCCCTGCATCGTCTGCTCGAGGATCGGGAGGATGTCCCGGACCGAACCGATCTTCTGGTTGGCGATGAGGATGTAGGGGTCCTCGAGGACCGCTTCCATCCGCTCCTGGTCAGTGACCATGTACGGGGAGATGTAGCCCTTGTCGAACTGCATGCCCTCGGTGAACTCGAGCTCCATCCCGAAGGTCTGGCCCTC
>CAZXKG010000192.1:0-1986 GCA_964641695.1 uncultured Conexibacter sp.
GCATGTGGGCGGAGATCGTCAAGGAGCGCTTCGGCTCCGACAGCCCACGCTCGCAGATGATCCGCTTCCACACCCAGACCGGCGGCGTCACCCTGCAGGCCCAGCAGCCCGAGGTGAACATCATCCGGGTGGCGCTGCAGGGCTTCGCAGCGGTCTGCGGCGGCACCCAGTCGCTGCACACCAACGGGTTCGACGAGGCGCTGGCGCTGCCCACCGAGAGATCGGCGCGCATCGCCCTGCGCACCCAGCAGGTGATCGCCTACGAGTCCGGCGCGACCGAGACGGTCGACCCCTTCGCCGGCTCCTACTTCGTCGAGTCGCTGACCGACGAGATCGAGGAGCGAGCGAATGAGCTGATGGCCCAGGTCGCGGACATGGGCGGATCCACCGAGGCGCTCGAGTTCATGCAGCGGGAGATCGAGGAGTCCGCCTCCAGCTACCACGAGCGCTACAAGAGCGGCCAGGACATCATCGTCGGCGTCAACAAGTTCGTCACCGACTCGGTCGACGACGTCGACATCCTCAAGGTCGACCCCGAGGCGGAGCGGCGGCAGGTCGCGCGCCTGGCGAAGTTCAAGGCCGAACGGGATCAGGCCGCGGTCGACCGGGCGCTCGGCGAGCTCTCCACGGTGGCGGCCGCCGGGACGGGCAACCTGCTGCCGCCGATGAAGGACGCGCTCCGGGCCGATGCGTCGATCGGCGAAGTCTGTGGGGCCCTTCGCGAGGTCTTCGGCGAGTACCGCGGCGGGGCGTTCTTCTAAGCGGATGAGCGAACTCAGTCAGCGACTGCGGTCGCGCGGCGCCAAGCTGGCGCTTCGCGCCGCGCGAACCGGACCCGGACAGCGCCTCGCAGGTGCGCTCGCCGCGCAGGCCGCGGAGGAGAAGCCGCAGCCCCCGGGCGGTCCCTCCCCCTTCCACCCCGAGGTCATCGACTCGTGGCTGAGCAGCCTCTTCGGCGAGCGGCTCGCCGAGATCGACGCGGCCTGCGCCGGAGCCGGACCGGAGGCCTACGGCCTGTTCCGCGATCTCGACGACGACGTCTGGGCGATGCTGCTCTCCCGCCAGTACTCGAGCTACGAGAACATCCTGGCCCTGCTGCCGGAAGTTCCCGCCCCCGAGCTGCAGCGGAACTGGAACGGCGCCAGCGGGCTCGAGCTGCTCACCCAGAGCAAGACGTTCTACCGGCACACCAAGGACCGCTTCGCCGCGGCACACGACCTCGACCTCGCCGAGGCGCGCGTACTCGACTTCGGCTGTGGCTGGGGAAGGCTGACCAGGTTCTTCGCCCGCGACGTCGCCCCCGGCGCGCTGCACGGCTGCGATCCGGTCGAGGACATCCTCCAGATCTGCCGCGACTCCCGCCTGCCGGCGGAGCTCTCGAAGTCCGAGTTCGTCCCAGCGAAGCTGCCGGTCGAGGGCTTCGACCTCGCGTTCTCGTTCTCCGTCTTCACGCACATCTCCGAGACCGCCGCCGAGACCTGCCTGAAGGCGTTGCACGCCGCCCTCAACCCGGGCGGGATCCTGGTGATGACTATCCGTCCCCCAGCGTACCTCGACCTCGACACGAAGATGCACGCGCTACGGGACACGCTGAAGCCGGACCCGCTCACGGCGCTGAGCGAGCCGCGCTACCTCTTCGTCCCCCACCACGCCGACCCCTCCCATCCGCAGTACGAAAGCGGCGAGATGACCTACGGCGAGTCGGTGATCAGCCTCCCCTACGTACGCGAGCGCTGGTCAGAGCTGTTCGAGCTTCGTGACGTCCGCGTGGCGACCGAGGACATCTACCAAGTGTCAATCACGCTCAAGCGGGTCGACCAGACGGTCTGAGGCGGCGCAGCTCGGCGTCCTCGTCGGCTCATTGCCCCTCTTGGCAACTTCGCCTCCTGCGTTCTTGATCTGCGCCGCCTCAGACCGTCTGGAGGTCACATCGCAGCTCGGCGTCCTCGTCGGCTCATTGCCCCTCTTGGCAACTTCGCCTCCTGC
>CAZXKG010000192.1:2086-2970 GCA_964641695.1 uncultured Conexibacter sp.
GCGCCGGCTCAGACCGCCTGGGGGTCAGAGCTCCTCGGCCACCCGCGGCGCCTCGCGGTCGAAGAACCAGACCGCCCAAACGCAGACGCCGACGAACACCGCCGCGGCGGGCAGCAGCCCCAGCCATCCGCCGGCGATCTCGAGCACGCTCGGCGCGTTCGGGTCGATGATCCAGTGGTGCGCCTCGACCAAGATCGGAACCAGCGGGTTGACCAGCATCAGGTCCCGGAGGATCCCCTCGGGAACGAACGTGATCGGGATCAGGACGGCGCTCCCGTAGAAGAGGGCCATGACGGCGACCGACCAGATGATCATCACGTCGCGGTGGCGCACGTACAGCGCCGACAGCAGGGTCGCGACCGCGCTGGTCAGGATCAACATCAAGATCAGCAGCAGCGGGAACAGCAGCCAGGTCCAGTAGGGGCCGACGCCGAAGGCGACCATGAAGACGACGACGGCGATCATGTTCATCCCGAGGTTGAACAGACCGGTGAGCACGGTTGCGAGCGGGATCACCAAACGCGGGAACTGCGTCTTGCGGACGATCCCCTCCTGGGCGACGACCGAGCCCGTGGCGATCGTCGTCACCTCCTGGAAGAACCCGAAGAAGACGATGTTGAAGGTTGATGCCGCACGGCGGCCCTCCGAGAGGCGGAGGTTCAAGTTGTCGACCACATCTCCGAGAACTGCGTGGGACAGTAATGACTTGGCGGCGCTCGAGCGGCCGCGCGGTGCATTTTCTGTGTGGAATTGCGTGTAAAATGCATGCAATTTTCGATGGCTTATAGATCCTGGCCATATGGTATTGGGCAAAAATAAACACGTCCAAACCTAGGTTATCGATGACGCTCTTTCGAATGGTGTAGGTCTTGTCAGGATATCAG
>CAZXKG010000193.1:0-2957 GCA_964641695.1 uncultured Conexibacter sp.
CGTGCTGCTCCAGGCGGCACGCGAGGCGGGGATCCGGCATCTGCAGATCTCCACCGACGAGGTCTACGGGTCGATCGAGGACGGGACGTTCACCGAGGCCTCGCCGATCGAGCCCTCCTCGCCGTACTCCGCTTCGAAGGCGGGGGGAGACATGCTCGTCGGCGCGTTCCAGCGGACTTACGGCGCCGACTGCCTGATCGTGCGCGCGTCGAACAACTACGGGCCGCGCCAGCACCCGGAGAAGTTGATCCCGCTGATGGTTCTGAACGCGATGGCCGGGGACCGGCTACCCGTCTACGGGGACGGGATGCAGGTCCGGAACTGGCTCTTCACCGAGGACTTCGCCGCGGCGATCGACGTGGTGTTGGCGAGGGGGGAGGCCGGCGAGGTCTACAACGTCGGTGGACCGGAGGAGCTGGCGAACATCGAGGTCATCCAGCGGATCCTCGAGCTGACCGGCGCCGAGCCGACCCTGATCGACCATGTCTCCGACCGGCTCGGCCACGACCGCCGCTACTCGCTCTCGTCGGAGCGCCTCGAGGCGCTGGGCTGGAAGGCGCAGGTCCACTTCGAGGAGGGCCTGCGCCGCACGGTCGAGTGGTACCGCGACAACGAGGACTGGTGGGCCCCGATCCGCTCCGGAGAGTACCGCGAGTACTACGAGCGCCAGTACGGGACGAAGCTCGGCTAGATGACTGCCGACGGAATGCTCCGCTGCGCGTCCGCTTCCGTCGGTTGCCCAGCGACCCTGGAAGCAGGGGCGCTGCTGGGTGAGTTGGGTGGGGTAGGGGTCTGATGGGTGCCCATGCGGTTGAGACGAAGCTGGGCGGGTTGGTCGCGATCGAGCCCGATGTCTTCGGGGACGAGCGTGGGTTCCTGATCGAGAGCTTCAGCTCGGCGCGCTGGGCCGAGCTGGGGATCGACGAGACGTTCGTGCAGGAGAACCACTCCCGCTCGACGCAGCGGGGAACCCTGCGCGGCATGCACTTCCAGACCGCGCCCGGCCAGGGCAAGCTGGTTCGTTGCCCGCGCGGCGCGATCTTCGACGTCGCGGTAGACCTGCGTCGCGGCTCGCCGACTTACGGGCAGTGGGAGGGCCACGTCCTCGACGACGAGCGCCACCGCCAGCTCTGGGTCCCGGTCGGCTTCGCCCACGGCTTCCAGGTCCTCAGCGAGGTGGCCGACGTCGCCTACAAGCTCACCTCCCTCTACGACCCCGAGACCGAGTCCGAGATCGCCTGGAACGATCCCGACGTCGGGATCGAGTGGCCCTTGCGGGACCCCCTCCTCTCCGGCCGCGACAGGTCAGCCCCCCAGCTGGCCGAGATCGCCGGCGATCTCCCCTTCGAGTACTGAGACACCGAGGTCCGGCGCCCTCCCACGCCGTCCTTCCCCACGGCCGCGGGTGTGTTGGAACAGGGTGGGAGTCCACCGGCGAGTGGCAGCCGGCTCCGATGCCACGGGTGGGCTCGTCGGCGACGGAGATGTTCCCCGCGATCCCATGCATCCCGGACGGGGAACGTTGCCGTTGATCGCGACGGGTTTCGTTCCCTCCGCGGAGTGGCGATCGGCGAGGGGAACGAGATCGTCTATTGCTCCGCTCGGAGCCGGCCGATCGTCTCGGCGAGTCGGGCCAGGGTTCGAGCGCGGTCCTTGAGCTGGTCGAAGCTGAAGCGGAGGACGTGAACGCCCTTGGCGATCAGGGTGGCGTCCCGCTCGCGGTCCCTGTTCAGCCGCGTCCTCGTGGAGTGCCACTGGTAGCCGTCCGTCTCGACGTTCAGCCTCAACTCCGGCCAGTAGAAGTCGAGCTCGAAGCCGCTGACCTTCACGTTTCGACGCGGGGGCGGGAGGTCAGCGGTACGGATCAGCCGCAGCAGGATCTTCTCGGCCTCGCGACGGCTGAAGTCGTTGCCACTCATCTGACGCTCGAGCTGACGCATCACCTTGATCCCGGGCCGTCGCCCTCCCTTCGCGATTGCTCGAAGCACCTCGTCTTTGGACGTCAGTCGGTGCAGGAGTGCCTCGTTCAGAGCCTCCTCGGCGGCGCGTGCATCGATCGCCGCGATGCCGACGATCGTCGCAGTCGGTGAGGTGATCGGGATCCCGTCCTTCGCTCGCCTGTCCCGGGGGTCGAACGTCGTCGAGCGGTGGCTGATGATCCCGGGCCGGGATCGAACGCGACGGCCCGGCGTGGTCACGTGGATCGGACCGTCGTGGCCGGGGAGAAGCTTCCAGAGCCAGGCGGCGGAGGCGTGGGAGAGCAGGGCACCCGGACCGCAGGCGAGCACCGCCGCGAGCATGCGGGCTTCTGCTCGCAGATTGGCGTGGCCGACGGCGTAGACCCCTTGGTGGACCCGATGCAGCCAGCCGTTCTCGACGCGTCGTCTGATCTCGGCTTCAAGCCAGCCAGCCGTCCTCAACCGCGACACCGTGATCAGACCGTGGTTGTCCGCGGCGATCCGCGCAACTTCCTGCCCGGCGGTTCTCGGCGTAGAGCTCATCCACGGAGTTCAACCCCGGAGTCGGGATTCGTGCCCCCCCTTCTCGAAGCCGCGTTCCCGGGGTTGCGTGAAAGAAACGTTCCCTTCGATTAATCCGGCTGCTCGAGGGTCACGAAACCCGTGGTGACGACGGGAAGCGTTCCCCTCGTCAGGACGTCGCGCGCGAAGGGAACGTTTTCGTGTTTTGACGGGACGCCGAGCGAGAGGGATATCCGAGCGATAGGCAGATGACGCATCGGCTCACCCTCGGAGGCAGGCGTATAGTCGATCGTTTGGCGACCGCGACGAAGAAGAGTGAGAAGACCGACCCGTTGGCAGGGTTCAGCGCGGCCACGCGCGACTGGTTCGAGCGCTCTTTCGAGCGCCCGACTCCCGCTCAGGAAGCGGGATGGCCCGCCATCGCGACCGGCGAGAACACCCTCATCTGCGCGCCCACCGGCTCCGGCAAGACCCTGA
>CAZXKG010000194.1:0-2944 GCA_964641695.1 uncultured Conexibacter sp.
CGCTCGCCCAGATGAACGCAGTTGCCGTGCGCGTCGGCCAGAACCTGGCTCTCGATGTGACGGGGGCTCTGCACGAAGCGCTCGACCAGGACCCGGCCGTCGCCGAACGCCGCCTGCGCCTCGCGAACCGCCGAGTCGCGGGCGGCGGCGAATCCGTCCGGAGAGCGGACGACGCGCATTCCCTTGCCGCCACCGCCGGCCAGCGCCTTGACGAGGATGGGGTAGGCATCTGGGTCGTCCGGGTCGGCGGGTGGGACGATCGGGACTCCAGCCGCGGCGGCCGTCTCCTTCGCTCGCCCCTTGTCCGCCATCGCCTCGATCGCCGCAGGCGGAGGCCCGATCCAGCGCAAGCCGGCTTCAGTGACCGCACGAGCGAGGCGAGGGCTCTCGGAGAGGAACCCGTAGCCAGGATGGAGCGACCGCGCGCCCGACTCGCGCGCCGCGCGGAGCAGCTCGTCGACGTCGAGGTAGGAGCCGACTCCCACGCAGGCATCCACCGCGTCGCGGTGAGGAGCGCCGTTCGCCGCGTCGGCGGGGGTCACCACGCCGACCGTCGGCAAGCCGAGCTCGCGAGCGGTCCGGGCGACGCGGATCGCGATCTCGCCGCGGTTGGCGATCAGGACCGGGCCGAGCTCGATCACGACGGCTCCGCCGGATGCCACTCGACCGGGCCCGCGATCAAGGTGTGGGACCCGAGCGGCCGCCCCAGGACCTCGCGGACGTCGGCCGCGGCGGCGAGCAGGAGCTCGAGGTCGATGCCGGTGTCGATCCCCATCTCCTCGAGCATCGAGACGAGATCCTCGGTGGCGATGTTCCCGGTAGCACCGGCCGGGACCGGGCAGCCGCCGAGCTCGCCGAAGCTCGACTCGAGGGACTCGCATCCGGCCTCCAGCGCGGCCAGCACGTTGGCGAGCCCCTGGCCCCGGGTGTTGTGGAAGTGGGCGGTGAGCTCGGCGCCGGGCAGCTCGGCCGCGGCGCGCTCGAAGAAGTCCCGGACCTGGATCGGGTTGGCCATCCCGGTGGTGTCGCCGAAGCCGATCTCGGCAGCCCCGGCGGCCACCAGCCGGCGGGCGATCGAGAGGACCCGCTCCTCCGGCACGTAGCCCTCGTAGGGGCAGCCGAAGCTGACGCTGATCACCGCCTCGGCGCGGAGACCCTCGCCGACCGACCGCGGGATCACCCGCTCGAGCCCGGCCAGCGACTCCTCGACGCTGCGGTTGACGTTCGCCTGGTTGTGCGACTCGCTGGCGCTCATGAAGCAGCTCACGCCGGAGAAGCGCTCGCGGTGGCCGAGCGCGTTGTCGAGACCGCGCTCGTTGGGAATCAGGACCGAGACGGCGATGTCCCCGGGTACGTCGATCCGCTGGAGGATCTCCGGGCCGTCGGCGAGCTGCGGGATCACGTCGGGGCGGACGAACGAGGTCACCTCGAGCCGCTTCGCCCCCGTGCGGGCGAGCGCGTCGATCAGGCGGACCTTGTCGTCGGTCGGGATCACCTCGGGCTCGTTCTGGAACCCGTCGCGCGGGCCGACCTCGCGGATCCGGACCGAGGACGGCATGCCGGTGGGACGGGCGGCGGATTCGCTCATGCAGCGATCGTACCGAATGATCGTTCGAAGTTCGAATGGTCATTCGGGCGCGGTACGCTCCTCTCATGGCGGTCGCCAAACCAGCTCGCCCGAAGCCGGCTCGGCCCAAACCCGTTCGGCCATCTCAGCGCGCCCGCTACGAGCAGCGCCGCGAGGAGGTGGTCGATCGAGCCGCCCGCGTGTTCGCCGGCGAGGGCTACGACCAGACGTCGGTCCCGGATCTGGCGGAGGCGCTCGGGGTCGGGACCGGGAGCCTCTACCACTACTTCCGCAGCAAGGAGGAGCTGCTGATCGCGATCTGCGACCAGCTCATGGATCCACTGCTGGACGCCGTCGAGGAGCTGCTCGCCGAGGCGGGCGAGCCCGAGGGCCGGCTCCGCTCCCTGGTGCGCCTCTGGGTCGGGCACGTGACCGAGCACCGCGATCACCTGCTCGTCTTCCAGCAGGAGCGTCACGTGATCGACCACGGCTCTCAGTGGCGCAAGGTCCGCGAGGACCGCAAGCGGTTCGAGCGCCTGCTCGACACGGCGATCGGCCGCGTGATCGAAGCAGGATCGGCTGCGCGAGTAGACCGCCGGCTACTGCTCGCGGGCCTGCTCGGCATGGTCAACCACACGGTCCAGTGGTACCGGCCGCGCGGGAGGCTGACCCCGACCGAGATCGCCGACGGCTACGTCGACCTGATCCTGAGATCCACCTAGGCCAATTACAACGTAGTGTCCTGGCTACAATAGGCGGATGGCAACGAAGTCGAAGCCACTCAGCGTTCGGATCTCAGGCGAGACGGACGCGTTGATCTCCGCCGAGGCACGAAGGACCGATCGCAGTAAGGGGGCGGTGCTCGAAAGCCTGGCGTCGGAGGCCCTTCGCACGCGGATGTTCCCGGGCATCGGGTTCCGCGGGGATGACTGGGAGCGACGTCCCTGGGTTATCGGTACCGCGATGGACGTCTGGCAGCTCGTCGACGCCGTCCGGGCCCTGGGCTCGGTGGAGGCCGTGGTCAAGGAGGGTTCGATACTGGAGCGTCATGCTCGGATAGCCGTCTCCTACGCCGAACGGTTCCCGGAGGAGATCGAGGAAGCGATCGCGGCGAACCGACGCTCGCTGGCTGAACTTCGGGACGAGTACCCGTTCGTTGACGTTCAAACCATCCCGTAGCCATGCGGCTCATGCTCGACGCCCACATCTCGGGCCCACGCATCGCCGAGGCGCTCAGAAAGCGCGGTCACGACGTCCGCGCGGCGGACGAAGACCGCGACCTGGATGGCTGGACGGATGAGGATCTTCTGGCTCTCGCTGCAAGCGAAGGACGTGTGATGGTCACCTTCGACGTCAAGGACTTCCCACTGATCGCGC
>CAZXKG010000195.1:0-2899 GCA_964641695.1 uncultured Conexibacter sp.
GAGGTCGACCGGCTTCTCGCAGAAGATCGCCTTGCCGGCGCGGGCGAAGCGCGCGATCAGCTCGGCGTGGGTGTCGGTGGGGGTGCAGATCACCACCGCGTCGACGTCGGCCGCCGCCGCGATGGCGTCGACCGTGCGCACCTCGGCGCCGGCCTGGGCGGCGAGCGCCTCGGCGGCGGCGGGCATCGCGTCGGCCACGGCGACGATGCGGGCGCCGGGATTGCCGGCGATGGCGCCGGCATGAACCTTGCCGATGCGGCCGGCGCCGAGCACGGCGAAACGAACGGTCATTGCAGTCCTCATGTGGAATGTCGGAGGCGGCGAGACGCCGGCCCGGGGGCGGGCGTCCCGGCAAGGAGGGGACGGTTGGTCAGGTCTTCTTGGTGCGCTTCTTCTGCCGGTAGACGTCGAGGATCACCGCGGCGACGATGATGATGCCCTTGACGATCTCCTGATAGTAGGCGTCGATCCTGAGGAACGTGAAGCCCGAGGTCATCACGCCGAGGATGACGGTGCCGATGACGGTGCCGGTGACGCGGCCCTGGCCGCCGGCCAAGGAGGTGCCGCCGATCACCGTCGCGGCGATGGCGTCGAGCTCGTACATCACCCCCATGCCGGCCTGGGCGGTCTGGGCGCGGGCGGCGGTGACGACCCCCGCGAGGCCGGCGAGCGTCCCGGCGATGGCGTAGACCTTGATCAGGTGCCGGCCGACGTCGATGCCCGAGACCCGCGCCGCCTGGGGGTTGGCGCCGATCGCGTAGGTGAACTTGCCGTATCGGGTGTATCGGAGCGCGATGTGGAAGATCAGCGCGACCACGAGGAAGATCACCACCGGCCAGACGCCGGAGCCGATCTTGGCGAAGCTCTCGCTCGGGAACGAGATCGGCTGGCCCTTGGTATACCACTTGGCGACGCCGCGGGCGGTGACCATCATGCCGAGGGTGGCGATGAAGGGCGGGATGCCGGTCCAGGCGATCAGGCTGCCGTTGACGAGCCCGGCGAGCAGCCCGACGCCGAGCCCGACCGCGACGGGGATCAGCACCGGCAGGTCGGTGAGCCCGGGATAGACCGCCCGGGCGTAGGTCGAGACCTGGGCGAAGCTCATGGCGATCATCGCGGTCATCGCCACGACCGAGCCCGACGACAGGTCGATGCCGCCGGTGATGATCACCTGGGTGACGCCGACGGCGATGATGCCGATGACGCTCACCTGCAGGATCATGATGGTGAGGCGCTGCGGGTTGCCGAGGAAGCTCTGGCCCTGGAAGATCCAGCCGAGGATCTCGAAGACCGCGGCGACCACCACGAGGATCGTCAGGATGCTGAGCTCGGGCGGCATGCGCCGGGCCTTCTGCGGCGGGGCGAGGCTCGTCGTGTCGGTGTTCTCGGTAGCCATGTGGGTTCTCCCCCTTCGGGTCTGGCCTCAGCGGGCCGCGAGTTCCATGATCTTCACCTGGTCGGCCTCGGCGCGGTCGAGGATGCCGGTCTGATGGCCCTCGTGCATGACGAGGATGCGGTCGGACATGCCGAGCACCTCGGGAAGCTCCGAGGAGATCATGACGACCGCCACCCCTTCGCCGGCGAGCTTCGAGATCAGCCGATGGATCTCGGCCTTGGCGCCGACGTCGATGCCGCGGGTCGGCTCGTCGAGGATGAGGATCTTCGGCTTGGTGAGCAGCCAGCGCGCGATCAGCACCTTCTGCTGGTTGCCGCCGGAGAGGTTCTCGATGCGCTCGTGCAGCGTCGGCGTCTTGATGCGGAGCGCGGCCTTCATCTCCTCGCAGCGCCTGTTGACGGCGGCCTGGTCGACGAAGCCCATCTTGACGTGGCTGTCCTGCAGCACCGCCATCTGCATGTTCTCGAGCACCTCGAGGATCAGGAAGCAGCCGGTGTCCTTGCGGTCCTCGGTGAGGAACGCCATGCCGTGGTGCATGGCGTCGACGGGCGAGGCGATCGTGACCTGCTGGCCGCGGATCGAGATCGTGCCGGCGGCGGCCGGCGTCACGCCGAAGAGCGCCTCGGCGACGTTCGAGCGGCCGGAGCCCACGAGCCCGGCGAAGCCGAGGATCTCGCCCGCGCGCACGGTGAAGTTCATGTCGTGGAAGACGCCCGGGAGCGTGAGCCCCTTCACCTCGAGCACCGTCTCGCCGATCGGCACGGTCTCCTTGGGGAACATGTTGGTGATCTCGCGGCCGACCATCATCCGGATGATGTCGTCGCGGGTCACGTCGGTGGAGGCGTGGGTGCCGACGTACTTGCCGTCGCGGAACACCGAGAACTCGTCGGCGATCTCGAACAGCTCGTTCATCTTGTGGGTGATGTAGACGATGCCGATGCCCTGGGTGCGCAGGCCGCGGATGATCTCGAAGAGATGCTCGACCTCGGTCTCGGTGAGCGCGCTCGTCGGCTCGTCCATGATCAGCACGTCGGAGTCGTAGCTCACCGCCTTGGCGATCTCGACCATCTGCCGGGCGGCGACGGTCAGCGTGCGGACCTCCACCTCCGGGTCGATCCTGATCTTCAGCCGGTCGAAGAGCTCCTGGGTCATCCGGCTCATCTTCGCGTGGTCGATGAGCCCGAAGACGCCTTTCGGCTCGCGGCGGATCCAGATGTTCTCGGCCACGGTCATGAACGGCATCAGGTTCAGCTCCTGATGGATCATGGCGATGCCCTGCTCCAGCGCGTCGAGCGGCCCCTTCAGCGTCACCTCCTCGCCGCGCAGCCGCACGGTGCCGCGGTCCGGCGTGTAGATGCCGGCGATGATCTTCATCAGCGTCGACTTGCCGGCGCCGTTCTCGCCCATCAGCGCGTGGACGGTGCCGGCACGGACCTTCAGCTGGACGTCGTCGAGCGCCACGACGCCCGGGAACTCCTTGCGAACCCCCTCGACCGCCAGGAC
>CAZXKG010000196.1:0-2742 GCA_964641695.1 uncultured Conexibacter sp.
GGGGCATGATCGCGGTGCCGCCGCCGACGACCACCGAGAAGCCCTTGACCCCGTCCTTGATCGTCGAGACGAAGCCGATGTCGTGGATCCCGACGATCGCCCGGTCCGACGGTGAGCAGGAGAACGCCGTCTTGATCTTGCGGGGCATCAGCTGCGTCGTCGGATGGCGCACGAAGTAGCGCACGTAGGCGATCGCGTAGGGGGTTGGGTCGAAGACCTCGTCGTGGGCGACGCCGGCCCAGGGATCGCCGGTCACGTTGCGGATCGTGTTGCCGCAGCCCTCGCGGCTGGACAGGCCGACGTCCGAGATCTCGCGGATCAGCTTCGCCGCGTCGGGGAGGGGAACGTGATGCAGCTGGAAGTTCTGGCGGGTGGTGATGTGGCCCTTGTTCATCGGGACGTACTTCTCGACGACGTCGCCGAAGGCGTCCATCTGGTCGGGGGTGATCCCGCCGAGCGGCAGCTTCACCCGGATCATCTGCACGCCCGGTTGCCGCTGGCCGTAGACGCCCTGCTTGAGGCGGAAGCCGATGAACTCGTTCTCAGGGGTGTTGCCGGCGAGGAACTCCCCGGACTCGGCGTCGAAGTCGTCGAACTCGTCCTCGAGGATCGGGATCACGTGCCCGGGCACGTTCTCGTAGATCTCGGGGTTCTCGCGCGAGCCGAGCGGGCCCTTCCCCTTCTGGACCTTGCCGTGCTCCTGATCCAGGTCGGCTTCGGTCGCCTTCGGCTTCTTGGTGGGGGCGCTGGTCGGCTCCATGGTCCCTTTCGACGTCGCCCGTGGACTCAGGGGTCCGCGGGCGGGGCTAGCTGGCACATCCGTCCGTAGAAACTAGCAAATCCTGATTGGGAATCTGGTATTTGATTCGCAGAGCGCACCAGCGAGCCTTCCGGCGATCGCCGGAACGGCTTGACGAAGCGCCTTTCGGTCAGCCGATGTCTTCGTTGAGCTCGGCGGTCTCGACCAGGAAGGCGACGCGGACGTGCGCGCGGTACTCGTCGAGGTTCTCGCCGCGGAGGCCGGTGCTGACGATGTCGACCGCGCGGATGTTGCGGAGCTTGTTCTGGGCGCTCTTCAGCGCTTGGCGCGCCGCGTCGTCGGTGGACACCTTCGAGCTGCCGACCAGCTCGATGATCTTGACTACTGCCATGGGGTTCTCCTCTGTGCTCCCACCGTGTGGTTGGGGCCGAATGCCTGCTTGGAGCTCACTCCCTCCAGCAGGGCCGCCCGTTGCCACGGGTTCGTCACGTCAACCGGCCGCGGGGCGGGTGCGGTGTCGGCGATGAACTGCTCGACCGCCGCCACGACCGCCGCCGCTTCCCGGTGATCGGCCGCGGTGAGCAACTCGATCCGGGGGCGGGGTGGCTTGCGAGCTCCGTTGCTGGACACGGTGCAAGGCTACCGCGTGCACACTCACGGGCACCTCGGAGAGAACGGCGTCGTGGAGCGGTGCGGTTGGTGCGAGGGATCTCTGGAGGGAGCCGACCCGGCCGGCGCCCTCCCCGGAACGGCCGGCCTCTACGCTGACTCCCCGCCCTCGCCCCTGCTTCCCGGCTGCACTGGCCAACCGGACGGGCGAAGCCCGGAGGATTCCCCCGGCACGTACCTAGTGCGAGTAATGCTCGACGATCAGGCGCTCTTCGACGTGGCCGGCGATCTCCTCGCGCTCGGGAACGCGGAGGACGGTGCCCCGGAGGTTGTCGGGGTCGGCCTGGAGCCAGCCGGGGATCGCGCCGATCAGCTCGGTCGAACGGATCGCCACGTCCCGGACCGAGGAGTTCTCGCGCAAGGCGATCACGTCGTCGGGGGAGACTGCGTAGGAGGGACGGTCGACGCGCTTGCCGTTCACCTGGATGTGACGGTGGACGACGAACTGACGCGCCTGGGCGCGGGTCGCCGCCAGGCCGAGGCGGTAGACGACGTTGTCGAGGCGCAGCTCGAGGCGACGCATCAGGTTCTCACCGGTGATGCCGTCCTCGCGGTTGGCCTTCTCGAAGAGGGTCTCGAACTGCTTCTCGCGCAGTCCGTAAGTGCGCTTCGCGCGCTGCTTGGCGCGGAGGCGGAGCAGGTACTCGCTCTCCTTGGTGCGGCGACGGCCGTGCTCACCCGGGGGATAGGGGCGACGATCCAGGGCCGACTTGCCATTGATCGCGCGCTCGCCCTTGAGGCCGAGATCGACGCCCTCACGGCGTGCCAGTTTTTCCTTCGGCCCGAGGTATCGGCCCATCTGTCGTTGCTGCTCCTTCGTCGCGGCGCTCAGGGCGCCGTCAAGTCGTTTCGCGGCGCGCCACTGTAGCGCCATTGTGAAGTCGGTTCCGTCGCGGCTCGAGCGCGACGGCGGCCGCCCAGGATACCGACCTCGGTCAAAGGGGGATGTTGCCGTGCTTGCGCTGCGGCTGCGCGACCCGCTTGGTCTGCAGCGTGCGCAGCGCCCGGATCAGCTTCGGACGGGTCTTCTGCGGCTCGATCACGTCGTCGATGTAGCCCCGCTCGGCGGCCGAGTAGGGGTTCGCGAAACGCGCCTTGTAGTCGTCCATCAGCTTCTGGCGACGCTCCTCCGGAGTCGGGGAGGTGGCCAGGTCCTTGCGGTAGATGATGTTGACCGCGCCCTCGGGGCCCATGACGGCGACCTCCGCCGTCGGCCAGGCGAAGTTGAAGTCGGCGAGCATGTGCTTGGAGTTCATGACGTCGTAGGCGCCGCCGTAGGCCTTGCGGGTGCCGAAGCTGACGGTCGTCACCCG
>CAZXKG010000197.1:0-2741 GCA_964641695.1 uncultured Conexibacter sp.
ACCGCGATCACGTCCTCGGCGGCGTCGGAGACCGACAGCGCCAGGAAGCGGGTCTGCGGCGACACCCCGGCGCTGCCGCGGATCACCTCCACCCCGCCGCCGCCCGGCATGTGCACGTCGAGCAACACGACCTCCGGCCGGTGCTCGCCGATCGCCTCGACGGCATCCTCGACGCCACCCGCCTCGGCGAGGATCTCGACGCGCCCCTCGAGCTCGGCGCGGACGCCACTGCGGAACAGCCCGTGGTCGTCGACGATCACGATCTTCCTCATCACGTCCATCATCGCCTCCCCGGCAGAGAGAGGTGGACCTCGGTTCCGCCCCCGCGGATCGAGCGGATGTCCGCCGACCCTCCCTGGCGTCGCATCCTGCCGACGATCGAATCGCGGATCCCCCGCCGGTCCTCCGGAACGGAGTCGAGATCGAAGCCCGGTCCGCGGTCGCGAACCCAGACGTCGACCCCTCCCTTCTCCCCCACCTCCGCGTAGAGGGAGATCGGCTCGCCGCCCTCGGACGCGAACTTGGCGGCGTTGACGAGGGTTTCACTGCTCGCCGCGATCAGCGCCTCGGCGGCCTCGTCGATCTTCCGCTCGCCGACGGTGACGACGTCGATCCGCACCCGGTGATCGTCCTCGACCCGCTCGGCTGCGGACCGCAGTGCCACCGCGACCCCCTCCTCGGCCCGCTCGCCCTCCTCGCCCTGCAGCCACGACCGCAGGTCGCGCTCCTGGCGACGAGCCAGCGCCGCGACCTCTCGGGGATCGTCGGCGCGGCGCTGGATCAGGGCGAGGCTCTGCAGGACCGAGTCGTGGAGATGGGCGGAGAGCTCGGCTCGCTCCTGCGAGCGGATCCGCTCCGCGCGCTCGGACGCGAGGTTGCTGCCCATCCCCCAGATGAAGGGCGCGAGAATCAAGCAGAGCGCGAAGATCGCGGCGGTCGCGACCAGGAAGGCCTCACCCGCCGTGTCGAGCGCGCCGATCCCCCAGACGAAGAGGACCGCCGCCCCGATCACGAGCACGGTCCCGAATATGGCCCGCGGCACCGATCTGCGTTGCCACAGGAGCACTCCTCCCGCGATCACCATTCCCACCGGAACCACGGCGATCACCGTGAGCGCGTCGTCCGACCCCGCCGCGCCGGTCGTGTCCAGGAGCACGATGCCGCCGAGCAGCAGCAGCGCCACTCCGGCGACCAGCGCCACGGGGTCGGGACGGCGAGGACTCACCCGGCACACGCCCTCTCGTTGACGCGACGCATCTCCTCCAGGGACCCCTCCGAGAGCGGGCCGGGTCGGTGATCCAGCTCAGCCCCGACCGGGGAGCCGTCGTTGCGAACCTGGACGGCCCCGAAGTCGACCGAGGCGTCGATCTCGACGGTCGGAGGCGGGCCGGCGGGCCGGCGATCCCCAGTACCCGCCCGCGAGGTCGCCCCGCCACCCTCGCGCTTGCTCGCCGACCGGGACACGGCGCCCATCGCCGAGGAAGGCCCGGCGAACGCGTCGAAGCCGCTGTCGTCGGCGCCCGCGAAAGCCACGTACCCGGCGCGTGCGCTCGCCTCGCCGACGACGCACACCCGAGGTGGAACCACGATCTCCACGAAGCCGACCCCCGCGTCGGCCCGCACGGGCACGCGCTGGCCCTCACGCCAGGCGATGTCACGAAGGTCGATCGCGAGATGGCCGGCGCCGAGGCGGTAGCCGTTCCCGGGGATCGAAGCAGCGCTCTGCGGCCGCTGCGTCTGCTGGCCGACGCCACCCTCGAGATCGAGATCCGCCGCTTCAGCCGCTCCCGCGCCGAGGACCATCGCGACGAGCGGAGCGATCAGCCAGCGGCCGGCGCTGCCCGCCGCGAAGGCGAGCGCGAAGACGGCGAGGCCCCCCGCCGCGATCATCGCCGCCACCAGGGCTCCGAGGCCGAAGCCGACGGTGAGCGCGGCGGCGAAGAAGCCGGCGATGCTGAGTAGCGCGGTCCCGCAGACCAGCAGGACCGTGAGCAGGTTCGATCGCGGTCGCGGTGGTCGCCCCGGAGCCTCGTCGGAGCCGGGGACGGCGATTGCCTCGGTCGTTCTCTCGGCGAACGCCGGAGCGGGGCTCGCGCTGCTCGGCATGATCTCGGTGGCGTGCTCGCCGGCCGTCGCCTTGGTGTCTTCAGGCTCGACCGCGGGCGACTTGGACGGCTCCGAGCTCCCCCGCCTGCTGCGATCGCGCCAGGCTGTGACCCCGGCGACGAGGAGGACGACGAGCGCGATGAACCAGAGGATCCCCGGGTCGCCGATCCAGGCGAAGAGCGCCCCGAACAGCGGGATCGCGATCACCAGCACGGCGACCGCGACGACGATCCCCACCGCCGCCGAGCGATCGAGCGAGATCAACGGCTTGCCGTCGGGCGCGTCGTCGACCGGGACGAGCACGGTCATCGCCAGGTAGAGGACGATGCCGAGGCCGCCGAAGAAGACGGAGACGGCGAAGGCGATCCGCAGGATCAGCGGGTCGACCGAGAAGTAGCTGCCGAGGCCGCCGCAGACACCGGAGAGCATCCGGTCGGCAGAGCTGCGCTTGAGGCGACGTGGTTGTTGATCTGACATCGGTGTGGATCTCCAGGGCTAGGGTGATTGTTGCCGCATCCACCGTCCCAGCGAACCCACCTCCGAACAATTGGGAATGTCCCGTAAGGGATAACTGCCGGGCAGATAACTGCCGGGCAGATCCTCCGCTTCGCGTCCGGTCTGCCCGGTTGGCCAGT
>CAZXKG010000198.1:0-864 GCA_964641695.1 uncultured Conexibacter sp.
CGCGCCGCGGCTCTCGTTCTTCTTCAACGCGCACATCGACTTCTTCGAGGAGATCGCCAAGTACCGCGCCGCCCGCCGGATCTGGGCCCGCGAGCTGCGCGAGACCTTCGGCGCCAAGAACCCGCGCTCGTGGCTGATGCGCACGCACACGCAGACCGCGGGGGTCTCGCTGACCGCCCAGCAGCCGCTGGTCAACATCGTGCGGACGACGATCGAGGCGATGGCGGGGGTGCTCGGCGGGACCCAGTCGATGCACACCAACAGCTACGACGAGGCGCTCGCCCTCCCCACCGAGGGCGCCGTGCGGATCGCGCTGCGGACCCAGCAGGTGATCGCCCACGAGTCGGGCATCACCAACACCGCCGACCCGCTCGGCGGCTCCTACTTCGTCGAGAAGCTCACCGACGAGATGGAGGAGGCCGCCTATGACTACTTCTCTCGGATCGACGAGCTCGGCGGCATGGTCGCGGCGATCGAGCAGAACTTCCCGCAGCGGGAGATCTCCGACGCTGCCTTCGAGCATCAGGCCGCGCTCGAGAACCAGCAGCGGATCATGGTCGGCGTCAACGCCTTCCAGGTCGAAGACGACGAGCTGACCGAGATCCACAAGCCCGACCCGGCGGCGGAGTCGCGCCAGCGCGAGCGCCTGGCCGTGACCCTGGCGAAGCGCGACGGCGAGCGGGCCGAGACGACCCTCGCCGAGCTGCGCAGGGTCTCCGCCGAGGGTGGGAACCTGATGCCCGCGCTGATCGACTGCGCGCGCGCCCGCGTGACCGAGGGCGAGATGATCAAGGAGATGCAGGGCGTCTTCGGCACCTACACCGAAACGCCGGTCTATTAGTTAACTGCCGCGGCGTCCTCCGG
>CAZXKG010000198.1:964-2721 GCA_964641695.1 uncultured Conexibacter sp.
GCTTCGCCCGTCCGGGCGACCGCGGTTGCCCTCCGGCACTGGAAGCAGGGGCGAACGGCGTTGGCTGGGCGTGCCGCGGCGTCCTCCGGGCTTCGCCCGTCCGGGCGACCGCGGTTGCCCTCCGGCACTGGAAGCAGGGGCGAATCCACCGAATGGGCAAGGGGGGAGATTTCGTCGCCCTCGGTTCTTGGGCATCGTCGAAAGGCGCGAAACCCGCGCTATTGCGGGGTTTCGTACCTCTCGAGCAGGCCTCGGCAGCGAGAGTCACGTTTTCGTCCTTCCTTCCCCCAACGCCGCCCACGGCCGATCCTGGGCACGGATGCGATCCCCATGACCCCCCAGCCCCCACAGCCGTTGCCGTCCGGCGGTGGCCCTCCCGGACAGAAGCCACAGCCGTTGCCAACCAACAGACGCCGCGGCCCTCCTGGGCGAACCCCTCACATCGCCTCAGCCAGCGTCGGACCCACACCACACCCACCCAACTGCTCGGATCTACGATTGTTTGAAGTCCGCGTATCTGTTAGGCTGCCCCGGTCCTGCTGGAGAGAGGGAGAGAAACGTGGCGGACGCGGTTGAGAAGGTTGGAGTCGTCGGAGCCGGTTTCATGGGTTCGGGAATCGCCGAATCGGCGGCCCGTGCCGGCATCCAGGTGTGCCTGGTCGAGCCCTATCCCGAGGTGCTCGACCGCTCACGCCTGAAGATCGAGCAGTCGGTCGGCAAAGCCGTCGAGCGGGGCAAGATGAGCTCCGAGAATGGGAACGCGCTGATCGAGCGCATCGACCATCAGTCGGACTTCGATGCGCTCGCTGACGCGAACGTGGTGATCGAAGCGGTCACCGAGGACCCGCGGATGAAGGCGAAGCTGTTCGCCGATCTCGACGAACGTCTCCCCGGTGCCGAGATCATCGCCTCGAACACCTCCTCGATCCCGATCGCGCAGCTCGCCGCGAACACCCAGCACCCCGAACGGGTCGTCGGCCTGCATTTCTTCTCACCGGTCCCGGTGATGAACCTGGTCGAGATCGTGATCGCACTCGACAGCTCCGCCGACGCCGTGAACAAGGCCGAGGCGTTCGCCCGTCAGATCGGCAAGGTCCCGATCATGACCAAGGACCGGTCGGGCTTCATCGTCAACATGCTCCTCGTCCCCTACCTGATGGCGGCGGTGCGGATGTACGAGGAGGGCTTCGCCTCGGCCGAGGACATCGACCAGGGCATGCGACTTGGCTGCGGCCATCCGATGGGACCGCTGACCCTCTGCGACATGATCGGACTCGACGTCCTCTACGCGGTCTGCGACTCCCTCTACGAAGAGTTCAAGCGCCCGGAATACGCCCCACCTCCGCTGATGAAGCGGATGGTTGTCTCCGGACACCTCGGGCGCAAGAGCGGTCGGGGCTTCTACGAGTACAGCCCCGACAAATCCCCGGTCGCCGCCTAGCCCAAGGCGGCACCCCCTCCGACATGCCGGGGAAGGACGGCGGCCCCTGGCCGTCGTGGTGCTGCGCCCACGTGACGGCGACACCGGTCGGCCAGCCTGCGAAGAGAACCCTGCCCGCGCGCTCCTCCGCGATCGCCTGCAGCTCTGAGATGTCGTCGTCGGGTTCCGCGTGCAGCGTCGCGGTCAGGCTCGCTTCGAGCGCGGCGATGACGGGGGCGACATCCGCGAGCCGCTCGTACCGCACGAGCACAGTGGCCGGGCCGAACAGCTCGACCAGGATCGCATCGGCCTGACCGCGCAGCTCGTCCAGATCGAT
>CAZXKG010000199.1:0-2704 GCA_964641695.1 uncultured Conexibacter sp.
AGCGGGGGTGTCTGCAGCGGATCTACGGGGAGGCGTTGGAGGAGGTTCGGGGGGACGAGCTTTCGGTTGGGGCCTTCGGCGAGGAGATCGCCTCCGATCCTCAGCGGGCTCAGCTCCTGATCCTTGGCGCCCCGTATCTGCCCGATCGCGAGGATGAAGAGGGCGGGAAGGCTACCCAGGGGTCACTGCTCGAGTTGGTCTGCGACGTGATCACGTCTGAACGTGGGGGTGACTCAACCGATCGGCGCGTACGCGTGATCGCGGGTGCCGTGTTGGAGATCGTCCGCTCCGCGGTGCTCGGCGATCGGCTCGGCGGGCTCGCGGGGGAGCTGGCGACCTTCGAGCTGGCGGGGGAGGGGGACTCTCAGTCCCGGGCCTTGCGGTTGGTGGCTTAGCTACAGCTCGATCTTCGGGATCAGGTACTGCCGCGGGAGCCTCAGGCCGCCGCCCGTGACCTCGTTGCGACGCTCGTAGGCGGCGAGGATCTTCTCGTTCAGCTGGGGTGGCCCTTCCGTCGCGGGATATCTAGGATATATTTCTCCACATGGCGAAGGTCCTGGTCTCCTTGGACGACAAGCTGCTGAAGCGGGTCGATCGTGCTGCCCGCCGCGATGGGGAATCGCGTAGCGCGTTCCTGGCCAGGCTGGCCGAAGAGGAGATGGCTCGCCGGTCTGGCGCAGGTGCTACCCCAGCTGCTCGCGCAGCTCTCCGCCGCCTGGACAAGCTCTTCGCCGAAGCGCCTGCCGGGGACTCCACCGCTGCAGTTCGCGCGGCTCGAGACTCACGTTGAACGAGGTCGTCCTCGACGCGTCGGTGGTTCTGAAGTGGTTCCACGTAGAGGGGGAGGAACATCTCGAAGAGGCCAAAGCCCTACGTGCTCGCTTCGAAGACGGGGCGCTGAGGATCTTGGCGCCGCCGCTTCTTTGGCTTGAGATCATCAACGTTGCCGCGCGTAGCTGGGGCTGGAAGTCCAAGGAGCTGGACAAGCTCGCGAGGACCCTGCCGGACCTGGGATTCGAGTTGGTCGAGCCTGGGTTGGAGTCGATCTGCGGCTGGTGCGCGAAGGGGCTGACCGCGTACGACGCCTGCTACGTCTCGGTGGCCGATGAGACGGGATCGACGTTGATCACCGACGACTCGCAGATCTTGAGGGTGGCGTCGGGGATCGCGGTCGGCCTGGCTTGACGGGTTACTCAGCTCGGGCCGTCGCCGGCGGCCCGAGGTCGTAGCCGATGCTGCGCGGTCGAGCGGTCGATCTACTCTCCACCCTCGGGCCAGTGATCCATGGCCGCCAGGCCTTCCAGGGCGACGCCGTAGCCGAGCTGGCTCTGCATCTGCCGCTTCAGCTCCTGGGTCAGCGCGACCCGTGCATATCGGCGCGTGAGCAGGGGTTGTGAGGCAACTTGGCGAGCGAGCTCCCAGGCCCGCTCCCGCAGCCGCTCGGGAGGGAGGACCTCGGCCACCACGCCGAGCTCCTGCGCCTCCTGCGCGTCGATCTGCTGCCCGGTCAGGAGGAAGTACCGGCCACGATTGGGTCCCAGGAGCATCGGCCACAGGACGAGCACCCCGTCGCCCGGGACCAGCCCGGACGGGAAATGGGGTCGATCGGCGAACGTCGCCGTCTCGGAGGCGACGACGATGTCGGAGAGGAGGGCGAGCTCGGCGTGGATGTGGGCCGGCCCGTTGACCGCACCGATCACGGGAACCTCGATGTCGAGGAGGTTGCCGATCAGCCGCTTCGCCCCGAAGTACATGACGTCCCAGGTCTGGGCGTCACCTTCGACATCGCCGAACGTCCCGGGGACGAAGTCGTCGCAGAACGAGTCGCCGGCGCCGGTGATGATCACCACGTGGTTGTCTCGGTCTGCCCCGATGTCCGCGAAGCAGTAGCCGAGCTCCTCGTGGGCGAGCGCGCTCCAGCGGAGGCTGCCGCCATCGGTGCCGAGCACGACCTCGAGGATCCCGTCCTCCCGCCTCATCGTCACGTTCTCGTACCGATCCGCGTACTGCTCGAGACGGGGGGCCAACCGTGGCTTCAGGGACATGCTTCCTCCAGAAAGAACCTACCGATCGGTAGATTCAACCACAGGGGCCGACGCCGGGCGGCGTGATTCGACCCAGCCGGATCGGCGTGCGGAGCCTGGGGGACCACTCCAGATCGGTGAAACATGTTGGCGCAGGTCCGAGCAGTGGGTAGCCTGATCAGCAGACCACTGAGTCAGCCGGGCGCCCCGGCTGGAAGGCATGAGGAGAGAGATCGGTATGAGCAACTACGCAGTCGTCAACCCCGCAACCGGCGAGCAGGTCAAGGAGTACCCGGACATCACCGACGCCGAGCTCGATGCGGCGATCGGCAGCGCGGCCGAGGCGCACGCGACCTGGTCGCAGACAACGACCGTCGCCGAGCGTGCCGCGATGATCAAACGTGTCGCGGAGCTGCACGTGGAGCGCCGCGAGACGCTGGCCGGGATCGCCACGCGGGAGATGGGCAAGCCGATCGGTCAGGCGTTGGACGAGGTCGACTTCTCCGGCGCGATCTACGACTACTACGCCGATCGAGCCGAGCAGTTCCTCGCCGACGAGCCGATCGACCTGCTGGACGGCGACGGGACCGCCTTGGTTCGCAAGACCTCGATGGGGCCGCTACTGGGGATCATGCCCTGGAACTTCCCCTACTACCAGGTGGCCCGCTTCGCCGGCCCGA
>CAZXKG010000200.1:0-2500 GCA_964641695.1 uncultured Conexibacter sp.
GCGAACTACGCGACGATCTTCGACCCGGCGAACACGGTCTGGCTCTCCTTCGTCCGTTCGGTCGTACTCGCGGGGCTGACGGTGGCGATCCTCGCCGTCCTCGTCTATCCGATCGCCTACGGGCTCGCGCGCGTCTTCGGGCGCTGGGCCGGCCTCGTCAGCCTCCTCTTCGTCTTCCCGCTCTTCGTGTCGGAGAACATCCGCCTCTACGGCTGGGTGCTCTTCCTCATCAAGGGCGGCGTCCTCGACGGCGGGCTCAAGGCGCTGGGCCTTCCCGGGGGGCCCGACCTCCTCTTCACCCCGGCGGCCACGCTCTTCGGCATGGTCTACGTCTACCTGCCGTTCATGCTCTTCCCGATGACGCTGGGCCTCTCGACGGTGCCGAACGACCTGATCGAGGCCGGCCGCGACATGGGGGCCTCGCGGCTGCAGATCTGGCGGGAGATCGAGCTGCCGCTGGCGATGCCGGGCATCCTGATCGGGATGCTGCTCACCTTCGTCCTCGCGGTCGGGGCGGTGGCGGAGTCGAAGGTGCTCGGCGGGCAGTCGATCATCGTCATCACCCACGACATCGAGATCTCCTTCACCTACGCGCAGAACTGGCCGCTAGGCTCGGCGCTGGCGGTGCTGCTCATGCTCGTGGTGGGCGGGCTGACCTTCGCGGGCATCGCCGGGCTCGACCTCGACCGCATCCTCGGGAGGCGGTGATGGAGCGGCGCGCCCGCGGCACCGACCGGCTGATCTGGGCCTGGACGATCTTCGTGATCCTGGTGATCTACGCGCCGATCGCCGGAGGCTTCCTCGCCTCGCTCGGCAAGTCGCGCTACTTCCGCTTCCCGGTCGCGCAATATTCCTTCGAGTGGTGGCAGCGGACGATCGACTCGCTGGAGATCGGCCAGCTCGTGCGCACGTCGCTGAAGATGGCGGCCCTCGTCACCGTCATCGCCGTCATCGTCGCCTTCTTCGGCGCTCTCGCCTACGCGCGCTACGACTGGAAGGGGCGGCGGCTCTACCAGAAGCTCGTGCTGCTGCCGATCTTCTTCCCTCAGCCGGTGATGGGACTCGCGCTCCTCCTCTGGTTCAACGCGCTCGGGGTGACGCTCTCCTGGCAGACGGCGGTCTTCGCCCACCTGGTCTGGATCGTGCCGGTCGTCACGCTCGTCATGGCGATCCAGATGTACGGCTTCGACCCCGCACTCGAGGAGGCAGCCTACGACCTCGGCGCCTCGCGCGGACAGGTCCTGCGCGAGGTGACGCTGCCGATCCTCTGGCCGGGGATCTGGTCCGGGGGGCTCTTCGCCTTTCTGCTCAGCTGGGGCAACTTCCCGTTGTCGCTCTACACCACCGGACCGGACACGGCGGTGCCGGAATGGCTCTACGCCAAGATGATCGCGGGCTACACGCCGATGGTGCCGGCGCTCGGGTCGATGGCGACGATCGCGGCGGCGGGCGTGCTGCTCGTCGCCGGCCTCCTGCTGCGCTTCCGCCGCCGGCGGGCCGAGCCATGACGCCCGCGAACCGCTGGCGCCGCTTTGCAGACTGGGACGCACGCCCCCTCCGCCTCGACCGCTTCGCCCGTGAGGATGCGGCCAAGGGCTTCGCCGCGATGGCGAGCCCGGGCGACCCGAACCCCGCCGTCACCGTCGCGAACGGCCGCGTCACCATGATGGACGGCGTCGCGGCCGACGACTTCGACATGATCGACCGCTTCATCGCCACCTACCACCTCGACCCCGAGGTGGCGGCGGAAGCGATGGCGATCCCGTCCCTCGAGCTCGCCCGCCGTCTCGTCGACATGACCGTCCCGCGCGCCGAGCTCGTGCGGCTCGCCCGCGGCCTCACCCCGGCGCGCCTCGCCGAGGTCGTCGGCCATCTCTCGGCGCTCGAGATCGCCTTCGCCTACTCCAAGATGCGCGCCCGCCGCACGCCGGGCAACCAGGGCCACGTCACCAACGCCAAGGACGACCCGCTCCAGCTCGCCGCCGACGCCGCGATCGCGGTCGGCCTCGGCTTCGACGAGATCGAGACCACCCAGCGCGTCGCCCGCAACGCCTGGTCGAACGCGCTGGCCTGCGCCGTCGGCGCCTCGGTCGGGCGGTGGGGAACGCTCTTCCAGTGCTCCTCCGAGGAGGCCGAGGAGCTGCAGATCGCCATGGCCGGCTTCACCTCCTACGCCGAGACCGTGTCGGTCTACGGCTCGGAGGGCGCCTTCATCGACGGCGACGACACCCCCTGGTCCAAGGCGTTCCTCGCCGCCGCCTATGCCTCGCGCGGGGTCAAGATGCGTGCGACCTCCGGCGCCGGGTCGGAGCTCTTGATGGGCTTCCACCAGGGCCAGTCGCTCCTCTACCTCGAGGCGCGCTGCCTCTGCCTCCAGCGCGGCATGGGGGTGCAGGGCACGCAGAACGGCGGCATCGACGGCGCGCCGGTGACGATGAGCGTGCCCGGCGGCGCGCGCGAACTGATGGCCGAGAACCTGATCGCGGTCTGGCTCGACCTC